>DJYW01000045.1:0-356 GCA_002450255.1 Gammaproteobacteria bacterium UBA6968
CACAGTTTTTCCGAATTATTTAAAGACCAGGCAGGGCAGCAAGATAGCTCGGTCTATCTGGATGATACAGACCGGCCTTTGCCAGAAAAAATCGATGTCCGCACGCGCTATATCTTTCTGAAAACCATTGCCAAAGGAGGTAAATCGGTTATCAAGGCGTGTAAAGATCTGCATCTTTCCAGAGTGGTTTGCTACAAGGCATTACGACCGGAATTGGCAGATGACCCCATAGAACAACAACGCCTACTCCGCGAAGCCCGCGTTTCGGCGATGCTACAGCACCCAAATACGATACCAACCTACGAGCTTGGGCGCGACATCCGTGGGCATTACTACTTCACCATGAAGCTGGTGCA
>DJYW01000045.1:667-3819 GCA_002450255.1 Gammaproteobacteria bacterium UBA6968
CTTCACCATGAAGCTGGTGCATGGATATACCCTGCGCGAGATTCTCGATTTTCGTGATCGATATGATCTCGGTCAGTTGATTGAGGTTGCTGTACAGGTGGCCCATGCATTGGAATACGCCCATGGCCATGGTGTAGTGCACCGGGACATCAAACCGGAGAACATCCTTATCGGCCCCTACGGTGAAACGCTCTTGTTGGACTGGGGGCTCGCTAAGGTCTGGAGCGAAAGCGCCGCTGGCGCGTCCTTAAAAGAAACAACTGCGAACGAGCAAAGCCTTACCGCGGGAGAGCTTGCAGGCCCAGATCTAAAAAAAGCGTTTGATAAGAATAATTTGACCGGCCAGGGGCAGCTACAGGGTAGCGTGTGTTACATGTCGCCAGAGCAAGTGCAGCGTTCACCTGACATCGATGCGCGCACAGATCTTTACAGCGTGGGGGCGGTCCTTTACGAGATTCTCTGCGGTCAGACACCGGTGGATGGCAACACAATGGACCAAATCGTCGCGGCTGTCTTGGCCAACGATATTCCCAAGCCAAGTACTGTTTCGACGATAGCGATACCGGCGCTGCTAGAAGACATCTGTATGCGCTGCCTTGCCTATAGCCCAGATGCGCGTATTGCTACCGCCCAGCAGCTGATTCGCGAGTTAAACGAGGACTGGCGGGTCTAGGAAGGTTTGTCCGTAATACGGCCACGGCCTAGCGGAGTAATGGCTCTTGGCAGTCTATTCGCCGGCGCGCGGCGTGTTGGATTTTAATGCGCTTTCGGCTGGCAAGGCGCGAATAGCGACGCGACGAAAGTCGATCGGGTGCGACTCGCTCTGTAGCGCCAGGTAGCCAGATGTCAGCGCTTGCGGTGCGCCATTCACTCTACTGTCGGTAAGCGTAGGTTGCTCGTATGCGAGCACAATTTCTTGTTGGATCTCATGCTGTATGGTCGCGCCACCGTCAACATTCACAATGATTTGCACCCATTGATCTCCATCAAAAGTGGCACTCTTTGATGGTTGGCAGTGGTAGGGCAGTTGTTTTCCCGCGAAAGTCACATCGGTGCCCGGCGTGCATAAATTAGCCGTGGGCCGCATCTCGCCATTGTTAAAGCCGCCAAGAAATTGCACTTCAATCGAGTTGGGGAAATCTTGCATGAGGGTCATCGTGGCTGGCGCCTGGGCATGCAGCATTACGCCGCTGTTACGCTCTGCCCAGCCTGGACCACCTGCCAATTGTTCGCCGATGAAACGATACTCAATAAGCAGTTGATAGCGCTCAAACGGAGATGCAAAGAACAAATGCCCAAATTGGTTGTCAAACGTATCATATTGGTCATAGCGTATTTTGATTAATCCGTCCTCGACCCGAAAAGTATTCCTAGCGTCTTTACCCATTGGCTGCCCCGTTATTTTTGCAGTCCAGCTGTTTAAATCTTTACCGTTAAACAGCTCTGACCACTCGCTGCCCAAATTTTGCGGTGTTTCGGCCGCGACATGCTGAGGAATTGTCAGCATGGTGCAAATCGCGATGAGTGCGGCCACTAATCTTTGGTATAGACCGTTATGTATTGAGCGCGCGGGTGCGCGGCGATTGGATATCATGTTTGGTCCTTATCCGGTTCGAATATTACGTGAGTCGTAATCAGGTCATTAATTGCGCTTTCAGACAGGCCCAGTTCTCTTAAAATCTCTCGCGAGTGTTCGCCTAACGCCGGTGCTCGCAGCGCTTCCGTTCTTGTTAAATGGCCGACGTTTACAGGATGATTGATCACGACGGGAATATCGATTTCAGGGTTGGTGGTTTGGCTCGCCATGTCGTTCAGCAAAATCTGCTGATCAGTCACGGTCTCCTCCACGCGGGCGACTCGATTGATTGGTACGCCCATCGTCTCCATTACGGTTAACCAGTGATCGGAGGTCCGTGCACCCACGATCTCTTGCAAAGCATCACCAAATATCTGCCGATTTTCCCAAAGCAGATCAGGGTTAGAGAAACGCTCGTCAGCGAGCAAGTGGATGGCATCCAGGCCCGCTAGCAGCAAGCTGAGCAGATCCTCGTCGCGAATCATATTGAATTGCAGCCAGCGGCCGTCGCTGGCTTTATAAGGTCGGATCATCGCGCCGTAAATGCTGTTATTAGCTCGATAACCCGGCATGTCGCCACCGGCCATTGCGCCGCCAGCGACACCGGCAGCCGACCACAACCCATTTGCGAGCAAAGACGTATAAACCATACCTCCTTCACCAGTGCGTTCGCGATGCAGCAAAGCCGTTACGATGGAGGCGTACAGTGCAACCGCGGTTGGGTGATCTCCCATGCCAGGCAGTCCTTGGGTTGGCGTTGTATCGGGTGCCCGGATCAAGTCCATAAGCCCGCTGCGCGCCCAATATGCGAGTTGGTCGAAGCCTTTGCGATCGCGCTCTGGTCCTACTTCGCCGTAAGCGGTTAACGATGCGTAAATCATGCGCGGGTTGAGTGGCTCTAAATCTGCAAAAGTAATCTTTAGCGTCTCGCGCACTGGATATGGTTGATTTGTGATGAAAACATCGCAATTTGTCACCAAATTACGCAGTATTTCTGAGCCTTGTGGTGTCTTTAAGTCCAGGCAAATACTTCGTTTATTGCGTCCGTCCATTTGCCAGAACCATTCATTTTGCGCTTCCGGTGTAGTTGGAACATGCGACAACATGCGCAACATGTCCCCTTCCCCGGGTGGTTCGATTTTAATTACGTCTGCACCAAAGTCGGCCAATATCATGGCTGCCGCTGGCGCGGCTATCACTGTTGCACAGTCGACTACTTTTAAACCTGCAAATATTCCTGACGGCATAAGTCCCCCTGTCCGATAGCGTAGCTTGCCTCTTGGGTAATTGGAGGACAAGAGCTCTGATCGCGGGGTAAGCATCGCGAAGTAGGTTGGCCGCATATTCTGGTAGTCGATCGCGTCGGCTTGATTGTGCAAAGAGTTGTGCGGCCTGGGCACGTAGCGAGCTTGCAAAAACAAACCGAAGGGACACAAGAGACGTTGGTCAATCGGGGATGAGGCGATTGCACTGGTCAGCTTTCATAGCTAAGGTTCACAGCCGTTTTTAGCGGAGCGATTTAGGTCTGCTTCGGCGATTACCCGCTTGTTACTGCACGCGTCAACGCCCATGAGTT
>DJYW01000113.1:0-839 GCA_002450255.1 Gammaproteobacteria bacterium UBA6968
TGCTGCGAGCTTTGGGTAATATGCGACAGCAAAAAGAGCTGTGCTGGTGTGATTGCGGCGGTTTTGCCTCGTAGAAGAAAATCCAGATAATAGGTGCTTAGTAGGGCGAGGTTAGACAAAGCACGGCGATGCTACGTCCGAACGAGCGCCACAGTGTTGGTTAAAAGATGCAGGAGAACGAATGCAGAATAATGAAGTTGATTGGCAGGAGACGGACAACCGCTTATTGCGTGAGTTTACTTTTCGCGACTTTTCGGAAGCCTTCGGTTTTATGACGCGTGTAGCGTTCTTGGCCGAACAACAGGGACATCATCCCGACTGGTCCAATGTCTATAACCGCGTCACCATTGCATTGACGACCCACGATGCTGGGAATACCGTCACTGCAAAAGACCGGACGCTCGCCGCTGCAATCAGTGCGCTGTTGGATTAGCAGCACGGCCTTGGGCCGCCCACTGCAAATTGGTTGCGACCATTTCAGACATCTTGGAAACCTCGCAGTGACCACAATTTGATTGCGTATATTTCCCTTTGGTAAAAGCTTGTCTGGCCGGAAATGATATTGCCGGCTCAAGGAGCATTCGCTACTTTTACAACGCTCGGAGAGGAGCGTTCTGGCCGCGTGTTGGCTCTTTGTAGTAGCAATTCGCACTCCCGCAAACCAGCGAAGAGTGAACTGACCTGTGGGAGAAGGTAAGCACTTTCGGCGGCGAGGATGCGATTGCTGAAGTAGCGAAAGCAAAACGGCGAAGGCTAAAAAAGCCAAGGCAAAAAAGCGAAGGCAAAAAAAGCGAAGGCTAAGTTTCGAAAGCCGACATTAACATGCCGGCTTCAATCAC
>DJYW01000113.1:1146-5314 GCA_002450255.1 Gammaproteobacteria bacterium UBA6968
TCGAAAGCCGACATTAACATGCCGACTTCAATCACCAAGCTTATTGCCACCAAGCCTATAGCGCCTCAAAGCGCCAAGAAGACACAACGGAACTGACTTACTCAACAGCAAAAAAAGCGAAATAGAATATTTAGCAGATGCGCTGCCAGTGCCTTGCGCCACAGGATTGAGCGGTTTGCAAATAAGGTATTCATTAACGCTGCAAAGAAGACTGCTTTGAAAGTAGTCGAAGAAGTAAACAACGAACGCAAAAAGCTAGAGGAGCACCATGCCTAAGATTACCTACATTGAACATTCCGGCACTCAACATACTGTGGAAGCAGACTCGGGTTCGTCGGTAATGCAAGCAGCCATTGATAATCTAGTTCCAGGGATCGACGCTGACTGTGGTGGTGAATGCTCCTGTGCAACCTGTCACGTTATGGTTCACGCCGATTGGACTGCTCAAGTCGGTAAGCCTGGTGAAAGCGAAGAGTCTATGCTCGACTTAAATCCTGAACGTCAGCCCAATTCCAGATTGTCTTGTCAAATTAAGGTAGACGACAGCCTGGATGGATTGGTTGTTCAACTACCGGAGTTCCAATTCTAATGACAACTGAAGCTTTGCGAATGATTGATTTTGCGCCCGAAGATATTCCGTTAGACCAGTTTGACATCAGTCAGAGAGAGTTGTGGGCTGAGGATAAAAAGTGGGATTACCTGAAAAGGTTGCGCCATGAGGCGCCCGTGCACTACTGCCAGGACTCAGAGTTTGGGCCGTATTGGTCTGTCACTCGGTTTGCCGACATTATGGAAGTTGAGGGCAACTGGAAGGTATTTTCCTCGGAGCCCGCGATCACCATTATTGAGCCTGAAGAAGACTTCCCTCTGCCCATGTTTATCGCGATGGATCCGCCGAAACACGACGAACAACGTAAGACTGTGCAGGGTTCCGTTGCGCCAGCCAATTTGAAAAAAATGGAAGCGACTATCCGCGAACGCACTGAGATGGTGCTTGACGGTCTGCCGATCGGAGAAGAATTCAACTGGGTTGATCGGGTATCCATCGAGTTAACTACCATGATGTTGGCGACTTTGTTCGATTTCCCATTTGAGCAGCGTCGCAAATTGACCCGTTGGTCAGACGTTGCTACTGGCGGACCGGAGACCGGTGTCGTGGAAACCGAAGAGCAGCGGCGTGAAGAGTTGATTGAATGCTTAACTTTCTTCACGGAGCTTTGGCAGCAACGTGCAGAGTCTGGTGAAGGTAACGATTTCATTTCCATGCTGGCCAACAGTGAAGCAACGAAAGACATGTCTCCTCAAGAGTATTTGGGCAACTTAATACTCCTGATCGTTGGCGGTAATGACACAACACGTAACTCGATGACGGGCGGCGTACTGGCGCTGAATGAGAACCCAGGTGAGTACGCGAAGCTGCGCAATAATCCGAGTGTGATTCCATCGATGGTGTCAGAGATTATCCGTTGGCAGACTCCGTTGGCTCATATGCGACGCATAGCGACGCAGGACTATGAGCTTGCTGGGCAGAAGATCAAAGCGGGCGATAAGGTGATCATGTGGTATGTCTCTGGCAACCGTGATGAATCAGCGATAGATCGGGCCAATGAGTTCGTTATCGATCGGCCTCAGGTGCGTCATCACCTATCGTTTGGCTTCGGTTTGCACCGTTGTATGGGCAATCGTCTGGCCGAATTACAGTTGCGTATCCTCTGGGAAGAGATCCAAAAGCGCTACCATAAAATTGAGGTTGTCGGAGACCCTGAGCGGGTTCCATCGAACTTTGTGCATGGGTTTACTGAACTACGAGTGGTTCTGCACAGTCATTAGACCCGTTGAAACTCGATAGGATGAGGTACCGGCCGGTGCAAATGCACCGGCCTTTTTGATAGCGGGACTTAGATGCATGACCTTCTTTTATAACGGTGGATGCCGTATCCACTATACGGTGAGCGGCTCCGGGCCGGCGGTTTTATTACTCGCACCGGGCGGCATGCGTTCTGCCATTTCCTTTTGGGATAACGCGCCGTGGAACCCAATAGAAGCGCTACAGCAGAACTTTACCGTGGTAGCGATGGATCAGCGCAACGCAGGACAATCGTTTGGCATCATCAATGCGGAAGATGGTTGGGATACCTACGCAGAAGATCAGTTAGCGCTTATGAGTCATCTCGAATTCGAGCGTTTCGCCGTTGCCGGTATGTGTATCGGTGGACCGTTTGCCCTCAACCTTATTCGCATAGCGCCGGCACGAGTTAGGGCTGCAGTTTTGATGCAAAGTATTGGGCGCGACGGCAACTACGACTTATTCCTACAGATGTTTGACAGCTGGGCGAATGAACTTCTGCCGCATGATTCGCGTCCGCCGGAGGCCATTGCGGGGCTGCGCGCTAATTTGTTTGAGAACGAGGCTAGTTTGTTTTGTATGGTAGAAACCGAGTTGTCTGCTATGACAACGCCAATGCTGATCTTGCGGGGCGACGATTCATATCATCCGTCTGTGACTTCGGAAATGATCGCGGCGACAGCGCCGCATGCTGAATTGATAGCTGCGTGGAAAGAGGGTGATGAGGCCGCGCAGGCAGCGCAGCAGATGGAGGCGTTTCTAGCCCAGCATAGCGGCTAATGCAGAAGAGCAAACGGCTGCAGAAGAACCGCCAGATAAACAGGCTCGGTAACGGCCGCGGTTGGTGGAAGGTAACACCGGGCGACCCGAATAGATGCGAATATTAGCGTCATTGCGCTATCGACGGTTATTGGTGCGGTTATTGGTGCGGTTGTTGCGGGGGATCGGTTAATGCTTGCCCGCCGGGGACCGAGATTTCTCCGGTCAGCTGGATAGGCACCTGTCTGAATCCAGGCGACGCTCGACACTACGTCAGTTCCTACAACGATTGTTGTGGCAAATCTGGCTGTGGCCGATGCTTCTGCAATACCAACGAAGGGGACAAACCGATCTACCTGCCCGCCAAAAGCAACGACATTAACTGGTGCCTGGGAACCAGTAGCAACGTCTACCATTGTTTAACAGCGGTGGTACTGGACATTGCGAACCCGCTCTAGTCGATGTTGCAGTTTGGTGTGTGCACCAACACATAAGAAACCAACATTTTGGTTAATTTTGCGTTGTGCAATGATCATCCGGCTGGATTAGGCCTGTCCGAAATAGACCATTCGCAATACTCAATACATGGTATAAAAGTGCGCCCGCAGAGTTTGAAGAAGCGGGCCATTCGCTTAGTGAAGACTGCGAGCCAACGCGAAATCCGCCATAGCATTCGCAAAGGTGCGGCTTTCGCCGACACGAGATAACTAATAATTCGAAGGAGATGGAAATGAGTTTAGTAGCTGTAATGAAAACCAATCAGGGCGTGATCAATCTAGACCTGTTTGCCGAGCAAACGCCTGTAACCGTTGCTAATTTCGTCAATCTCGCGCAGCGGGGCTTCTATGACGGCCTCAGTTTTCACCGCGTTATACCTGACTTTATGATCCAGGGCGGCTGCCCTCTCGGCACTGGAACCGGTGGTCCTGGGTATCGTTTTGCCGATGAGTTTGTCGCCGAATTGCGCCACGACGCACCGGGTAAATTATCCATGGCGAACGCCGGTCCGGGAACGAATGGTTCGCAGTTTTTTATCACTCATGGTCCTACTCCTTGGCTAGATGATGCGCACGCTATTTTTGGTGCCGTGCAAAACGAGGCGGATCAAGCGGTGGTCGATAGCATATCTCAGGGTGACCTCATTGAGACCTTAACCATCGAAGGAGATGCTGAGGCACTGCTGGCATCGGTTGCCGAAGTCAGCGAATGGAATGCCCAACTAGGTTAGATGGGTCGGCTGCTATTGGGCCGGCTAGCTCGAGCCGATGCAACACCAGTTGCGATGTGTCGGGACAGATGGGGCATTGGGGCGATGCCCGCCGGCGGAGCGCAGGCCTTTAGACCAAATCATTGAATGGCAAGGTGAGCCTTAGATCATTCGTTGTGATAACGGAAGCAGGATGTGCAGTGGTGTATGCCAGAGCTGGGCGGCAAAACACAAAATACGAGGGATGTTTATCCAGCCTGGTAAGCACACTCAAAACGCATATGTAGAGCGGCTCAATAGAACGGTTAGATACAAGTGGTTAGGCGAACATGTCTTCGAATCTATTAAGCACGCGC
>DJYW01000100.1:0-4369 GCA_002450255.1 Gammaproteobacteria bacterium UBA6968
AATATGGATGAGTTCGCTATGGGTTCGTCTAATGAAACGAGTTATTTCGGCTCGGTTAGCAACCCGTGGGATCTTGCCAGAGTGCCAGGCGGTTCCTCTGGAGGCTCTGCCGCTGCGGTCGCGGCGCGGCTGACACCAGTAGCAACCGGCACCGATACCGGCGGATCGATTCGACAGCCTGCTTCTTTGTGCGGCATCAGCGGACTCAAACCAACCTATGGAAGAGTTTCACGATTCGGTATGATCGCCTTCGCCTCGTCGTTAGATCAAGGTGGACTGTTCGCCCAAAGCGCAGCCGATATCAGCCTTTTATTTGGCTATATGGCAGGTTTTGATGAACGCGATTCGACCAGCGCCCAACGCGAAGATGCTTGGTTAGAAGCAATGGCTCAGGGGACGTTGCAAGCGCCCGATCAACCCATGCGTATCGGCGTGCCAGAAGAGTACCTCAAGCAACTTAGTGATGACGGGTTGTTGGTAGAAGCCCAGCGTGAATTCGCCAAGCTTGGACATACGCTCCACTCGGTAAGCTTACCTAATACCGATATGGCCATTCCAACCTATTACGTGCTCGCAAGTGCCGAAGCATCTACGAATCTATCTCGTTATGACGGCGTACGCTTTGGACATCGTTGCGAGGCACCGCAAGACCTGCATGATTTATACGAGCGCTCACGCAGCGAAGGCTTTGGCGATGAAGTAAAACGTCGCATCCTGACTGGTACTTATACACTTTCGGTGGGTTATTTCGATGCGTACTACATAAAGGCACAGAAAATACGACGCTTGATCGCCATGGACTTCGAGCGCGCATTTCAAGATGTGGATGTTTTGCTCACACCCACCGCACCAGGCCCCGCATTCAAAAAAGAACAGCTGCTGCAGGACCCGGTGGCGATGTACCAACAGGATCTGTTTACGGTGCCGACCAGCCTGGCGGGCTTACCAGCCATCAGCATTCCATGCGGCTTTAGCGACAATATGCCAGTTGGTATGCAGCTCATTGCGCCGGCATTCTGCGAGGACCGCATATTGCGTCTAGCCCACGCCTATCAAACAGAAACCGACTGGCATTTGCGCCACCCAACCGCTAGCGAAACAAGGGAGAGCTAGTATGCAGAGCACTTCCTGGGAAACGGTAATTGGCTTGGAAATTCACGTCCAGCTTGCAACTGAAAGCAAAATTTTTTCCGGTGCTAGTAGTCGTTACGGCGCAAGCCCCAACGAACAAGCCTGCGTTATCGACTTGGGTTTACCCGGCGTTTTGCCGGTACTCAATGAAGCAGCAGTCGAGATGGCCATAAAATTTGGCCTCGCAATCGATGCGGAAATTAACCTGCTATCAATCTTTGACCGTAAGAACTACTTCTACCCAGACCTGCCAAAAGGCTACCAAATCAGCCAATTCGAAACCCCAATCGTAGGCCAAGGCAGCATTACCATCGATCTGGAAGATGGCATCCAAAGAGAAGTAGCCATCACCCGCGCGCACTTAGAAGAGGATGCAGGTAAATCGATCCACGACCTGTTTCCCGGCCAAACGGCTATCGATCTGAATCGTACCGGCACGCCCTTGCTCGAAATAGTTTCAGAACCAGATATGCGCAGCGCGGAAGAGGCCTCGGCCTATTTCCGCAGCATCCACGCGTTGGTGAAGTATTTGCGCATCTGCGACGGTAATCTCGCCGAAGGCAGCATGCGCTGCGACGCGAATGTCTCGGTGCGGCCGCGCGGCGAAACCGCTTACGGGGAGCGCACAGAAATCAAAAACATCAACTCGTTCCGATTTGTCGAGCGCGCCATTGAGTTAGAGGTGGAACGCCAAATTGAGGTGCTCGAAGCAGGCGGCAAGATCAATCGAGAAACCCGGTTATTCGATCCGGACAAAGACGAAACGCGGTCCATGCGAGGCAAGGAACAAAGCGAAGATTACCGCTACTTTCCCGATCCGGACTTGTTGCCGCTGCAAATCTCTCAGCAACAGATTGACCGCATTCGGGTGACTCTACCGGAGCTACCTAAGCAGCGCCGCGTGCGTTATGTCGAATCCCTGGGACTTTCAGATTATGACGCGCGCTGGCTAAGCGCCGAACCCGATCGCGCGGAATTTTTCGACGCCGTCGTCGCAATATGTGACCAGCCCAAGCTGAGTGCGAATTGGGTTATGGGCGATTTATCGGCTTTTTTGAACCGCACCGAACTCGATTGGCCTAATAGCCCGGTCACACCACAACAACTGGGACATTTAATCAGTAGGCTAGAGGACGGCACCCTCTCATCTAAAACCGCAAAAACTCTGTTCGAAGCACTTTGGAATAGCGGCTCTGGAGTCGCCGCGCCTCAGTCTGTCGATGATCTCATCGGTCAATTAGGCTTAGAACAGGTGAGCGACGATGGCCAACTGACCGCGATCATAAATCAGTTAATAGTCGAACACCCCAAGCAGTTTGACGAGCTCAAAGGCGGCAAAACCAAGATGCTTGGTTTTTTTGTTGGCCAGGTGATGAAGCAAACCCAAGGCAAGGCAAATCCTCAGCAAGTGAACGAGATCATCAAAGCCAAACTGGATGCATAGCTTCACAAGCCCTATTGGATACAGCCTAAGGTAGCGATCTTTAGGAAATTCGCAGCGACTAGCGCGCTTGCCGGTAGCGTAGTAGTCTTTCCAAGCTTTGTGTCTTGGGCTTCATTCGCAAAGCAGCGACTCAAATACTTGGAGGGGAGATATGAGCGAACAACCATTACCCGCGGTCCCATTTCTGAAGCTGCCGGAAGGCGGCGATCCTTATCTCGAAGGACATAAATGCAGCAACTGCGGTGCAACCTACTTGGGTGAGCGCAGCGTTTGCTCAAAGTGCGGGGCCCGAGATCAGATGGAAACGGTGACGCTGCCGAACGCAGGCAAACTCTACTCTTATTCGATTGTCTACCGTTCGTTCCCCGGCATCGAGGTCCCCTATATCAGCGCTATTGTTGATCTGGATGACGGCACAGCGATAAAAGGAAATCTGATCAATATCGAGCCAGATCCTGAAAACCTGGAATTTGATATGCCTGTTGAGGTCGTCTTTGCGGACGCACTCGGCCGCAAAGACCAGGAAGGCAATTCATATATTTCTTATTTTTTTCAACCCAAAGCGGATAGCTAGCAACATCGGCGCATCCCGCCATAAGGAGACTAACCATGACTGATGCATATATCGTCGGCGTCGACATGATCAAATTTGGCCGCTTTCCAGACAAAACCGTCCCACAAATCGGTGCACAAGCCGCACTGATGGCTTTGGACGACTGTGGCCTCACTATTCAAGATATGCAGGCTATGTACTGCGGCAACCTCGGCCAAGCCTCAGCGATGGTAGGCCAACGCGTACTACAAGAAATCGGCCAAACTGGTATTCCCGTAGTCAACGTCGCGAACGCTTGTGCGACCGGCGCTACCGCGTTCCGCGAAGCATGGGCGTCGGTGAAAGCTGGCCTGTACGACGTGGTCCTGGCTGTAGGCGTCGAGCAAATGGGCAAAGGTTTATTGGGCGGCGGCGGCGCGAAAACCGGCATTCCGAAAGAAGGTTTGATGGGTTCAGGCACCATGCCTGCGGTATTCGCTGAAGCGGGTATGGAGCATGCGCGCAAATACGGAACGACTTTTGAACAGTTTGCGAAGGTCTCCGTTAAGAACCATCACCATTCCACGCTAAACCCGAAAGCGATGTATCAAATCGAGACTCCGCTGGATCAGGTTATGGGTGCTGAGATGATTTCTTATCCAAACACGAAGCTGATGTGCTCGGTGAACGTCGATGGCTCCGCAGCGGCCATCATCTGCTCCGAGAAGAAAGCGAAAGAACTGGGCTTAATGGGCCGCGCAATCAAAGTACGCGCCTCCGTATTGGCTTCAGATCCTTGGCAGGAACGTGACCTGGTTATGCCAGACGTCAATTCCTGCACCCGCATCGCAGCCAAAGACGCCTACGAAATGGCCGGCCTTGGACCAGACGATATCGATTTAGTTGAGCTGCATGACTGCTTTGCTACGGCAGAAATACTGCACTATGAGAACCTGGGATTGTGTGAAGACGGAGGCGCTGGACGTTTAATCGACGACGGCGAAGTCCAGTTAGGGGGGCGAGTTCCGGTCAATGTATCGGGTGGCTTGCTCTCGAAAGGACATCCTCTGGGTGCCACAGGCATTGCCAATATTTACGAAGTTAGTACGCATCTGCGCGGCGAAGCAGGCGCACGGCAAGTGGAAGGTGCGCGAGTCGGACTCACTCATGTTATTGGCTTGGGCAGCGCTTGCGGTATTCACATCCTCGAACGCGCGTAACGCGCTCGCTAAAAAACGCCAAGCATTGCTTGGCGTTTTTTT
>DJYW01000100.1:4740-12734 GCA_002450255.1 Gammaproteobacteria bacterium UBA6968
ACTTTCCCGTTGTACTTTATAATCGGCTCAACCAATATTTACAGGCCCGCGCTTTAGCCCGGAACGACGACACAACCAACTACAACCGACCACAAGAAAAATAATGCGCATCGGCATCGTCAGTGACACCCATAACAACTTAAAAAACGTTCGCAAAATTGTCGATCTATTCAACAATGCGGGCGTGGATCGAGTGATTCATACCGGGGACGTGACGCAAGCCAAAACATTGGCCGTGCTGGCAGACCTGGAAGCGCCCTTGTTCGGCGTGTTTGGTAATAATGATCAAGAGCGAGACAGTCTTGATGCAGCCATAGAGCAATTCGGCTTTCACTTCTGCGAACCACCGCTCAACTTAATCTGGCACCAACGCAATATTATCGTGGTTCATGATCCACTCGAGTTTGACGGGAATCTCGGTCGCCAGGATTTGGCTTTACACGGCCACACCCATCGCTATCGGAACGAATTGCAAGAAGCACAGCTAATCTTCAACCCTGGCGAGTGTGCTGGGATGATACCCGGACTCAATGCGATCGGCGTAGTGGATTTAGAAACGCTCACTACGAGCCTTATCAAGTTCTAGCAAACGTTCTAACGGTTTCACTATTTCGGATGAAGCGTAAGCTGCAAATGCAGCGTAAGCCGGACCGATCTAATTCTGCATCGCTGCCAAGATTTTCTCGATACGCGCTGCGTTAACCCCCAAGTCGGAAACCCCGACTCGAGATACACTACGGACATCGATGATCGATCCAATTCCGTCGGTTTGCTCTCGGACTCTGACCACAACATCATCCTTGAAACCAAACCAGAAAGTTGTCTCTGTCCCCTCAACAATTCCTAGCGACGGATTGGTTGAAACGATATCCAAGCCGAGATCGGACAACACTTGATACGCCTTAGCGAGCGCCGCATTAGCCTCCAATTGAATGACGAGTGTTTTGACATCGGGATAGGCGGCTTGCTGCACTGCGGCCAATTCCGCCGTGTTATACGCGAGCGGATTACTTTGGACGGCTTCTCGAATGGCGACGATCTGATCAAATACAGGCGGGTCCTGGGTATCGGTAGAAATATTATGAATCGGTGGTACCGCTTGAACTTTAGAGAACTGCAGGCCCAGTTGCGCCAACACAACGGAGGATAGCACGATGCCAATTGCGAGAGCGCTGCGCTCTGCGGTTTTACCTTTAATGATGCCGTAAATTAAAGCGATTATGCCGAGAAACGCGACAACTACCGCTAATACTGCGCTGACCTGCAGAAGAATAAACCCACCCTGGAAAGACCAGATACCCAAGCGTGTGCCGATGCCCCCCAAGACAGCAGCAGAGATCGCAATGACACCGCCAATCATCAAGGCATCCGCCCACCACCGACGTTTTATAACTTCTTCACTCATAGTCTCTGTCCCTGTTTTTGAATCGTTCTGTTTTACCACTTTCGATTATAGGTCTACTGCCCCATCAGCTGTTCTAAGATCTGCGGAATGCAAAACCTGAGCAACAGCCCGGCTTGATTACTTAAGAAATGGTGGCGCCGCCATCAATGACAAAATTCTGTCCGGTAGTAAAAGATCCCGCAGCAGACCCGAGAAACACCGCAGCGCCAGCGATCTCTTCTGGTTCGCCAATGCGACGTAACGGGTCCCCTGCGGTTCGCGCCGCGAGTACATCTGGGTTTTCCCAAAGAGCCCGCGCGAAGTCTGTGCGCACCAGACCAGGAGAAATTGCGTTCACCCTAATATTGTGCGGCCCATGCTCTACCGCCAGATTCCTAACTAGCTGCAAATCTGCTGCCTTTGAAATCGCATACGCACCTAACGCCGCGCTGCCGCGTAAACCGCCAATGCTAGAGACGATAATGATCGCACCCTCTTTGCGCTGGATCATTTCCGGCAGCACCAAGTTCACCAACCAGTGATTGGACTTAATGTTGATATCCAACACTTTGTCCAGCGCGTCGTCGGGCAGGTCCGTCATGCTGCCATAAAACGGGTTTACCGCAGCGTTGCAAACCAGAATATCGATCCGGCCAAGCAGCTTCCGAGTTTGGTCTACCAATCCTTGTAACGCGTCCTTATGGCCAATGTGGGCTGGAATCGCGACCGCGCCGCCAGCTTGGTCCGCGAGCTCAGCATTGATATCGGCTGCAACCTGATCGCAGACATCGCCCTTACGACTACTAATCACAACTTGCGCGCCTTGGCGCGCCATTGCTTCGGCGATAGCGCGCCCGATGCCTCTACTCGAGCCAGTGATCAGCGCAACTTTGCCGGTCAAATCGAACAATTGGCTCATATGCCCCTCAAACTGTTATGGGTAATCGCTGCAAACCCAAGTATCGCCCGAACAATCTGAATTAGGCAACGCCAAAGCAGATACTGCGCATACCCTTTCTGTCGCGCTGAACAGAGGCATCTAATCAGGTATAGTTCCGCCGCTGTATCAAATTCATATTAAGGTGTTCTGTGACTGCAAAAACCATGGAAGAGTTAGTAGCGCTGGCCAAGCGGCGTGGGTTTATATTCCAATCCAGCGATATTTATGGCGGCTTGCAGGGAGTCTATGACTACGGCCCCCTGGGTGTAGAACTTAAGAACAATCTGAAAGCAGCCTGGTGGCGTGCTTTGGTATACGAGCGCGACGATGTTGAAGGTCTGGACGCAGCGATCCTGACCAACCCACTGACCCTACGTCATTCCGGCCACGAAGATACCTTCACTGATCCGTTAGTAGACTGTCGCTCATGCAAAGCGCGATGGCGAGCAGATCACTTAGAAACACCGCAGTGTCCTAGTTGTGGCTCGACGGATCTCACCGAACCGAGACCGTTTAACCTCATGTTTCAAACCCAAGTCGGGCCGCTGCAGGACAGCGGCAACTTTGCCTATCTACGACCCGAAACCGCTCAGGCTATTTTTACCAACTTTAAAAATGTTGTGGATTCGACCTCACCCAAACTGCCCTTCGGCATCGCCCAGATTGGTAAGGCCTTTCGCAACGAAATCACACCGCGCAACTTCATTTTTCGGGTTCGCGAATTCGAACAGATGGAGCTCGAGTTTTTTGTAAAGCCGGGAGAGGACGAAGCCTGGCATGACACATGGGTAGAAGAACGTCTGAAATGGTGGGAAGAACAGGGCGTACCACGCGAACACATCGAGCTCTATCACGTGCCCGCGGACGAACTGGCCCACTACAGCAAGGCGACTATCGACTTGATGTATACGTTTCCTCACGGAGTAGAGGAGCTGGAAGGCATTGCCAACCGCACAGACTTTGATCTGGGCTCACATACTAAGGCTCAAGGTGATTTCTCGCTGACCGCCGCGGTGCAACCAAATACTGACTCTAACGCCAAACTCGCCTTACAGGACCTAGAGACCAAGGAATGGCAGGTGCCCTACGTTATCGAACCTTCTGCTGGCGTAGATAGAGGCGTACTGGCTGTGATGAATGAAGCGTATCGAGTAGAAACACTGGAGAATGGGTCGGAGCGAACGGTAATGGCTTTCGCACCACACCTCGCTCCTATTAAAGTTGCGATTCTACCGCTCAAACGCAATCACGAGGGTATTGTTGATAAAGCCAAAACGCTTAAAAAATCGCTTATGAAACTCGGCATAGGTCGTATTCATTACGAAGATACTGGCAATATTGGCAAAGGCTATCGGCGCCATGACGAAGTCGGCACACCACTGTGTGTCACCGTCGATTTTCAAACCATCGAAGAAGACGACACCGTTACGGTGAGAGACCGTGACAGCATGGCACAGCACCGAATCGCGACAAGCCAGTTGGCCAACTATGTACGCGAGTATATGCAAGGCATCTAAAGCTTAAGCTCTGTCGAATCTGGCTTAGGACACAACCCATAGTCACTAGATCGGATTGTTTGCAAGGATGCTTCCAAGGACCGTGATTAGAAACGATGTATCCGGCTGCAATTTCATAAATTGCGAGTCTTAGAAGCAGCCGACTACGGCTGCTTCTATTCTCGTAAGTCACTCTAGGACAGATTCGAATGTCCCAGAGGACTATCCGAATTGTCGCATTAAAGCGTCATACGCATGCCCAATTTAAACATTCGCCCATAGACGCTGTACGCGCTAGGAAACGTATTGCCCGAATTTGAAGCCGTACTACCCGCACCATTACCTACAATTGGCGGTTCTTTGTCGGTGATGTTCTCAATACCCAAACTAAGATTTAAGCGGTCATCAAAGAACGTATATCCGGCAAAAAGGTCAAAATAACTATACGAATCGATCTCTCGGAAAGCGGCGTAAGTTTTTGCCGCCTGAGAGCGCTCTATCGCCACACCGCTTAGATACCGCCAACGCAATGAAGCTGTAATCCTGTTATACGTCCATGTCGCTCTGGTCACCATCCTCGTTTTAGAAGTCGGTGCGCAGTTAGTCCCGTAATAACCGTTACAGTCGATTTCAGGCGACAAGCTATCGCTACGCGTTTTGTTTTTTAAGTAACTGTTTATCTGAGAGCCAATACGCAAGCTGCCCCACCTGTTTAGATCAAAACCCGCATTCCAGGACAATTCGACACCGGATGTCTTGATGTAATCCAAGTTGCGCGTGTAGAGCTCGATACCTGAAGACGGACTGGTTAAATCCCCATCAACACGTCGAATCAAGGCGCAGACGTCGGCTCGGCCTGCCTTGTAGCATTGGTCGAGGGTTTGCTGAGCGGAGTATTCGTCGATGTATCCTTGAATATCGATGTTGTAGTAATCGATGGCGACCGAAAAGTCATTAATGCGTCCACCAAGGTCTGGCGTCCAGACCATACCCACTGTTGTCGTATTCGCGGTTTCCTCCTCTGGAGGATTTGCCGGGTCACTGCCCTCTATTACATTGATTTGATCGGAAACAATATCCTGGACGAGGCCAACCTGTCCGGGGAGCATGCCGGTAGAAATACACAACTGTTTTAGTTTGGCATCTATCTTGTCTTTGTTTGCGACAGAACACGGATCCTGGTTTGCGTTATCTAGGCCTGTCGTAAGAGGGGAATACAACTCAGCGACATTTGGAGCACGAGTGGCACGCTGCTTCATAGCGCGAAACAAGATTGTATCGTCGAGACGCCAGTTAAGACCGAATTTGTTAGTGTGCACTTTCCCAACAGTGGAATAATCTGATTGTCGATAACCAAACTCCATATCGACAGCCTGCATAAATGGACGATCATTGATAAGCGGCAGCATTCCTTCAAAAAATAGTTCTGCGACATCGTAACCGCCCGCTATCGGTAACAAATTACCACCAGCGCCACCCTGGCAACTAGCTGGCGCAAGCTTAAGGCATTCGTCTGGAATCAGTTCCGCGGACTCGTCTCTATACTCGTAACCGAGACTCAAGGCTAAGGGACTGCTAGCCGTCGGCATTTGTATAGCTTCTATAGGTCCATCCAATATGCCCTGCATTATTGTCTGTTCATAGGTTTGCTTCAACGATGCAATTGCCCTCGCATATCCTGCCATCTTAGACGTGATGGTTCCGTAGCCACCAAACAGATCAATTGGAACGCAAGAAGACACCCCGTTTTTACACGTGTCTTTACTCGTGGCATCTAGTGCATTTTGAATGTTGGTAAGATTAGTGTAGCCATCGCGGATTTGAACCCGGCTATTACGCCCATGTTGAAACGATACGTCGTAGCGCCAATCGTAAGCTATGTCGCCACGCGCGCCGACCAAAAAGGAAAAATGATCGCTGCTCCAATTCGATGACCGTGGACCGAGCTCGACGGTCCGCCGACGAAGCTGCATTTTTAAATAGTCCTCTTTATCCACAACGCCATTCTTATTCACATCATTCCAATTGCTTCCGGCACCGCCTGCTTCTAGATTACCTTTTGCGACGCCATCATTCGCAACAGAGATAATTTCGGTGAGAGCACTAGCACTGATATAAGGATTAGCTAACGGAACATTAAAGCGAGCGCCGAAGGTGCCCGAAGGGGCGACTTGAAGGCGGACTGAGATATTTGAGTATTCGGCGGTGGAATATACTTCCAAGTGATCGTTCACCTCAAACTTCGCCATGCTGAATATGTTGTAACGCTCTTGAGGAGATTTAAAGTAATTAACTGGATTGTAATTAAAGACGCTACAGCCACCTCGCGCACTATAGCCCTTCTCAGCGCCGTCGGCGTCTCCGGTATAGAGGGTTCGGTTATTCAAAAACTGACCAACGTTACCTGCACCCGCGATGCTAACTCGGGTCGGAATTGATGTCGTAGAACCACCATACTTCGCCGCGTCAGGACCTGTACAACCTGCCATAGGCGATTCGGGATCTTGGCCTGCAAGGTATTCGCTGTAGCCCTTCCCAGACTTAGTGCTGATGCCGAGCTTGCCATACTTTCGCTGACCAAGTAGCACGGCATCTCGTTCAGCCCAACTCACATTCATTGCGAAATGACCGCGGTCATCCGCAAACTTGGAGCCCAAGGTAAGCGCTACCATATTGCTTTTTACGTCACTTTCGCCGCTCAAGGCATGGTTGATGGCAATGTCTACACCCTCAAACTCGTCGTTTAAGATAAAATTCACTGCACCAGATAACGCATCAGAGCCATACACGGCAGAGGCTCCGCCGGTTATTATATCTATACGCTTGATCAACGCCGTTGGTATTATCGATGTGTCGACTATGCCGTTATGGTTTGCAGGGATCATCCTGCGACCGTTCAACAGAGTTAAAGTCCGCCGCGCACCTAAACCACGAAGATCAATGCTTGCAATGCCTGCGCTACCATTATTGACGTTTTCACCATCCCGCGGGATTGTAGACGGCAAGTCGCGCAATATACGCTCAACGTCGGCTTGCTGCTGTAGCCCTATTTCTTCAGCATCTAATGAAAAGATTGGGCTCGCCGAAATCAAACCAGGCTTACGGATACGAGTACCCGTGACCACGACCTCTTCAATCTCCAAGTTACTTGTATACTCTGTGTTGCCCCCTTCCTGGGTATGAGCGAAAAAACTAAAGCTCAACAAGCAGGTCATTATTGTTAGCTTCGCAGAGATGAGAGCCTTACCACCGCTCCTCCCCGATATGCTGTTATCTCGGTTGCATGGTACATAACACTTCATATTTTTTTCCTAAATGGTTTTATTTCGGTTAAGGCCTGTTAGGCACGCTAGCCTCACATAGGCCGACCTTAGGCCGACGTGATTTCGCCCCGGGTTGAAAAAATAAGTCCGCTATTTGCCCGTCGCTCAATCGACAGGGAATTTATTGCTTCCTGCGCGGTCTCGTTGCAGCGTTATCTAAAAATCGCTACTTACTATTATCGTTACTGATATCATTGGCCGGACCGCTGAATTGCGAAGGCGAAGTCAAAATCGCAAAACTTAAAGCGCTCTAGCCAGATCAAAGTGAAGTCCCACACCAAGCAAATTGCGAGGCAACGGGATTACTCTAAGTACCCGATAAAAGAACCACCGACTTCTTTTCAACTCAGGGGTTTTCGGTCTCAATCACGCTAAGTGGCAAGTTTTCTTCTTATGTGCTGTCGGCTTGAATAAGCCGCAAGCTTTTCTGAATCCGCCACTGGCAATTACTTATAGCTATAGTTAGCGCACATTGAAAAAACAGAACATGGAATAGCAGTAAAGACTCTCTCGACCGAGCCTAGACACCATTTTGCGTCTGTCATGAAAAATACATCTCCAAGGTCGTGTGTTTTTTACAGCTTCATGACTATTGGGTTCTTTTACAGACAGACGAGAGGTAGAGAATTTCAGACGGGCGCAAGGCGCAGCATCCGATTAAATTATCGCTTAGCATAGCGAGATGGATATTTAGCGGGAACTTCACGTAGATGGGCTTTGTCGACCGTGAACGGCTGCAGCAGCAAAAGAAGACAAGATGATTTATTTTCGAACGTTCAATCCCAACAGTCCTAGGAAAGGCGGCGGCTGCGGTGATTAAAAGATTCAGTAGAGCCACTGCTTTCGTAAAC
>DJYW01000047.1:0-280 GCA_002450255.1 Gammaproteobacteria bacterium UBA6968
TTCAATCCTTCAATCCTTCAATCCAACAGATTTAAGTGCTTAAGTACTTCGGGTGGCGGTAGATCCCAACGAGCCAGAGGTTGGTTACCGATATACTGAAGGTCTCGCATACCCTCTGCTGTGGTCCAAAACGCGCCACAGGTTAGGCCCCGCACCCGGCTGAAGAAAAGGCTTGGACGCGCCAGCGGATCCGGTTCCTGAAGCGGCACGCAAATATCATCGAGAATCGTTTTCTGCTGAGCCTCGTTGAGCTTCCGAAAATCCGCCTGCCGATAACGCT
>DJYW01000047.1:590-3447 GCA_002450255.1 Gammaproteobacteria bacterium UBA6968
CCCCCTGCCGATAACGCTTCGTACACTCTGCCGCAAGCCAATCCAACCCCGCGAGAATAATCATGCGATCTCGCTGTTGATCGGGATACGGCGCTGATATCCATTCATCAATGAACTCCTGGCAACCTAATTCTGCGGCGGAGGGCGAGTGCTCGTCCGCCGGTATGATCAATCCTGCCAAAACGCCCAATGTCGCCAGTTGTCTCGCATCTAAAGTGGTTGGCCAAGGCACCACGCCCGCACGGAGATCCGGATCGGTCAACGTACCGCGAGGTTTTGCGCCGGGACGCGCCAATGACAGTGGTCCCGTAACCGTCGCTTGCGCAGTGCTAGCATGCGCTGCCCATAGCTCGGCTTGAGGCAATGCCACACCCGCCGCTAACAGCGCCTGCAAAGCAGCGCGACGTGACACACCTCCAATTTGTGCTGCAGTTGACGAAGCCTGCCCGTCAGTAGCAATTATTTCTGAGGTCGTTCTGGATGCGGGTCTTTTACTCATTAAAATCGCCTCTAATTCAACCAGTTAGATAGAGCGAGCACGCATTTGCTCAACTAGATAGTCACAGGACCGCCACGCTACGGCCATAATGCTCAAAGTGGGATTTTTGTCAGCGTTAGAGATGAATGCGGCACCATCTGTAACAAACAAGTTAGGCACCTGCCAGGACTGACAGAATTGGTTCAGAACAGACGTTTTCGGGTCATCTCCCATGCGCGCACCGCCGACCTCGTGAATAATTTCACCCGGTTTTTTAATTGCGTCCTCGCCGCGCTCGGCAATTGATCCTAAAACCGTACCGCCCATCGACGCCGCGATTTCTGCGAAAGTTTGATGCATATGACGCGCTTGGTTTAACTCATGCTCAGACCACTGCCAATGGAACTTCAGCGTTGGAATACCCCATTGATCTTTCTGTTCCGAATCAATGCTGCAGTAACTGTGTTCGTTGGGAATCATCTCGCCGCGACCAGACATCCCGATAAAGGAACCATAGTAGCGTCGGAAATCAGCTTTAAGTTGATGCCCATAGTTACCACCATTGAGTAATTCCGGCTGACTGAAAAAGCCCATCGTCGGAGACCGCCGCCCGCCACCAAATTCAATATGGTAACCGCGTGCAAAGTCGAGTTCGCCGCGCGCTTGTTCCTGGTATTTCCACCACGGCATGTACAAATGCATGCCGGACGCCCCGTCAGCATTGTGCGGCGGCATGTTCTCCATCATGGGTATTTGCATGGTCACTCCAGCGCCGACTGTATCCATCACGTATTTACCCACCAGACCGCTGTCATTGCCGATACCGTCCGGATGCTGGGCGCTGGTTGAATTGAGCATAATGCGGGCAGACTCGCAGGCACTCGCGGCAAGCACCACAGCTCGCGCTTCTACAGCGTGATGCACGCCGGTATTTTTATCGATATACCGGACACCGGTAGCCTGACCTTGTTGATTGGTCGTAACTTCGTAGACCATCGCGTCGGTTTGAATGGTGAGATTGCCGGTTGCTAAAGCTGGCGGAATGAGCACTGTAGGCGACTGAAAATTCGCACCAATAGAACAGCCTCGGCCGCACGGCGTCGCAAAGAAGCAGGCTGCCCGAGCTTGCATGATCTGCCGCGTCACTCGCTGGCCTAACGGATTATTTGGATGAAGTTCGCGCGGCCAGCGACGATAGTTTTGTTTTTCCGAAAGAATCGCAAGATGCGCGGGAATCACCGGGATGCCCAAGTCGCGGCAGTGTTTCTGAGTAAGCAATTCGTCGGCCCGCGGCGCTGGTGGCTTCAGGAGCACACCGGGACTGGAGTTAGGTGTATTTTCTAAACCCTCATTCGAGCCATAAACACCGATCAATGCTTCGGTCTTATCGTAATATGGCTGCAAATCGGCGTAGCTCATGGGCCAGTCAAAACCGAGGCCATCTCGCGAATAAGGCTTAAAGTCGTACTCGCCCATGCGCAACGAAATACGTCCCCAATGGTTCGTACGGCCACCCAGCATGCGCGAACGCCACCACATAAAGTCGACGCCGTCAGCACTGCTATAGGGTTCACCCGGCACCTGCCAGCCGCCATCGACTGTCGCGTCGTAATAACCAAAAGGCTTATCTGGGGTTGCAGTAGCGCGTAGCGGCGCGTCTTTATCCAGCTCAAACATGGGCGTTTCGCTGACCGGATCGTAATCGCGTCCGGCCTCCAGCATCAGCACCTTCACGCCCGCACAGGTCAGCGTGTAAGCCGACATACCACCGGCGGCACCAGAGCCGACTACGATCACGTCATAATCACTCATCAGCTATTACTCGCAATTTGATATTGCGAAAAGCGACCCGGTCGCCATGATCCTGTAGTCCAATATGGCCCTTCGAAGCAACACCGTACGCTTGCCATTTAGCGAACTTGCTCTTCGCCTTGCGAGCTAGCCAATCCTCGCTGCCGAGTTCGTAACGAACGATTTCCTGACCATTAAGCCAATGTGTGACACTGGCACCGGCGACCCGCAAACGCGCATGATTCCATTCACCAGCTGGCCGCACCACGCCGCGTGCCGCCGGATGGAGTGCGTAGTTTGCGCCAGCAGAAGTGAGCGGGCTTTTACCATCGCGGTGCTTGGCATCGTCTAAAATCTGCATTTCCGGAGCAGACAGAAAAATGTACTTCTCAGTTTCGCTGGCACGGAAGAAAATGCCGCTATTGCCGCCGCTTGCTACCATCCAGTCCACTTGTAGCTCGAAGTCCTGGTATTGATCGTTGGTAATCAAGTCCCCGCCGCGGCCATCAATAATCAGCAGACCATCCTCAATCCGCCAGCCCCGACCCGGCTTGTCTTTTTGATAGCCGCGCCAACCCGCTAATGATT
>DJYW01000047.1:3835-13908 GCA_002450255.1 Gammaproteobacteria bacterium UBA6968
AAAGCGGCAGTTTCGGCAGCGCTCAGAGCAGTTGCACTGATTCCTAGCGTCACGCTCAAACCAAGCGCCAGACCCCTACCGCATCGCCATGCAGCGCGCACAGTAAATATAGACATACCCGTTCCCCTATTTTCCCGCCGCTCTGGAGTCTAGCCCGAACCGAACGGCGCTGTCATGATTGTTGGCTCGGCCGACTGGGAAGATCACCGCTGCAATATCGGGGTTGGATCTAAAGCGTGGCAACAAGCACTTTCGAATTTCACTTTTTATTGGCGTCCCTCGACACAAGCTTATACGCAGGTCGTGTCGCATCAGTCTGTCTCGATGATCCGACTGGTTACGAACCAAGCTAACCACTTTAACAACGCTTTTCGGGAAAGGTGCTCATGCAATCTTATGACTGGCAATCGGCTCTGCAGCAAGCGGTACGCAAAAATCAACGCGATGCCCATAACCGCTATGCGCAGCTGGCTACTGTTCGTGCCGACGGCACACCGGCAAACCGCACCGTAGTTTATCGAGGTGTTAGCGACGATCAGCGTTCGTTGCGAATGGTGACTGACTTGAGGAGTGACAAATTGACTGAAATCGCCGCACAACCCATCGCCGAACTGTGTTGGTATCTCAGCCACACTCGCGAACAATTTCGTATTCGTGGTCGGATGATCGCCGAAACCCAGTCCGCACAACGCGATGCAACTTGGAAAGCGCTATCCGATGCCGCCAAAGCTCAGTTCTTTTGGCCGACACCGGGCATTGCTGTTGGTTCAGCGTCAAGCTCGACAGCATCGTCACTACCCGCAGATCCTGCGACCGAACCGCCGCCAGACGATTTTGTGCTGCTACTACTCGAACCCTTCTATGTAGACCATTTACGGCTGCGCGGCACACCGCAAACACGCTTTTTTTCACAACTTAACAATAACGTTTGGGAAAGCACAGCAGTCAATCCTTAAATTGGCTTAGCTGCAATCAAGGCGACGCGTGCGAGTGCCCTGGCAGAGATTCGAGCGGGACACATTAAACAACCCAGGCAACGATTTAGAAGATAGACAACCGCGACATGGTGATTACGAGAATATGGTAAATCGATGAGTGCAACAGCGAAGTCTGCGTTTACTTGGTTGGAAACGCGCAGAGCAGGCTTGTACGTAGTGCCGGCGGATCTCTACATCGACCC
Source organism: Gammaproteobacteria bacterium UBA6968 (assembly GCA_002450255.1). Lineage (GTDB taxonomy): Bacteria > Pseudomonadota > Gammaproteobacteria > Pseudomonadales > Azotimanducaceae > UBA4421. The sequence goes on from DJYW01000047.1 coordinate 5,016, forward strand.
GGTTCTACCGGTTGCACGCGCCGCAATCACGCACGGTCATGCGGACCATGCACGCAGTGGCCATGGTCACGTCTACGCCACCCCGCAAACCCTGGCGATCATGGCTTGCCGTTATGGCGAAGCCCACGCAGCGACAACGACAGCGATGGAATACGGAGACACCATCGCGCTTCCTGGCGGCGTAGAATTACACTTTGCCGCTGCCGGTCACATTCTTGGCAGCGCTCAAATTTCGATTGCCTACCGCCAACACCGGGTTACCGTTTCCGGAGACTACAAGCGACGTGCAGATCCGACCTGTGCACCCTTCCAGCCACAGCAGTGTGATGTCTTCATAACCGAAGCCACGTTCGCACTGCCGATATTTAAACACCCGCCTATTGAGCAAGAACTGCGACGGTTGCTGCAATCGATGCACGACTTCCCAGGCAGTTGCCATCTGCTCGGGGCTTATGCCTTGGGTAAGTGCCAACGCATCATGATGACCCTGCGCCAACTCGGCTATACCGAAACCATTTATTTACACGGCGCGCAGGTCAAACTGGTTGAATTATACGAATCATTAGGAATACCGCTCGGCGTTTGGCGCAAAGTATCTGACGTGACCGACAAGCAAGAGCTGGCAGGCAAACTGGTGCTGGCCCCTCCTTCCGCGCTGGCCGATCGATGGTCGCGAAAGCTTCCAGAAGTCCTGACCTGCATGGCATCGGGGTGGATGCAAATTCGTGCCCGCGCTAAGCAACGGCGCGCTGAGCTGCCCTTAATCATCTCAGATCACGCAGACTGGAACGAACTGTTAGAGACGCTACAGGAAATCAACGCGCCCCAGGTCTGGGTCACTCATGGCCGCGAAGAGGCGCTTGTACACCAAGCAAAAGCATTCGGCTACAAGGCGCAAGCCCTTTCGCTGCTGGGCTACGACGAAGAGGCCAGCTAGCCATGCAACTATTCGCAGAATTATTGCAGCGGCTGTATTTTACCGCGAGCAATCGAGCCAAAGCACAGCTGGTGCAGCAATATCTGCGCGACACGCCGGATCCGGATCGCGGTTGGGCAATCGCAGCAATTGGCGGCACTTTGTCTTTTGACTTATTCAAGCGAAATCTGATTAAAAAGCTGATCGAAACTCGCGTCGATCCGTATCTGTTTGCCTTGAGTTATGACTATGTCGGCGAGATGAGTGAGACCGTTGCGCACATTTGGCCCAACCGAGATGCTCAAGCAACACAAGCCTTGCCGACCCTAAGCGACGTCGTCGACGCATTTCAGCAAGGCTCCCAGATCGAGAACAGTGAGTACTTAGGCGAACTCCTCGACATCATGACCCCGTCGCAACGCTGGGCGTTAATCAAACTTGGCACTCGCGGACTGCGTATCGGCATGTCTGCGCGCGCTCTGAAAAAGGTTTTAGCAGAGTACGGTGGCGTTGCGGTCACGGCAATTGAAGAGCTCTGGCATGCAATTGATCCACCCTATACCGAACTACTCGATTGGCTAGACGGTAACAGCCCAAAACCCGACGTAAGCCAACGTCTGACCTTTTATCCGGTCATGCTGTCGCATCCAATCGAGCAAGATATCAAAACGGCCCTAACGCCTACCGACTGGCAAGTAGAGTGGAAGTACGACGGCATCCGGGTGCAGCTTGCGAGCACGCCCGCGGGCGTCGCGTTATATAGCCGCACCGGTGATGACATCAGCCATAGCTTTCCAGATCTCATCAGTCAGTTTCACCATCAGGCTGTTTTGGACGGTGAGCTGCTGATCATGCGCGACAGCGTGATTGGTTCGTTTAACGAGTTACAACAACGCTTGAACAAGAAAAAGCCCGCAAAAAAACTCATGGAGCAGTATCCGGTAGGCTTGATGGTTTACGATGCAATACGCTTAGACGACCAAATACTCGTGCACGCACCTCTCAGCGAGCGGCGCAGTCAACTAGAGTATTGGTTAGCAACAAAAGCAAACCCAACCCTTGTGCTATCAGACTTGCTCGAATTTTCCAGTCCTCAAGATCTAGAGTCACTGCAACAAAGCACCGCGACCGAGACTAACAATCCCATCGAAGGCATTATGCTCAAACGGCGGGATAGCCTATATGTTTCCGGTCGCCCGAAAGGACAGTGGTTTAAATGGAAACGTGAACCCAAGCTGGTCGATGCCGTGATGATGTATGCCCAACGCGGGCACGGCAAACGCTCTTCCTACTATTCAGACTACACGTTCGGGCTATGGCACAACGATGTGCTTCTACCCATCGGTAAAGCCTACTCAGGATTCACCGACCAAGAGCTACAGGCGTTAGATCGATGGGTTCGCAATAATACGATAGGACGATTCGGCCCGGTCAAAGAAGTAGCGAAAGAGCTCGTTTTGGAGGTGGCATTTGACTCGGTCCACGAGTCCACTCGCCATAAATCAGGTTTAGCACTGCGATTTCCCAGAATAAAGCGAATTCGTTGGGACAAGCCGGCGCTTGAAGCAGATCGGCTAACGCTGCTCAGGTCACTCATTCCCAGGTGAATGAACCGATTCCCAACTCCCTGCTATAAGCTTCTTGAAATCAATGTGCTGCTGTCCACTCTATGCGTGCTTGCTCCGAGCAGACACCTTTCGCAATAGTGCCGCCTCATTTTGATCGTAAGGCGTGCCATCAGCGTGCAGCAATTCGTGAAACCAGGGCTCGTCATCCGCTACCGGTTCGGTCCAAGATCGCCATGGGAAACGCGTTTGGGTGCGGCCATCCACCAAACCCCAATTCAGCGCGCCCACACCGTGTGCGTGAAAAACCTCGATAAGATCCACCGTCGATCCGGCTGTCCGTGCCAACCATTCTGTACACAGCAGCGGACGATCATGCGCTGCAAGCGCTGCAATAACCGCCTGCAAATAGGCTTTAGGCTCATAGCAATGAAACGAGATCACATCGCTCTCAGCCAGTGCTAGCTCATTCAGCGGATTAGCCGCCGTGTATTTGTCATCAGCGTACTCCCACACGCCAACAGTAAGCGGCTGCATTGGTTGCACCCCGCGAGCCCAGGCAAATACCTGCGCAACCAGGCGCGTCGCTGCGGCAGCCTTATGCTTGCGCGTGCCCGCCTTTATGCTGGTGGCATCGACCTGATCCGGTTCGTTGAATAAATCCCAGATCAACACCCGCGGATCATTGCCGTAACGACTCACCACAGTTTCGACGTAAGGCTGCAGCTCTGACCAACGCGATTCATCTGACAATATGACGTTGCCAGGACTTTGCACCCACATCGAGTTATGCAACCGGGGTTTGGGTTCAGGCTGGGCTCCTAATTTGGGAAATGGATGCCAAACCCCATCAAAGAGCACCGGCATCATTTTGATGCCATGTCCATCTGCGATGCTGAGTACCTCATCTATGCGAGCTAAAAAGCCGTCTGGATCAGCGCTAAAAAGTAAATCGTGGAGATAAACCCGGACGGTATTCATGCCAAGCTGGGCGGCCCAGCCAAGTTCGCGATCAATCGTAACGGGATCAAATGTTTCCGGCTGCCATAGCTCTAACTGATTACCCGCAGTAGATGGCGAGAAATTGCAGCCAAAGGACCAACCCGTTGCCACCTGCCACTGCTGCGCCCGCTCGAGCGACCATCTCTGTTCCACCATGATTCTCCCCTCTCTTAGCTCACATCTTGACCAACGTCCTGATCGGCGTCACCGCCCGCCTTATCTGTCAACCCAGTTATTCGTCGTAATCAGTTAACGTAGCCGGTCAATTTAACCGATCTATGAAATCGGTCAATTTAATCGGTCAATTTAATCGGTCAGTGCAGTAAGTGTGCGTGCCTATGCTAAATAACGCTGTCTACGTCGGCTTAAGCCAACGATCAAACAAGTATTAAGCAGCGATCTAATACGCTGCGCTTCCACCAGGTGATATAAAACGCGCACAAAATCAGCGTAACCACCAAGGTGCTAAAGTTGAATCCGGCGGACGTGCCGAGTTGCATCGCAATAAGATCTAATGCGCCTGCCCCCGTTGCACTGGCACGCTGCGCAATCGCGACTGCTATTCTTGTACAAATTTGAAAGACGAGGCTCACCCGAACACTGCACCGCGACTCCGCTAGAAAAACCAAACAAGCTGCTGATCGCACGGCAGACCCTATCACCACGACCAGAGCTGCTGTCGCCGTGGTTTTACTGTAGAAAATACCGAGGATGTCGATCACTACGGTGCCCGGTATAAAGAAACCGGTAAATTCCCGGATAAACTGATCGGTTTGAGCAAAGTTTCCTTGTCCTGGCCGCGCAGCTAAAGATGCCTTAAGCATGGATATGAGTACCATTATGCGGGTCGCCAATAGCGGTCTTTATCGTAATAAAATAGTGGAGATACTATTCGTCATAGATGCCAGCGACGCAACGCTAGCCACCAGCAACCTAGCAAATACCAGAACCATTACCCCTGCTGGCAACAGAGTCATCGCATGCGAAGCAGCAGACGGTTACTCTTTACCTAAAAACCTCACAACTTCCTCTCTCGAAAACAAAATTGGGTTTAGCTAGACTCCGCCGTAATCTCTCCAACTGAATAGAGGCAAATATGATGCGGCTTAGACAAATTGCTTTAGTCACGCCCGATCTACGTAGCGTGGAAAACGACATTTGTGACCAACTCGGTCTGGAAGTCTGTTATCGCGATCCAGGGCTTTCTCATTTCGGGTTGCGGCATGGGCTCTATGCGATTGGTGATCAACTGCTCGAAGTCGTGGCGCCGAAACAACCCGGAACCACTGCCGGCCGTTTCTTAGAACGCCGCGGCGGCGAAGGCGGCTACATGGTACTGCTGCAGACCGATGCGCTTGAGCAACACAAGCACCGCGTTGAAAACAACGGTATTCGCATCGTACATGACGGCAAAGTCAACGAAGGCGGCGCTTCCATACATGGCATTCACCTACATCCAAAAGACGTTGGTGGCGCGATTTTGTCATTAGATCAGGCCGAGCCGCAGGAGAGCTGGTTATGGGCTGGCCCTGACTGGGCTTACCACTCACTTGACGGTGTCGTTAGCAATATCATTGCAATCGATATACAAGCAGCAGATCCTGACGAAATGTCTCAGCGGTGGGCTGCCGCGATTGGATTACCGGCTAATGATCGCGTCATTGAACTCGACGACGCCCAAATTAAGTTTGTTCACGACACTAATCAACGCGGTGATGGCTTGGCAGCGGCAGACCTTTTAGCTACCGATCGCAGCCGAGCCGGAAACACGTTAACAATATGTGGGTTTGAGTTCCGACTGGTGTAGCCCCTGCAGCGCGCTATTTCCAAGCGAATAAACTAAACAGTGCCAAGCAATACGCATTATCTGCTGACCCAACCGACCGCCCGTTTTAGCCGCTTGCCGTTATCTTTCTGCATCGCCGAAAAATGGATCTGCCGTCGACTCTAAAACACAGATATCGCAAATAATGATGCTAGAAAAGCCAATAAATTCAAAAGCGATGCGTTGAAAAAATACGGCTCCAGTGGCCGCGTTGCCCCGAAAACCTGCGCTTGGCACAACAGCTCAGCAGTCGCCCGCAGCAAACAAACATTCCAACTATCCCAATCACACCACTTGTCCGTTTTTTTGGGCAACCCTCGAACGCCTCATTATCTCTGCCAAACGTAATCGTACCCCTGAATTGAACATCACTTCGAAAAAGCAATCTCCCCCGGCATGCCTATCTCTCCGCCAACAATACGTCTTCTATCAGCATTTTCGGACCTTCAGCAGAATGCATTTAAATGAATTGCCTTGAGTTTAACCGGGAAAAAAATTTCAAGCGGGCTTTACTGTCAGTGTAAATCAAACTAATAATTAAGCAGATTGCATTCCGGCGAGATCATTCTCTCGGAACGGTTAGGAGGAGCCAATGCAAACTACAAAAATAAGAGCTCAGCAAACCGATAAAAGAACCGCCTTAGCTTGGGCTTTTGGCGGCATCAGCGTCGGCATCAAAAATAATCTATTAAGTGTTTGGATACTGTATTACTACAACCAGGTTCTCGGTATCGACGGTATCCTGGTATCACTAGCTCTAGCGATTGCTCTGGTTTTTGACGCTTTTTCAGATCCTCTCATAGGCGTTTGGTCGGATAGGACGATCTCGCGCTGGGGACGCAGGCATCCATTCATGTATGCCGCAATCATTCCTTTTACCCTGTCCTACTATTTCATTCTTCAAGACCCCGGAGACGCGACGAAGGAGGAGATTTTTACTCGGCTTTTGTTGCTGATGCTAATCATGCGAATGTCTATGACATTTTATGAAGTACCAAGAAATGCATTAGCACCTGAGTTGTCCAAAGATTATGACCAACGCAGTAAATTGACCGGTCTAAATTCTGCTTTCGGCTGGTTTGGGGGCGCCGGAATATCTGCAATCATGGCCTATTTCTTTCTGGGCGATAGCTATAGCAACGCCGCGGGCTATCACCTTCTCGGGTTTTACGGTGGGTTGGGGCTTTTTATCGGTACCGTCGTTACCACTCTTGGTACACATCGGAATATCCCGGATTTATATAAGCCAGTAACCAGGAAAATAGACCTAACCCTATTTTTCCGCGAAATAAAAGAAACGCTTGCGAATAAAAACTGGGCCATTCTCTTTGCATCTGGTTCGATTTATGCGTTGGTCGTTGGCACGGATACAGGCGCGGGGAATTATTACAATAACTTTTTGTGGGAATTTAGACCGGAGCAAACCGCGTTGTTCGCTATTTTCGGTGCAGCTTCAGTCATTGTTGTATCCATAGCCGCCCCTGCCCTTTCCGTCGGCAGAAGTAAAAAACGCATCGCACTGGGTGTCTTTATGTGCGCAGTTGTAGTGGGTCCACTGCCGATCTTCCTGCGTTTAATAGACCCGTACTTTTCGCTTAGCTTGTTTCCCGCTAACGGCAGCACATCGCTTTGGTGGATTCTTCTCGTCCATTTTTGCGCCAGCCAAGCCCTCGCTGCGTTGGGATTTGTGTACGTCGCTTCTATGTCTATGGAGATTGTTGAGCAAGTACAAGAAAAAACCGGAAGACGCGAAGAGGGATTGCTGGGTACCGCGAATAGTATGATGCAAAAACTGATCGCTGCCGGCGGGACACTGCTGGCAGGCATGATCGTATCTATTTCTGGATTCGACGACCCACTTCTGGATACCGAAACAAAAGTCGCTGCAGCCATCGCAACTTTTTCTTGGATACATATAGCAATCGGATTTTTCTTACCGCTGCTCTCCACCATATTGATCGCGTTTTATGACATAGAGAGAACGGACCATTTAGACCGTGTAAACAAGCTGGGTTACGCGGAGCAATAAAGCAACGCCGTCCTCCAATAAACCAAGGGCTGAATCTCAAAGCAGTTAGAGAACTATAGCGGCACGTCCAGTTTTACCCGCAGCTTTTGCATATTGTTAGACCAAGGGATTGGGGTATGGATGAAGGTAGGCCATAGCCATGGCCCAGTCCCTAATCAATCTATGTTACCGCGCTGTAGACGTCTCATGCCTAGCTGATGTCAAAGTGAGGTCGTCGCCTTTTCAGCTGAAAAATTCTCCTCCCCAAAAAGGCAATTACTGCTAGTGCGGATCGCTTTAGGACATCTATCGTCAAGCTAAACGCTCTGCGAGAGCCGCGCCCCGTTTCGGCAGCACAAGCTTATTCGGCCCTTATCAAGGGTAAAGCGAAGAGCTGCTCAGGCGGAGCACAGCGGAGCGGTTGCGACGTTCGGCTTGATCCGTCCGATATTTTGGCCGGCTACATCCTAGCCGGCTAAAGTTTAGCCGCTTAGTTTTGCTTCTCCCGCAACGATCTAAAAATCGAGCATGCGGCTGTCTCAAGCTTGCGGCATGACCCATATCGGCGACGTCCATGCTCGTTCCTGCAAAGTCTTCTTGAGGTCGGGACGAGGCTCAACACCTGCCTTGACCGCATCCCAAGTTGACCACCTGCAGGTTGGGTTTTCCAGGACCCGCGCATAATAGAAGGCGCGGTGCTCAGGGTCGTGATCGGGATCTTGCCAAACCACATCCAGATTTGATGCACCGACGTTTTTGGAAACGGAACAATCGTTTAGGTCTACTTTCGCACCGTTATCTGGGCAGCGATGCGTTTCCGGATTTACGCTTCCGCCGTCGGAACAGGCAACATCATAAACTTTCTCGTAGGTCTCTCCATCTACCACCCAACCTTTGATAATTTGCAGCCTCTGCAGAGCAGCTGAGCTAGGGTCCTGCATTGCGCTGGCAACCAGAATCGGGGTACGGCCATCGGCACCGTGCAGTTCTGCCCCCATCGGAACGCCCTTAGCATAGCGCTCCGCTATGCTGTCCTGGGCCTCGTAATCATATCCTGCGAAAAGGCGGATCTTAATACGCGGACCTGATGTCGCAAAAACCTCTTTGCGTCGCAGTGCTGAATAAAGCGCTTCTCGAGTGTTCTCCTCCGCCCAAATGCCGGTCAAGCCTGACGCGCTCCAGGTTTCATAGGCGCCAGTTGCATAGTCAAGTCCATTTATCTCCTGCACATTGACTCGGCCCGCTGAGCGCACCACTTCAACCTCATCCTTACCCATCGGCACAGAACCGCGACGCGCACCGTCAGCGTCTAAAAGACCAACTTTTGAGAAAAAGTTTGACTCATCAAGAGAGGACGCGCCGACATGCGTATCCGTAGCGCCCACAAAACCAAATTGATAGGCGTTTGTCGTCCCCGAATCAGCCAACGCTATGCCGTCCAGCAGTGCCTCACGCGCATAGGAGCCTTTTGGCTCACTGTACATCGTCGTTGCGACTCGATATGGCATAATTTCAAAGTCAGCCCACTCATCTGAATTGGATAGCAGAGGGTGTGTTTCTGAAGTGCCTTTTACCTG
>DJYW01000047.1:14238-25210 GCA_002450255.1 Gammaproteobacteria bacterium UBA6968
GTCACTTCCACCAAAGGTTCGTTGCGGATGCGCTTTCGTGCCCAGGCATCATCAACAGGATTGTTAGCCCAATCGACCAGCTTAAACATCTGCCCATTTGAGCCATTCGAGTTGTGTGGGATAGCCAAGGCTTCTATGCCGTTGTTTCTGAGTCCATCCATCCAATCCCAGAGCCCCTCAGGATTCTGACTGTGGAACCGCGAAAACGGCATTGCAGGCAATCGATCGGCGCCTTGGAAGATAACATTGCGATGCAAATTGCCACGATCGTCCGTCGAAGAGGTATATTCGTAAGCTACGAAGGTTGTGAAATTACCCGGATCGTCGAACGCTTCCGCGGCGCGAACCGTATCAGTCCAGGCATCTTGAGCGATTCGGTCTAGCACACTTGGATCGATGCTCCCGTCAGACAGCATGGACCATGTGTCGGGAAGGAACGTACTGAAAGCCGTCACTCGCTTCGGTAGGCTCTCAAAATTCTGATTTTCTGCTGCATTCAAATTGTGCAGATCCTGCACATGACCATATCTCGAAAAATCTGTGGTGGTATCTGCGGCTTCTTTGACTGCGCCCAGGAACATGGCATGGTCGGTTACCGCATAAAAATCCAGCGGTGCCCGAAGCTGCACGTCGAACCCGGCAGGGTGCTTTATGGCCTCCCCCTTTGCAAAGCGATATGCATCATAGGGTGACGCGACGGTGCCAAAAGCAAATGCGTCAAAAGAGTAATTGGTGTGCACGTGCAGATCACCAAAATAGGCATTCCTGCTAGCGTTATCTTCCGGGTTAGCATTAATAGTCTCCGGTGGCATTGCTAGCGGAGTACCGCCGAACCTTACTGCAACTGTTTCGGTTTCTTCTGTCTCGGACGCTAATTGCGCGGCTTCGTTTGGCCCGACGTCGTTGCTTGTCTCTTTACCGCTACAACCTGCTAACCAACCGACCAGCAGTGCATAGCAAAATGACAAGACCAGTTTTTTTTTCGTGAACATGGCTTCTCTCCCCCCCAAGGAATGACCTTCTTAGACTAATGCCCAGACAAATACCCAGACAAGTACTTAGACAAAAACTCCCTAACTGCTGAAAAACTAGAGGCTTGTCTCGACATGCTAGATTAAGTCGCCGCAAAAAAACACAGAATCCGAACTAGAATCACCTTAGACGTCACGCGAAATAACTTTAACTTGTGGCATAAATCGTTCTCGCTTTACCGAGAAGCAACGGCAAATTGGCTTTTTTTGTGGGTTGTTTGCAATGTAAACAGCCGCTTAGGCACTACTAAGTAGCGAAGAAATCGGACCCAGGGTGCATCGAGTGGTTCGCATCCGGCTATCTTTTGTATAGTGCGCTTGTTTGTAAAACGCATTTGTCTGTAAAAAGCATTTGTTTTGCCAAACATTTACTATTGGGGTCTGGCGTGAGGAAGGGGAAAACAGTGAGGAGTTGGTTAAAGGATCCGGTGATGTCCTTCGTTGTCGCAGGCGCGGCTATTTTCATGATCTCTGCTTTCTTCACGGATTCGGAAATATCCAGAGTCATTGAACTTAATGATTCGGATGTCGAACGCCTAAGCGGAAATTGGCGTATGCAAAGGGGGCGTAAACCCTTGGCAGAGGAACTGGATGAGATAGTTGATCAATATGTTAGAGACGAGATTTACTTCCGAGAATCCCAACGCCTGGGGCTGCATGTAAACGACTCAATTATACGTCGCAGGTTGGTTCAGAAACTGACGTTTCTGACGGAGGATATCGCAAACGCGCAACCCCTTGAGGAAAAGGCGATTCGCGATCACTTTGACGACAACGCTAAAGATTATCGTGTTGCTGAGCGGCTATCTTTTGAACACAAGTTCTTTTCGAACGAACGCCGCGAAAACGCAAAAAAAGATGCTCAGTTGGCACTTGAATCTGGCGATGCCGGAGATTCCTTTACTCTGCAAAAAGAATACATCAAACGCACACCTCATCAGATCCGTGGTTTTTTAGGGGACCAATTCACTGCCGCCATCATGGCGTTGGAAACAGCGCCGACCTGGCAAGGTCCTATCCCTTCGACCTACGGCTGGCATGTGGTCAAACTCTATGCGGTGGAAGAATCGTTTATACCGGAATTTCAGGCGGTAAAAGAACGTGTAGCGAGAGATGCCGTGATCGCCATCCGCAGCAGCGCGAACGCGTCTTACTATGCGGATTTGAAAAGTCGCTACGAAGTCATTTATCCAACTTCACTGCAACCGGTGCAATGATGGGCCGCTTGTTGCTAACCGTAATCATCAGTAGCCTTTGCTGGCTGGCCTCGTGCGGTAACGCGCAGGCGCATGAATTCCGGCCAGGGCATCTGCAGCTTAAAGAAGTGGATGAGGAGACGACTCGATATTACGTATTGTGGAAAAAACCGATTCTGCTCAACACTACTGTCGAGTTGACGCCGCAGTTCGCGCCGGAATGCAAAATCACCAATGTCGCGCCGCCTAAGGTAGGTAACGTCGCACTAATCTATCACTGGAAAACCAATTGCGACCTAGGCCAAACATCAATCCGCATAAACGGCTTAACCTATAGCCACACTGACGTATTAGTATCGTTAGAAAAGCTGGACGGGGATAAAAGCAGTTATGTCTTGCGACCAGACGAACCCACCTTAAACCTGCAAAAGCAAGCGGTTCCCGCTTTGAGCTACTTTGTTATCGGCATCGAGCATCTTGTATTCGGGATCGATCACGTGTTGTTTGTCATCGGACTGTTCTTGTTTATCAGAGACCCTATAACACTGGTAAAGACCATAACGGCTTTTACCATTTCGCATAGCATCACCCTGGCGCTGTCGGTGTTGGAATTCGTAAAACTTGATCAGGCCCCGACAGAAGCCGTTATCGCGTTGTCCATTTTCTTTTTGGCAAGCGAGTTAGCCCGAGATGAAAGTCAACGCTCTCGCCTCACTCAGGGTCGCCCATGGGTCATGGCATTTGTCTTCGGCCTACTCCACGGCCTGGGTTTTGCCGGAGCGCTTACCGACATTGGCCTCCCGAAAGACGACCTTTGGCTGTCGTTGCTGCTTTTCAACTTAGGTATCGAAGCCGGTCAGGTTGCCGTCATTCTCATACTCGCGGCTTGCGCTTGGTTTTTGACTCGGCTCGGTTGGCAACGAATGTTCAATAAAACTGCAGCATGGGGAATGGGTTGTTTAGCTACGTTCTGGACCATCGACAGAACGCTGTTATTGCTTTAGCCCATACAGCAGGCCCCATAACAAAGACTCGGCGAACACTTTGCTCAAAGCAAAGCGGCGGGCCCGATGTCTCGGCTACCCTGGCCTAATCTCAAGCTTCCATAAATCGATCCCATGGGCCGGTGATCGCAAGCGTGCGAGTAGGCGAATAGGCATTGACGAACATCCATTTGCCGTCTGGGGAAAAACACGCGCCAGCGGGTTCCGTTTGCAAACGCAAACGACCTAAGGCATAGGCTCGTCCATCCGGGGTAATGCCGCGCAGGTGGTTGTCAACCACGTCAGTGTATTGGTCCTCACAGACTATCAAATGCCCATTTGGCGCGACCACTAAATTATCGCCATAGTTAAACTGTTGTTCGGAAGTGCTTTCAAAAAATAGCTCTATCTCGTCCGCCGCACCGTTACGTCCCGGTATCAATCGGAAAATTTGTCCAAGCCGTTTTGTGCCGCCGCTAGTCGAACAGAAATACAGTTCCTCTTCGCCCATATGAATACCTTCACCGCGAGCGATCAAAGTCGCGCCGGCCCGCTGAGCTCGTAGACGAAGATCGTCCGCCGGCGCTTCCGGCTCATCCAGATCAATCCAACTCACCGCGCGGCGTTGGCCAACCAACATAGAAGCGTCTGACCAATTCCTGGAATCGGCTATTCCGGCAATCTGCATTGCTTGCAACCGGCCCCCGGCGTTAAGTTGGCCAGGAATCGTTGGGACAAACCGATATAACACACCGTCATCGCGGTCTTCCGTCTGATAGACCAGACCGCTATCAGGATCGACACAAGCAGCCTCGTGATTAAATCGACCCATCGCGACCAAAGGCTCCGCGTCTACCAGCCCTGTCGCATTCGCTGGCACCTCAAATACCCAACCATGCTCTTTATTCAAGCCTTTACCATAGCGATGGCCGGGTCCAACCGGCGCTTCTTCGCACGACAGCCAGGTTCCCCAAGGCGTAACACCCCCGGCACAATTACGAATCGTTCCACCTAACGATCGGAACTGATCTTTAACCGCGAGCGTCTCTGCATCCAATACGACGTGGGTGGTTCCACCAGGCACGAAAGTGCCGTTGACCATGCCAAAGCCTGTACTGATTTCGCCGCCGGATTCATCTTGCGGCGTTAGCTCGTGATTGCGTATGAGCACTATTTCATCCGCACCTCTAGGCAGGCATCCCATGCCATCAGCTTTATCTGGCACCGAGCCGCCATCTCTCATAGCGTCGCCGAGACTCGACAACAATCGATAGCTAAAGCCATTTGGAAGATCCAGAAGCCCATTCGGGTCTTCCACCAATGGGCCATATCCCGAGGCAATTTGTGTTGCTTTTTGGAGTTGCTCTCGCCCGCTGCAGCCGCTGCAAAGCAGGGCCGCAAAAGCTGTTCCCGTAGCGCCCATAAACCGACGACGGTTCATCATGCCAATTCTCCCCTTACCAACGCTATGTGATGACTGGTTTTAGCGAAACAATTTTTTGTTACACCGTCATTGCACTGCCGATAAAACCGACAAAAGTGAAAAAGCTGGTTCAGGTGAGGCTGGGCGCAGCTAACTCGATAGCCAGCAAAACGGAGGCGAGTGGCTGCGTCCACCGTTTGGTCACTTCTGACCGACGCTCGCAATCGCAAGCCGCAAAAGCAACTGACCCTAGGACCCGAAGGCTGACAACAACGGAGAGCAAAATAGCCAATAGAGTGCAGCGGTACCGAGGCCTTTCTGCTCAGCAGCACCTGTGCTTACCAGCGCCTGGGTTGAGCCGCTACCGAGCTTAACGCTACCTGGTCGGCCCTAAGGCTTCTAGACATTCACTCTAATAATCCGAGTCATGCAGGCTAAATATTTTGCGGCAGACAAAAACCAGGACAACGAATCCCGATATGACGCAAAGCCACGGCACTCGCAATATTTTAATCTGCCGAGCAACAGTGATGGTCTAAAAATTGTCGGTACGCTCTCCGCAAGGCGCCTAATCTGAGTCCTCGTTAAGGTCTTCCGGCCGGCGCTAGGCCAAACCATACGGCTTGCTCTACTTGTTTGTCGCGCATGGCGCGTCGCGCTTTTAAAATTACCTGACCAGCCTGGGTTTGTTCATAAAACCACTGTTCCGTCGCCCATGGCGCGATCGGTCCCTCAGCAAGTTCGCAGGCTAATTCTTCGTAGTAACTGCGGATATCATGGGCCGTCCCGTAAATGGACTCGGCTGAAAATCCAACCGTTTCCCAGTCCTCGCCATCAGCTATTCGCGCGATTTTTGCAAGCGCTTCGGGTATGTCCTCGGCGTGAATACGCATGCCTACAGAAGTTTTGCTGCTGATTTCGCGGGCACGTTCGTAGGCCGCTCGTAATGCCTGAGCCTCGTCCACCGCTGGATGCAAGCCCGGGTTTAATCTTGCCGGCAACGCGCACTGCAGTGGCTCACCATCCGTCGCACTAATGCTAATCGGAAAGTCCCTGATGACAGGTCCGGCGTTTTCCTCGAGCAATTCAAAGGCGGACTGTAAAACTTGGGTCTGAAAAACTGTGTCACTGGGTTTGCCCAGAGATAAGCCCAGCGGAAATCGGGTGTGTAGCGCTCTTGGGACACCCATCCGCTCCGCAATTCTCCGCAGCGGCGTAAGGACTACTGTCGCTAATCCCGCCGCCTCAAAAACATGCGCAAGCGTACACACGGTACGCGGGCACAGCGGTCAAGTGCCGGTAAGTAAGACGACATCGACGTGCTCATTCAGCATTTGTTGAGCGCAATGGGGGCCAGAATCTAAGCGTATTTCAGACACGCTGGCTGATTGGTTACCCGCAAATGAGTAATGAGTGTCAGCTACCGCGCCAATACTGCCGCTGCTGAGCATTTCCTCAAGCCGGTCGATTGGGTAAACGACATTGATGTCCGCCGCAAATCCGCCTCGATCAAAATTTACGCTGTGATGCCCAAGCTTTAGATTTCTCGCGCTCCTCGATAACGTTTCGTAGTGATAGTCACTGTCACCTAGTTCAAAGCCGGCTCCATCTTGATGCAACGCCGCAGTTGTGACGATGGCTATCTTGGCGGACGCTAACGGTTTTGATTTGCTGAAACTACACTGCGGGAATTCCGGAATGGGCAGCGTCTCCGCAAATTTTTGTATGGCTTGGTCATCTTTGCCGAATATAGACATGCACTTTTGGCCTCGAGTAAATCAGCACTGACGTTCCCAGTTGGCCAATATCAAGTCAAGACAGCGTCCATAACCGGAGGCTAGCAGCGATTCAATTGTCCCCCAAAACCAGCCTCACCTTTGCACCTTTTTCGTTCCTATCTGTCGCCTGGCCCTTTTTCGGGGCATTGAATACGAGCTTTATTTGGCAAGAACAGGCTAAGTTATTAATCACTATTTGAGAAAGCTGATACTCATGCATTATCGTCTAGTCGGCACGGGTTTTGCTCTTTCCGGTGATAAGACCGAACGGTTTATATGACTTTGTAATAGTTTTTTTAAAAGCTTCGAATAATTTACCCGCAACTCAGAGGTAACTAATAGTGTCCCGGCTGCAGACCTTTCTCACGACAGCGTTGCTAGCACTTTCTATCTTTTCTTTAAACGCTCGCTCGGAAGACTTCACCCTAGATGTTGATGCCGACGGAAAGACCGAGCCGTTAACCGACGGATTATTGATCATACGTCACCTTTTTGATTTTGAGGGCGAGACTCTAACCAGCAGTGCGGTCGGTAGCGACGCTACTCGCTCGAATCCCCAGCAAATAAAAGACTACCTAAACACATACTCGACGCAATTAGATATTGACGGCGACGGTTTCCTCGACGAATTGATGTCGATGGCGCCAGCCGCAGCCTGATCAACTCACCCGCTTCATCTCATCCCAGTTCTTCAGTTTTCGCAGTTTTGGGTTTGTGAGACTGGATCGCACCCTGAAAAGGTTGGCTAGGCTCCGAGGATCGTGCGCCCATCATTTGTTCTTTAGGCATCCAGCCCCGTTTGCTATCCGAATGACTCAACTTGTTGGGAATGAAACCTTCGTGGCGACCTAGTCAGGTACATGTAAACGAAGCGTTTTAATCTTGGATGGAACCTATACTTCTTAACCGAGTCTAATCGATCGACCAAACGCGAGTTGACGACTAATTGTAATTGCCTAGGAGGACCAATCCGCTCTGTGAAATTGAAGTGTTCGGTAGCCGAGATAGCCTCGACACTGCGTAAACTTCGGCTGCTCTATTTTCACTAGTCTTTCCTCCGCAGTCCCTTAACTTGCTTTAACAACCGGAAAAAGACTAATGGTTAGACCGCAATTTTATCGATCAGCATGCATTTTTCTTGCGGACAGCTGGAGCAATGTGATGGACGCGAGATTCAACCCACTTCGGTACATCCGCGACCCAAGCCTACAAGCGTACTTCATGCTCATATTGTCTGTGATGTGGAGTGTTTATTTCGGATTTTTGGCAACAGATTATCTCGGGTGGGTGGAGTATAGCTTTGCCACAAGTATCTGGCTTCACATAGCAGTTTTGTTGCCAATAATGGCTACGAATGCTGTCTTTAAAGATGCGGAACGCGACGGAGACCAGTGGCTCGAAGGTTGGCGGGAGCAACAGCGAAGGTACCGATTTTGGACTTCTGCTAGCCCGAGAAAAAATGAAAACATTTGTAAGTGGGATTTAAAAAACGAAGGTTGATTTTTTCTACCAGTATATGGGGGCGACACCTTCAAGCTGGTTTTTCGCATCACAACGTACAGAAAGTCAGAGTTCTTCATTAACGGTATTGAAGACCAATACCCCTCTATTCACGATTTTTTGGGTTCGTGTGACCGCATGGCGCCCTGAAAGGGTTGGAAAAACCGCGAGGACCGCATCCTGAACACTCGCTCTTTAGTAACTCCGCCTCTCAAGCTTGCTGTATCACCCACTTTTTCTGGCTGTTTAAGTATTTCTCCTTAGCCCACTTCTCGCGCCGGTTCTTGTGACGCCCGTGCCGAATATTCGCGACAGAAATCGCTGCCCTGCCATCAGAGTGCGCGGGCCCATCGAGGTGTCTCCATGCAATCGATATCGGCGTTAGCCTGCAATGAGACTTCGCGCAAGGCGCCCCTAAGCGTGTCTTTGCGCCGCAAAGTGGGTTAGTTAAAGCCGTTCCTTACATCGAGTGTTGTCCATCTGAAACTTTTGCACGCCTGCAGGAAGGGTTCACCCGATTCGCCCAGCAAAACCATCGTGCGAGGCGCATGTAGTATGTATGCCTTACCTCACATGCATTAGAGTTTAGGGGCGCCAGTGCTCGCGCTAGCCAGATATTTTTTTGGGGGGGTGATTGGCCGCGGACCCGATAAACGAACTGCTTTTACTGAGATGTCTGGTGTCAGTCGAAAAGTTTATGGGTTCCGGAGCGGGCACTTTTGCAAGCAGGGGATTAAAAATAAACCCTCGCAATTGTTCTAGATACACCTATTGAATTGATATGGCGGAGAGAGAGGGATTCGAACCCTCGATAGGCGATTAACCTATACACGCTTTCCAGGCGTGCTCCTTAAGCCACTCGGACACCTCTCCGTAAACTCATTCGGAAAAATTGGAGGCAACCCACTCAGCCTCACCTCGGCGCCCGAATCTGCTACTACCGTTGCTCCCTTCCGGGCCTGGCGGGGTTTGCAGCATATCGCCGCGAGGGGACCAAGTGGGCCACCACAGGGCCGCGTATGTTAGTGGAAAGCCCGCCTAATTCCTACTCGCCCGCACTTAGCTTTGCAATCCGATGAGGTCAAACCAGATTTCAATTGGATTGTCTTTTGCGATGCTGGCCGAACTTCGAGCTTAGCCGCTTGCTAAATTTATTAGGCTACGCCAGAGCAAGGATTGTTTCTCTGCCGACCGCGCATCGATGCGATCAGGAACTCTACATAGCCGTTACCCAGCGGTTGGCACCTATCTAACTGAGACCGCGTCCAGCGACCCACGTCATTTATCGCCTTGGGGTCTAGCACCTGCGTATTACCAATGCTTAGATACCGCCTCTCTTTTGTCACAGGCCATTTGCATGCGCAAAGACCATCGCCCTTATGCTCTCAAGAGGCTGCTCGGCAGATTTGAGCGCTTCTGGGTCAACCATTTTATCCGCCCGCAGCTCGACTCCATGGGCCAGCACCCTATGGTAATGAAACCCTGGAATCTAAAACTTTACGGCGCTGGCATTCACTTCGGCGAATCAATCCATGTGATAACCGCTAAGGATCGCACTGTGCGCCTAACGACCTGGGCCATGCACCAGCATCAGGGCCATATCGAACTTGATGATTATGTGCTGTTGTGTCCAGGCGTGCGCATTGACTCGGCCAGCCGTGTACGAATTGGCGCGAGCAGCATGCTGGCTGCTGGGGTCTATATCACCGACGCGGATTGGCACGACCTGTACGATCGCACCCGAGCCATTGGCACCACCGCGCCGGTTACGCTTGGCGAAAATGTATGGGTGGGTGATGGCAGCATTGTCTGTAAAGGAGTCAACATCGGTCGCAACAGCGTTATCGGTGCAGGCTCGGTAGTGGCAAGTGACATTCCGGACAATGTGATTGCGGCGGGTAATCCGGCAAAAGTCATCCGCTTGCTTGACCCTTCCCAACCGCTGCACACTCGCGCAAAGCTATTACAAGGTGCGGATCAGTTGGCAGCTGATATGGAAGCCGTGGAACGTTATATGCACAGCGGCAACTCCTGGCTGCGCTGGTTGCAATCCAGTCTGTGGCCTGGGCCAGAGGATTAGCGACTATTGTCGCGCTAGGCGCAGCGGCGCTATAGAGCGCGGCGCACTACTTCGAAACGGATTGATATCCAGCCCGCCACGACGCTGAAAGCAGCCGAGTATGGCCAGCTCAGTTGGTTCCCAATGCGCCATTAGGTCTAAATAAATCCGTTCGATCGTGGTCTCATGAAAGGCCTGGTGATTACGATAAGACACCAGATATTGCAGCAGCCCCTTGGTATCAACAGGCGCACCGCGATACCAAATCACAACCGTGGCCCAATCTGGCTGGCCGGTAACCGGACACAAGCTGCGGAACAGATGTGTGTACCAGCACTGTTCTCCAGCCCCATTCGCGCCGCCAGCCGAGGCCTCAGCAGTTGCTCGTATGAGTCGCTGCGGGGCACGCTGATAATCCGTGCAAACCACATCCAGATCATCCAGGCACTCCCCCGGTGCGGTGGCTAGCGATTTTGCCAGTCCATCTAGCGGCAACAGATCTAATGTCAGCTGGCCAGCAAACGCGGCACCTAAATCACGACGCAGGATTCCGGCTACCGCATCGCGGTCGGCAAACTGCGTTTGCGCGAAACCGTTCAGATACAGCTTGAGCGACTTACTCTCCACCACACACTTGCTGTGACAATCTACGCTAAAAGACAAGCCCGCAACCTGGGGCTTGCCAACCGGATCGAGCCAGGAAAATTCATAGCCGGTCCAGCGGTCACTGCCATGGCAAGCCAGCATCTGGGTAACGTCCGCCGCCTCGCGGGTAGCTGCGCGAGTCATTGGATGCAACAGGTCCGGCTGATAACCGTCGATATAAGATGTGGTCTCGCCTAGCGGGCCAGTGGTCTGTTCAGCGGAATCCGGTGCGTCGTGTCTGTCCATATTTCTCTCTATTCCGACTTCTCTTAACTTAACTTCTGTGAACTTCGCTTGGCCTAGCTTTGGCGAGGCTCACCTGTTCTCAAAAAGCAACGGCTCTCAACCTGCTCTGCC
>DJYW01000047.1:25568-33675 GCA_002450255.1 Gammaproteobacteria bacterium UBA6968
TGACCAAGCCGACTGGGCGACCTTCAGCGGTTACACCGAATTGGTTCTCTATGCCTAATAAATTCTACTCTGCGACGGTCCAGATTGCGTGTTGGATAGCCCTCCCCGCACGCTTTTCGGCCACATCAGATGCAGCCGAATTATGAAACGGTTACTCTTCTGAAGATCCACATCAAGTAAGGGCTGGAGACTATGCAGGACGCTATAACCGCGATCACTTCCCGCTACGCAGAATTAGCCTGGGGGCCCTGGCTTCTGAT
This sequence comes from Gammaproteobacteria bacterium UBA6968, assembly GCA_002450255.1. Taxonomy (GTDB): domain Bacteria; phylum Pseudomonadota; class Gammaproteobacteria; order Pseudomonadales; family Azotimanducaceae; genus UBA4421. The sequence continues at coordinate 25,829 of DJYW01000047.1, forward strand.
GCTGCTATTGGGTGGCGGTCTGTTTTTCTTTATCGTCTCGCGCTTTACCCCTTTCTTGTATCTAGGGCACGCGTTTGCCTTAGTCCGCGGCAAATACAACGATCCAAACGACCCCGGCCATCTGACTCATTTCAGCGCACTGTCCGCTGCACTCGCTGGCACGATTGGTATGGGCAATATTGCAGGCGTCGCCCTAGCCATCAAAATTGGCGGGCCCGGCGCGATTTTTTGGATGTGGATGACCGCCATACTCGGTATCGCCACTAAGTTTTTTACTTGTTCTCTGGCGGTGATGTATCGCGGCAAGGACGATGCCGGCAACCTGCAGGGTGGCCCGATGTACGTCATCCGCGAAGGCTTACATAAGCGTTGGCACTTCCTCGCTTATCTCTTCGCAATTGTTGGCATGATCGGCTGTTTGCCCGCGCTGCAAAGCAACCAGTTGATTCAAATCATCCGCGACCTGGTGCTTATCGAACAAGGCTTCATTGCCGCCGATGCCGATCCTTTTTTCTATAACTTTTGGGGCGGCGTTATCCTCGCGGTGGTGACCGGCCTTGTGATTTTTGGGGGCCTCACCCGCATCGCCAAAACTGCTTCGATCCTGGTGCCAACGATGTCCGTGCTTTATCTCGGCAGCATTCTTGTCGCCTTACTCCTGCATGCCGAACAAGTGCCCGCCGCCTTCGCGCTCATCATCAGCGACGCCTTTACCGGCAACGCGGTCGCAGGCGGCAGTCTTATCGCGGTGATCACCTATGGTATCCAGCGTGGCGCTTACAGCAATGAAGCGGGCATGGGCACCGAGTCGATGGCGCACGGCGCGGCCCGTACCCGCGAACCGATCCGCGAGGGTCTGGTCGCTATGGTTGGCCCCATTGTCGATACGTTGATTATTTGCACCGCTACCGCGCTCCTGATCTTGGTTGCTGGAGACTGGGCGGAAAGCAGCAGCGCCGGCGTAACCCTAACCGCTGACGCATTTCATGCGTTACTCGGCGCACCCGGCACAATTATCATTTTTATTTGCGTCGTTTGCTTCGCAATGACCACCATTTTCACCTATTCGTTTTATGGCACTCAATGCTCTAACTTTGTGTTCGGCACCCGCCGAGTTTTAGCCTACAGAATCGTGTTTGTTGGATTTATTATCGTTACGTCTGTGGTCTCTTTAGAAGCGGCGGTCAGTCTAATCGACGGTTCTTTCGCGCTAATGGCCATACCCACCGTGGTCAGCGCCATTTTACTGGCACCCAAGGTTACCGCCGCTGCAAATGCCTACTGGCAAACACTCGAAAAATAACGTTTATTATCAGCGGTAAACCAACGCGGAGCCTACAGCGCCATGACATACACACCACTTCCCGAAGACCTGGCTCAACCGAAACCCGCTAGCGAGTACACGCGCCAGGCACAACAAAGTCTGCGCGACCACCTCGACTTTAGCGACCGGCAGAGTTTCATTGATGCTGAGCGGGGCTTCATTGCCACGCTAGACCCGCTGACACTGAAGCGGCCAGACGGACACGTCACTTACGATATGAGTCGCATGGATTTCCTTCAGGGCGACGCACCCGACACAGTGAACCCAAGCCTGTGGCGACAAGCGCAACTCACGGCTCAGCATCACGGTCTCTACGAAGTTACACCCGGTTTATATCAAGTACGCTCTTTCGATATCGCCAACATGACACTAATCAAAGGTGATACCGGTTGGGTCATTATCGACCCGCTAACGTCTGCTGAATCATCGCGAGCGGCGCTCGAACTGGCGAACCAGCAGCTTGGCGAACGGCCGGTTACCGCCATTCTCTACACTCACAGCCATGCCGATCACTTTGCCGGCATCCTGGGTGTGCTCGATACCGATCAGGCCGCCGACCAATCCGTTCCCATTATTGCGCCTAAGCATTTTGTGGACGAGGCGCTCAGTGAAAACGTGATGGCAGGTAACGCGATGCAGCGTCGCGCCACCTATATGTACGGCAACCTGTTAAAAGCGTCGCCAACCGGCTATGTCACCACCGGTCTAGGCTCCGCTGTTTCCATGGGCACGACCGGGTTTGTCGCGCCAACGGACAGCATTTCTCAAACCGGCGAAACCAGAGTGTTGGACGGTGTCGAGTTTGAGTTCCAGATGACACCGGGAACCGAGGCACCGGCGGAATTTGTCTTTTACCTGCCGCAATTCAAAGCATTGTGCATGGCTGAGATTACCTCGCATCATTTACACAATGTCTATACGCCGCGCGGTGCTCAGGTTCGCGACGCGCTAGCCTGGGCAAATCAAATCAACGAATCTATTGATCTGTTCGGTAGCCGGCTGGATGTCCAGTTCGCTTCGCATCATTGGCCCATATGGGGGCGCGACGCTGCGGTGACCTATCTCAGCAAACAACGCGACCTATACAAATACATCCACGATCAGACGTTACGGCTGGCTAATAAAGGCTTTAACAAAGAAGAAATTGCCGAGCAGGTACACCTGCCGGAAGAACTGGGGCGAGAGTTTTATAACCGCGACTACTACGGCACCGTACATCACAATAGCCGGGCGGTTTACGTAAAGTATCTCGGCTATTTCGATGGCAATCCCGCTAATCTCTACCCGCTGCCACCAGTACCACGCGCGGAGAAATATGTCGCGCTTATGGGCGGTGCCGACAAAATTGTTACCGAAGCAAAGGCGAGCTTCGAAGCCGGCGAGTATCGCTGGGTGGCCGAATTGCTCAACCACGTGATGATGGTCGACCCTGAGCACCTGCTTGCCCGCGCTCTGTTGGCCGACACATTAGAGCAGCTAGGTTATCAGTCAGAATCAGCACCCTGGCGCAATTTTTACTTATGTGGCGCGCTTGAGTTACGCCAAGGCCTGCCGGCGAGCAGCCAGTACAAACCAACTTCTGGCATGGTCGCAGGGATCCCAATCGACAATTTCCTGCAAAGTATGGCGGTACGCCTGCTACCAGCAGCTGTTGCGGGCAAGGATCTAAGCCTTAACCTGCAATTTATCGATTTGCAGCGTGATTACGTTTTGACCATCAAACACAGCGTTCTCAACTATTTTCCAGATCGCCAGCAGGCGAATGCCACCGCAACGCTCAGCATTACCGCAAGCGATTTCAAACTAATGATGATGGGGATCACAGCAGGCGTCGATTTAATGAGCGAGGGGAAGCTCAGCATCAGCGGCAACGCTGGCGCACTGCAAGGATTGGCGAATTACTTCGACTCATTCCCAAGACGCTATCCGTTAGTCACTGCAACCACAGATGCAGCGAGCGCCTGAACGAAGACTCGAACCGAAGCCGACTATGCAAATATCAAGAAGAGGAGTTTGATTATGGAACCTACGACCATCGAAGCCGCATGCGGCCCAATTCAAGGCCGCGAAAAAGAAGGCGCGCTGCTATTCGCCGGTATTCCCTACGCACACCCCCCGGTTGGCGAACTTCGCTTCAAAGCACCACGCCCGTTAGGCAAGTTTGCGACACCATATAGTGCGCTGAAGTTTGGGCCAGCCGCGCCGCAGCTCAGTGGAACAGGCCTCACCGACAGTGCCTCAGTGCGCTGGGACGAAGATTGCCTAACCTTGAATATCTCCGCGCCCATAGCTGTTGCTGATGCCGATGACCAGGGTGGGCGCGCAGTCTTAGTCTGGATTCATGGCGGCGGCTACGCCACTGGACAGGGCGCGATCCCTTGGTACAACGGCAATCGTTTCGCGAAAAATCAGGACATCGTCGCCGTATCGATAAATTACCGTTTGGGTGCGCTGGGCTTTGCAGATATGAGCGCACTCGGCGACGAATTCGCCACTTCCTCCGTGAACGGTACCCTGGATCAAATCGCTGCGCTGACCTGGGTTCGCAACAACATCGCCGCCTTTGGCGGGGACCCTAACCGAATCACCATTGCCGGCGAATCCGCAGGCGGGTTTAGCGTCGCCACCTTGTTGGGCTGCGAAGTTACTAAAGGCTTATTTCAGCGCGCGATTCTGCAAAGCGGCGCGGCCCATCACACGCTGCCCAAGGCTGCTGCAGAACGAGTCACTGAGGCCTTTTTGCGACACCTTGGACAGGATAATGCCGTCGGCGCACTGGCCGCCTCGGCTGACGACATACTCGCTGCACAAAAGGCAACCATGACCGAGTTCGCCAGCGAAGTTGGTATCAAGAACAAGCTCGGCACTGCCGTATCGCCTTTTTATCCGGCGCATGGCACTGCGTTGTTACCCGAATCGCCGCTACAGGCCATTCGCCGCGGTGTCGGAGCGGAAGTCGCAATTGTTACCGGCAGCAACACCGACGAGACCACGCTTTGGAGTTATGGCGAGGTGGATGAGGAAAAGGTGGCGCAGACCGCAGCAAGCAGTGGCGCGGAAGCCGCGCTGAACGAGTACCGCAAGAATCGGCCGGACGCGACCAATGCGGAAATCTTAACGGCCATGACCTCCGACCACATGTTTCGAATACCAAGCATCCGCTTACTCGAAGCTCGCGCCAGCCACACTCAAGACAACTGGGCTTATCAATTCGATTGGGAGTCGCGCGGCTTTGGCGGCAAGTTAGGCGCAACTCACTCGCTGGAAATTCCATTTATGTTCGACAACCTTGATCGAGCCGGGGTCGACATCTTTCTGGGACCGGGGGACTTGCCACAAGCTCTTGCGACAACCATGCACCAGGCATGGGCCGACTTCATTAAGCATGGCGATCCAGGCTGGCCGCGTTATGAGCTTGGCATGCGTACGACCCAATTTTTTGATGAGACCTGCCATCTAGTAAACGATCCAGCAGGCAGTGAGCGCGAGGCGTGGGAAGGGGTGCGTTAATCTGCCGCGCGCGCCGGCTAACGCAGACGCCAACAAAAAGATTTAGCGAGAGCGCAGCAAGCCTGAGCTTGGCTAAGGCAGTAAAAACTCCTCCGCACCGAGGTCCAATGCATGGCGCGCGTGGCGACGGGCCATAGTGGTGAACATTTGATCACCGCGCTCGGTGTGTTGAACCAAACAGGAAGCGATCACCGTAACCGCGAAACCAGCGTAGACGCCACGTCGATAAGCAGTCCAACAGTCCTGCCAAGAGAAATGACTCACGCCTTTAGCGAGCAGCGCATCGTAATAACTGCGTACCAACTCTTTCTCAACCGCTTTTCGCTCACCAGGAATTAAACCCGCGCCAAGGAAATACGCGACATCATTGAGCGGCGCTCCCAGTGTAACGCTCTGCCAATCCACTGCAGCCACTTCGCAACGATGCTCGCTCTCGAAAATGAGCAAATTGTCCAAACGATAGTCGACATGAATCAACGCGAAAACATCGGGAAACTCGGCGTTCAGCGGCGTCGAATCTGCCTCGCCCAAGCGCTCGATGATGGCCATTTCGTCGCTGGCAAGATGCTCGCTGTAATAGTCCATAAACGCCGGCAACTGAGCTCTATACAATGCCAAAGTGGCATTTCGATCTGTCCGCGACTCATCTAGCAGCCAGCTATGCCGGCGCAGTGACTCATCACACCAACTCGGGGCGTGCAGTCCTACCAGTTGGGATAAGGCCGATCGTGCAACCCGCGCCGAACAACCCAACAGCTGGTTGCCTTGTTCCGCGGGTGCCAAGTCTTCCAAAAGCAGGAAAAAGTCAGGTCCTTCATCGATGATTTCGGCAAAAAAACAGCGTGGTGTGCGGATACTGAGTTGGCTTTGCAGTTCCTGATAGAAACGCACTTCCTTAAGAAAGTTTTGCAGTTGCACCCCGGTGGCGCGGCTGGTCGCGTCTGCCGACGAAAATTTACCTACTAAACTGGCGGGTACGCGCTCGTCAGTGGCACTGAATTCAAATTCGTAACGCCAACACTGGCCAATCTGCCCGGTACCAATTTGTACCTGAGTAAAACTGGCAACGCGGGCGGCAAGGCCCTGCTCAGCAAAACATTGATTAAACCAATCGGCAGAAATGCTCGTTGGCGTCGGAATTAAATCAAACGTTGCCATTGCGGCCTCCCGGACAAGCACTTTGCAGCGCCCGCTCTATTTACTATCCGTCCGTTAATGCGTTTATCTGTCTATCTGTCTATCTATCTGTCTGTCTATCTATCTGTCTGTCTGCTCGTCTTGTTACTGATCTGTGAAGCCAATGATTTGATTCGTCAGTTACTTTAGGTGAGTCTGTCGACTGCGTTGACCCTGCTTAACCACTTATCTGACCACCCGCCCCGCAACTGTTGCTGCAATTTTTGAGACCAGCTTGCACGCGCTTACAAAATTGAGGCGAAACCTCTTTTGATTCGGCTATCGCTAAGCCTACGCACCGCGTAGCACCCGCTGCCCCTTGCTATCCGTTAACTCTTATACCGATGCAACCGTTTATCAGCCGCGTGGCTTCGCGCAGACTTAGGTCTAAAACCTACTGCGGCACCAAACGTTGATCAAATAAGGGTGGCCGAACGGGTACGTTGCCACGATGAGTCTCAATGGCAGCAAGGATCATCTCTACCACCGCAGGATTTTGAGTCGCAACATCAAAGCGCTCGGACGGATCTTTCAACAGGTGAAACAATAATGGCGTCTCATGCTCGGTACGTTCTGGCGGCAGTCCGTAAGCACCTTCGGTTATCAAATGCAATTTCCACGGGCCCACGCGGTAAGCATAGAGTTGTCCAGCACGGTAGAACGGCATCGCGTCGCGGGCACTGGGCTCGCCCTGCAATAACGCCGGGCCCAGATCAACGCCGTCTATGTCTGTCTGCGTGGTCATTTCAGCCTCGGTGTTAAGCGCCGCATCCACCAAGCCAAGGACCGTCGGGAAAATATCTAAAGCGGAACCGATTTCACTGACAACACCCTGTGGAATCGTGCCCGGCCAGGAAAAGACCGTGGGCACTCGCATGCCGCCCTCAAACGTCGTCCCTTTGCCGTCGCGAAGCAAACCGGAACGCCCGCCTTCCTCGCGCATGGTCAGCCACGGCCCATTGTCACTGGTGAAAATAACTAAGGTGTTGTCGGTTAATCCCAACTCTTCGAGAGTCGCTTGTATCACTCCGACACTCCAATCGATTTCTTCAACCACATCACCATAACGGCCACCCAAACTTTTGCCCGCAAATGCTTCACTGGCAAAGAGCGGTGTATGCGGCATGGTGAACGGCACGTAAACAAAGAAGGGATCCTCTGCATGCTTGCGGATGAACTGCACCGCCGCTTCGGTATACGCCTGAGTCAGCTTGGCTTGGGCCATTTGCGGTCGCTGCTCATCAACAAAGCCATCGCCTTCGCTGCGACTATAGAGCAAAGGTGCTTCCCAGTAGGCTTCTTCCGGCGCGGCATATTTAGCCGCTCGGCTCGCAAATGCCGCCGCACTCGCATCGGCTTGTCCGGTTTGCGCCATTGCCACTAACTCTTCGAAACTCGGTTCACCCACCCAATTCATGTCATTTGAATACGGAACGCCTAACCATTCATCAAAGCCGTGCCGCGTTGGAAGGGCGTGCGCCGCATCGCCAAGGTGCCACTTGCCAAACATACCGGTGCGATAGCCGCGCGCCTGTAGAGCCTCGCCCAACGTCAGCTCGGCAGCGGGAAAACCGCCGGGTTCATTTGGGAAATAAACTCGAATCGCTTGTCCGTAAAGTCCGGTACGGGTCGGCAGGCGACCTGTCAGCAGAGCGGCCCGACTGGGCGAGCAGACCGGTGCCGCAACATAAAAGTCGGTCCAGCGCTGTCCATTGGCGGCTAAATCATCCAGGGTCGGTGTGCGGATATAGGGGTGGCCATAACTGCCTAAATCGCCATAGCCCAGATCATCGGCGAAAAAAAGAATGATGTTTGGGGGAGCTGATTCAGCTGGTGC
>DJYW01000047.1:34014-38123 GCA_002450255.1 Gammaproteobacteria bacterium UBA6968
CGGCATCGGTCGCAGGCTGACAGCCGCTTAGGCCCAATACAAGCAGCGCGATAATGGCGATAACGGCCGGCCATTCGTGCTTCCTGCTGTGCCAGCCTTGCAGCAAATACGGCGCGGAGCGCCATTCAGAATCCGGCATACGGTCTAATATGTGATGCACGCGCTTTCGCTCCCTCTCCAATGCTCCCTCTCCATTGCTCTCGTCCAGCGAAGATACCATCACGACTCAGTTGACCCAACCGCCTAATTGCTCGCTCAAAGCCTTGATCAACTGCTGCAAAAAGCCGGCAAATACAATCCATTCAGCATCCGCTTGCGCTAATGGATCATCGGACTCGCCGACGTCATCGAGGCGTTGGTCTTCAAAGCGTAATTTGCGTACCACCAGATCGTTATCCAAAACGAGTCGCGCAACATGATCGACGCGCACGCCTAGCCGGTCCAAATGCAGTCCCTCGGCTAGGTGCCGACGAATCGCGGCATCCGCCAAATCCATTTCCAGCCAATTGACCGAAGCGCCAGCCTCTGCGGGATCACGCATACGGCACTCTCGAGCCAAGCTAAAGGGTGGCTTGGCCTGACCCAGAAAAATGTTGTTCATCAAATCGACTGCAGGCTGTTTGAATGCCAACGGGGCATATTGCAAACCGACTACAGCGCGAGTGAGATTCTTGAAGAAGTAATCTGCAACCGTTTCCGAGGCCGAATCGACCGCCAGCACTTTTTGCTCACGCAAGTACAGCGCGCCAACGCGATCTGACTTCACCAACGCCTGCGGCATCAATTGATTAATTACCTCATCCTTCAGATCACGAAGTTCACGGCGGTTGGGCGCAGCCCCCATGCGCGTTTTAAAACCATCAACTCGCTCGACCAATGCTTCTTGCACCGCTCCGGCGGGTAAGATGCGCGTTTGCACCCGCAATTGGAGACGGTCGTTACCCATGAGCCTGCGGCCAAATAGATCGGCGGATTCCGCAACTGGTGCCTCAAATCCAGCACTGCGTTCTGCATAAGGTCCGCACGGTTTGAACGCCGCCTGGTTCAATAAATCAGAGAGTTCTGCTTCGCTTTCAGGCCAGGGGGTCATAACGCGGTACAGGCGCATATTGCGGAAATAGTGCTTCACGGAAATTCCAATCAAAACCGGGGATCGCATTCTACCCGCAAACTTCGACGGGTCTATCTATATGGTCAACCAGCTCATCAATCACCTAGCGCGCCCACATGAAAACGGTTCGGCATCAGCCCAAAACGCTTGTTTCTGCTAAAAGGTAGGCGCTCTTAAAAGGTAGGCGCTCTGAACCGACGCGCAAGAACATTGCTGCATTCAAATGCATCATGTCGACTTCGAACAAGTGCCGACAATAGTGCATCCGACATTGAATCCTGATCTTTGCCAGGCGTATGATCGCTGACGGGAAGGCACCTATGATCGCGACGGCGCGCTCGTCATTAGAGCAGGCTTTTAGAAACGGCTGATTAGTCTGTTGAAGCGTGTGGCCGATGGAGACTTGCAGCCCATGCACGTCGACACTGCGATACAACTGCGGAGGGAACGCATCATGTCTCAATCAAGTAACGATAAAGCTGGTTCTAACGGCTGGTTACCAACCAGTCGACGCCGCGCTATGCAGTACGGTACGGCCATCAGTGTAGCGGCAGCCACATGGATCAAATCCGGTGACGTCAACGCGTCAGTGAATGCGGGCAAACAAGCTGCAGGCATAGCTGACCCATGGCCGGAAATGCGATATCGCAAGCTGGGGCGCACAGGACACAATAGTAGTCGGCTAATCTTCGGCTGCGGCGCAACGCTCTCGCGCAGCCGCCACGACGACCTGTTGAACGCCGCGTTTGACGCCGGGGTGAACACATTTGATGTTGGCTTCAAACACTACTACAACAATGCAGAACGCAACCTCGCGCCATTTTTAAAGCAACGCCGCGACCAGATTTTCCTGATCTCTAAGGCCTATGCGCCAGGCAATTTCGACTGGGATCAGGACATTAGCGTTGCCGAAGCCAAGCAAGCAGCACAAGGCTGGACTGGGTTTCTTAACGAAAGCTTAGAGGAACTCGGCGTTGAGCACATGGACGCCTACTACTTTATGGCGGCCAACAATACGCAACTAACGACCAGCGACGAGATGCATGCCGCCTTCGCTGCGGCTAAAGCAGCAGGCAAAGTGAGTTATCTCGGGCTGTCCTCACACCAAAACACTGAGAACGTGCTTAAAGCAGCCATTGCTCACGGCGGGTTTGATCTTGCCATGCTCGCGATAACACCGGGTGGTTGGTACGACTTTAACGATCGCTCTATCGTACCGGACTCGCCGCCGATGCGAGACCTGCAGCCGCTGCTAGACCAGGCGCGAGCTGCTGGCATGGGCTTAGTGGGTATGAAAGCCGGGCGTTTTCTCGCCGGCAGGCGTTGGTTAGGCTGGGGTAATCCAGATGCCTTCGATGACTATTACGATCAGCCACTGCTGCGCGCCAAACTATCTGAGTTCCAACGCAGCTATGCCTTTGTGCTGGAACATGGCCTCGACGCTGTGAACGCTGACATGCAGACGATGCTCCACCTGCAGGAGAACTTTACCGCTGCTGCGACCTCAGGCGACTACTTCCAAGGTATGAGCTGAGTTGCCGCGCGCGCTTTTTTATCAACCAAGCTGCGGTATAGCCGGCGATTTACATCTTGCGGCGCTGATTGACCTGGGGGTTCCTGAGGATTATTTGCGGCAACAGCTGGCGCGACTACCGATGGCGGCGGAATTCGACCTTACGCTGACGCCAGCAGAAAAAATGGGCATTCACGGCCTACGCGCGCAGGTCACCACAGTAGAGCATCACCACCACCGCCATCTTAGCGACATAGAGCAGATACTCGCCATCGCAGACTACTCTGATGCGGTTTATCAGCGAGCTTTAGCCATATTCGCAGCTATTGCTGCCGCTGAAGGCAAGATCCACAAAATGCCAATTGAACAGGTCCACTTCCACGAAGTCGGTGCAATCGATTCCATTGTCGATGTGGTCGCCGCAGCACTGTGCATTGACTACCTCGCGCCAACAGTAGTCCTCAGCAGTGCGATAGAACTGGGCGCCGGGTTTGTCGATTGCGCTCACGGGCGACTACCAGTACCAGCCCCTGCGACGCAGGAAATCCTGCGGGATGCGGCCTGCACCTATGGCGGAGTACAGGGCGAGAGTACCACGCCCACCGGCGCGGCTATTCTGGCTTGCACCGTCGACGAGTTTTTACCCAGTGGGATTTTCCGACCCGAGCGGATCGGCTATGGCGTTGGCCAGAAAGACTTTGGCCGACCCAATGTACTGCGCGTTGCGCTTGGAGAGTACAGCGGCTCCCCTAGCGGCAACCAAGCAGATACGGGTGGTTCAAACTCAGACCAATCGGTGCCTGAACTGAACCTGCAGAATTTAGCGGTCGCTGATTTAGAAACCGGACACTTTAAAATAGAGGCCAATATTGACGACATGTCGGCTGAAGCGATGGGTCCACTGATGGACGCCATGTTTGCCGCTGGTGCGGTGGATGTTTACATCACGCCAATCGTAATGAAGAAGGGTCGTCCGGCTCATTGCGTCGCCGCCCTAGCAGATACCGAACATCTGGCTTCGGTTAGTGACGCGCTGCTCAACCAATCCACAACCATCGGTCTGCGCGTGCTGCCGTTCGCAAAACGGGTGCTGGCAAGGACATCGGTCACACTGCCGACGCGGCATGGCTCGGTGCGGGTTAAACAGACTACCCCACCCAATGGCATTCAGCGCTGGAAGATCGAACATGATGATATCGCGGCGATTGCTGCTGGACTCAAACGGGACTACCTCAGCGTGCAAGCCGAGCTAGATCAAGATATTGGCAATTATTACAGTGACTTAAAGCAATAGCTCGAATGTCATAATACGACGCTTTTATGATATTTCTTAATTATTTCAATAAAATCAATGGTTTATCTGATTTATTGAAGGTTTATAATCGAAGATCATAATAAAACTTTAATATTCATGGCCAAAGTTGCACTGCTTTGTGACGCGATTCTCCCCAGCCGTACCCTAGTATACGGTTCTGGTCTCCGGTT
>DJYW01000184.1:0-4415 GCA_002450255.1 Gammaproteobacteria bacterium UBA6968
AGGTGGACGACAACAAACAGGCTCGAAAAAGCAGTGCTAGCCCACCTAGAATCCTGCGGAACTCATTTTCGAGCCGCATCGCTGTAGGGGCGCATATCCCATTCCGGCCAGCGCATCTGACAAAGAGATAAGGTTCTTGAGGTCCAATAAGCAGCGCCAGGCAAGGGCACGCCTAATGCAGCGAGTTGTTGTGGCGTACCATGACTAATTATCGCATCCCATTGGCGATTAGCCGCAGTCTGCCAAACGTGAAAGCCAACCATATCGTTACCCGCCGCTTTGTAACTAACAGTCAAGGTATAGCGGTATCCTTTAGGACGTGTCAGGTTTGTACCGCGATGAAAAACATCGATGCCGTACACCAACAGCGATCCGAGCGGCGCCGCGCCAGAATGTTCGCGGGATTTCAACTGTTGCTGTGTCTCTGGATCGTTAGCAAAGACTGAGCCCGGCCCAAGCAGCGCGTCAGAATCCGGCTTGGTCACATAGTGGAAAGCACCGAGATCATCGGTGACATCGGAAAGGTAAATGACGAAATTCACCGTGCGCATAGCGACATCGTCGCTCGGCACCAGTAGCGTGTGGTTGCCGAAGTCACAATGGAAAGATTGGTCGTAATCGGCATTCCCAGTGAACTTGGCCCAGGTATGGGACTGGTACAAATGGACCTGGCTTGTCCCCAATAACGATTGCGCCAAGGTCAGCAAAGCGGGATGTAGAGATAACAAATTGAGTTCCACGGAGCCGGCGTACGGCAACGTGTCGATATTTTTGAATTGCTTCGGATGAAACCCACCAAAGCTTCCTTCGCGCTTAAATTCGGCCGCATCAGTTTCGCCCTGACGACCATACAAGCGTTCAAAGTCGGCAATTGCGACAGCAAGTTCATCCTTAGCGAAGAAGTTTTCAATAACCACAGCGCCATCGCGCCGCCAGGCTAAGCAATCCGCTTCACTAAACCGTTGGTTCTTATCGCCCTCCAAAACAACCTCCTCTCGCAGCATTTAGTTAGGCGCGCTCATGTATTTATCGACCCGCTCAAGAGTTCAGCTTCGCCGCCATAAATTGCAGCGTTGCAGCAACCAGTTTGCCAGGTGCTTGCTCTTGCAGAAAATGACCTGCGCCAACAATAGTAGTATGCGGTTGGCCTTGCGCGCCAGGCACATCAGATTGAAAGCGAATATGACGCCCAGCTGTGACAGGGTCAGAATCGCTAAAAGCGGTTAAAAAAGGTTTTTGCCACTTGGCAAACACTGCCCAAGCCGCTCGGTTCGCCGGCACCGCTGGGTTATCCGGAATAATGGGCACTAACGAAGGAAACTGCCTCGCGCCCGCTTTGTAGCGCTCGTCGGGAAACGGCGCTCGATAAGCATCGACTACCGCCTCACTCAAGGCACCACCGCAACTGAGATTCAGCACCTCGCCGATATCGAAACCCTCCGAATCGCTGCAAAACTTCACCCAATGCAAAAAGCCCATACCACTCGTATCGCCAACCATCGATGTGAACATCTCCGCCGCATTAGCAGGGATCGGCAGGGTTTTATAATACGCATGCATCGCTGCACTCACCTCGGGAAACTGCGCTTCGGCAATGCCTTCGGCATCCGGCAAGGCAGTGTTGGCGGCGACAATTCGTGCAAAACGATCGGGATTTTCTGCGGCAGTCCGCAAGCCGATCAGTCCGCCCCAGTCCTGGCAAATCATGGTGATGCAGTTTAGGTTCAAGACCTCCAAAAGGCTGGTTAACCAGGCAACGTGGTTGGCATAGGTATACGCGTCCCGCGAAGTCGGTTTGTCCGATTTACCAAAACCGATTAAGTCCGGTGCCACGACTCGATAGCCGGCCGCAACAAACAAAGGAATCATTTTTCGATAAAGGTAGGACCAGGAAGGCTGCCCATGCAGACATAAGATCACCTCGTCCGAAACCGGTTCTGCTGGAGCCTCATCTAAGTAATGCATTCGCAGCGTGCTGCCGTCGCCAGCCGCGATGTCGGCATAACAAGGCGCGAATGGATACTCCGGCAAATCTTTAAATCGCGAATCGTCCGTGGTCAGTTTTTCCACTTGTTTACCCTCTAGATAACAGCCAAAAAATGTTTGTTTCCCCTTGGCCGATAACATTTGACCGCGAATAGGCAACCAAAACAAGGTGTTCGCCTCACCGCAGCCGGGCACACTCAGGCAACCCGAAAGCAAGAATCCTCTGCACGAACAACCGGGCAAAGATGCTTAGAAAGAAGGGAATAAAAAGTCGGTTAAAAGCCTGGCGAGTGATTTCAGAAAGAGTCGGCGCGAATACTGGCGGGGAGGTTGCAAGCGAATCGGAAGCCTGCAAAAGCGTCTGCCAGCAAGACCCTGTTACCGACCACTCGGGGCGAATCATGCTGTCGAGTGCCCTCAACGTTCGCACCGAGTTAACAGCTTGTGATCCGAATTAATCTGTCGGATTAGGTACGACAGATGTCGCAGGGGGCGGCTCAGTGAGATCAGAATCGGGCGTCACCGCCGGTAGCGCATTCGACGGTTCAGGGACTGAATCAGGGCCCGCTTGCGACGCTGCCATCGGTTCCAATGCTCCCTCTGCGGCCAAATCAGGTGCTGCACTCGCGGCAGGCGGCTTACCTAGTTGACCCGCAGCCAATGGCATCTCTGCCTCGGGAGCAATATCCATCGGCGCCATGCTGGTCTCTGCATTCGCGGCCACGGGATTCGGAGACCTAGCGGGGCTAACCGAAACGGTCGCCGGCATAGGGCGCCGAGTTCGCACGCCTCCGGTGGCGTCTCCAGCGGAGTTGTCTTCCACCATGCCTAATTTGGCGGCTTCCCGCCGCGCTTTTTGCGCTTCAAAGTCCACGATCAAACGACGCTCGAGGTATCGGTCCACGGCAACCGCCACCTCGTGACCATCGGCCACGCCCATCCAACTGGGGCGATTATTCTTTATCTCGAGCAACTGCATATAACTACAGCGATCGCCAAACTCAGCGAGCCAATCCAGCGCGTTGGTCGGACGCTCATAAGCAGGCACAAAAGAGACCACGCGGCGAAAATCTGCCACTAGGCAGGAATCCATAGTCGCTCTCGGAATCGCGCCATCAACCGTGTTGATATCGCCATCTAACGCTCGGGATCCCTCCGCCTGGGCCGCTATCTGAGTTGGCATAGAGCCAGCGCTTTGCTGGGCTAGCAATTCTTGCGGCGCCAACAGCATGAGCGGTGTGTTAAACGCAACGAGCAGACACAGGATTCTCTTGCAATCCGCCACTGCGGCTAAACTGCGGCAGCACAATAGATACCCTGCACACGCAGAACGAACAGCCGCCCTATCATGCCGACTAACTCTGGCGCAGTTAGGACGACTGTTTAAGTCTGTTGTTTCACTAAGACACGGCATCATTGCGGTTCGAGCTACTCTAATTAATCTTTTCGCTTCGGTAACTTGTTGGCGTGAGCCGCATTTTAGAGCCTAAAATGCCGGCAGTCTCTATTTTATTAATAACCGACATTGTCAACTTAAATCACTTTTCTGCGGCTCGACGCAGACACGCGGTACGCGTCGTCTGGCCCGTTTGCAACGATCCCGCGTGCGACTCATCTCTTGCAGGACTCATCTCTTGCGCCCGATCTACCGTTACCAGCCGCCGCTACCCGCCTCGCCTTTCACCGGGCCGACGATTTCGTCGGTTATCCAGCCGCCATAGAACTCTCCAGGCTGCGGTCTGACCCGCTCATCATCGACGAAACATGCCACCCGGTTTGGGTAAAAACTGATCCATCCGGCAAGGCCAGAAAAACGCTCGTTCGTAGGCTCTGGATAACGCCAACCGACCAGTACCCCCGCATAGACGAGATACTCTGCTTGGCCTTTCCACTCACAATGCGTCTGCCCCGGGGTGACTTGCAATGCCACCTGCAACGCTTCAGGCGGTAAATAAAAACTCGGCGGACTGGCCGTCTCTAGTACCCGTTGTGCCTGCCGGGTATGCGCGATCACCTCACCCTCGCCATCCATTCGGCAAACTCGCACCGTGCGGCTATCGGTCACCAACGCTGGTGGACGCGGATAATCCCAAACCGATTCCTGTCCCGACTTTGGTGCGTGTGCAAATGCCGGTCGCTCTTGCCCGTAAAATTGCCATAGGCTTCTGGCTTGCTGCTCACGTTCATCCATAACAATCTCCTGCATAACTGCGGTTTACTTTGAATCCCGGGTTACGCTTCACCCGGGAAAAGCATCACCTGCGTCGTTTCAATGCTACTGGTCACCTTGAAGCAATTGGTGCTGACCTGTCGCGCCCAGTATCCACTGATTGTTTCGGTTTATGCAAAATCCTTGGGCATCAGTAACAGATCGCTGACCGCATTGTTCGCCTACGCGTTGGCAACGGACTGTCAGCCCCGCCGATTGT
>DJYW01000184.1:4718-18235 GCA_002450255.1 Gammaproteobacteria bacterium UBA6968
GACTGTCAGCCCCGCCGATTTTGCAGTTGGACGAGTGTGATTGATCTGAAGCTTCGCGCCTGTTTGCCCGTCTTATCTCTGCTTCAAGCCGGTCAAGTAAACTGCTTTGCTCCAGCTTTACAAACGTGCTTTGCGCTATGGGTTACGGTGTAGTTTTTATCCAGAACTGTGTCTACAAAATGCCATTGATTCGTTATTTCAGTCGGCGTGAGCGTAACTTCCGCCCAACCGCGATGCTTCAGATCCAGGTCCGCTATTTCCGGGCTTGCTCTCTTATACGCCTTTTGCATTATCTCTGCGGGTACCGGATACGTTTCGATGCCTGGACTGGTGATTCCCGGCGCACCGATCTCAACACCAACTGGCCGCAACGCGGCGTCTTGCAGATTGTTAGCCCAGGCGTTGTGTGTATCGCCAGCCACAACCACCGGATTGGCGGCATAGGTTTGCAACGCTTGCATAACTCTATCGCGGCAGGCCGGATAGCCATCCCAGGCATCCAGATTGGAAGGAAGCCCCTCCGCTCGCAACAACAGCATCATGCGCGTCAAACTTGCTGTCGATGCAGGCAGTGACTCGAGGTCCAACTCGGCCGGATCTAGTGCTGGAATATTTATCTTACCCATCAAGACCTGTTGCCCCAGGATCTGCCAGGTACTGCCGCGGCGCTGCGACGCTTGCAGGGCTTCCGTCAGCCACTGTTCTTGATCGATTCCGAGAATCGATCGCGCGGGATCGTTTAACCTCATCTTTTTGAAAGCGGCGCCGTCTGGTAAAAGATGCAAACCGTTTGGCAACGCTGCAGGATCGAGTTGTTTCAGCATCGCGTAATCAATAACGGGCTTGGGCGTCTCGCCAGAGAGGTCAAACGGCAGCGGTAAACGCTCCACCTCATCGGCGTTTAAATCTCGCGCAGACGCAGCATCGATGGGCCTGGGGTTCGCTGCATCGCGAATATCGAATGCCTGCATTTTCGGAAGCATATCCTGTTGATAATCCAAGCCACGGTCGCGTCCGTGGATGCGCGTATCAAGCATAATCAGATCTGCAAGATTACCGATTTGAAACTGACGGTAAATCGGATCTTGGTCGCCACCGGCGGCAGTTCTTATTGGCATCCATTCGTGGTAAACCTGCCTCGCAACGCGCATTCTCTGTTTGAAGTCACCTTCGTCGGGACCGTGATTTTCAGCTCCATTCGACCAAGCGTCGTTACTGATTTCATGGTCATCCCAAACGCAAATAAAGGGATGACGCGCATGCACTGCCTGTAAATCCGAGTCAGTTCGGTATAAGCCATAACGCATTCGATAATCTTCAAGACTGAGAATCTCGTTTGCCGGCACGACACGCCGGCCTAGTCTTTGCACCACCTCCGGGTTGTCATAGCCACCCGCCGCATATTCGTAAATATAGTCGCCAAGATGCAGCACCAGATCTAAATCTGCTTCTGCCATATCGCGATAAGCATTGAAGTAGCCTTGGGGGTAATTCGAACAGGAGGCCAAGCCAATACGAAACTGATCTACCGAGCCCGTGGGCAAAGTCCGCGTGCGGCCAATGGGGCTGTCGATTCCCGCCACAGTAAAGCGATAAAAATACCGGCTATCCGGAGCCAATCCCGTGGCGTCAACTTTTAGCGTGTAATCCTGAGCGAGAGAAGTGACGACTTCGCCCGCTGACACAACTTGTGCAAACGCAGCATCTTGCGCCACTTGCCAGGTTGCAGTGAGCGAGGTCGGTTGGCCATCACCCGGCAGGACTCGACTCCACAAAATGACGCGATCAGCTAGCGGGTCGCCGCTGGCTACGCCGTGAGTAAAGTGGGCGGCAGCGGCAGCTTGCGCCTCGTAGCCGCGTAACGCTAACAGGCCAAGAGAGGCACCCATGCTCTGCATTGCTTGACGACGATTAATCATGACTCTTTGAACCTCCCAAAAAATAAGCAGAAGAACCGGCAGACAACTCGCTGTTGCCGAACCCTGCGGGAGCGTAACGCCATTTGACTACATACATGTAACATTCGTCCCGCGCGCCTTGGCACCCCTCATTGTCACAGCTTGAAATCGTTGCGATAGATTGCCCATCGCACACGCCTGCAATGGTTGCGGCAAGGACGCAAGCCGATCTCACCTAATGCAGGGTGTCGTGCTCCAAGAAAGCGCGCACTTTCGGTGGTATCTGGCCGGTCATACATTCCTGCACCAAAGCCACAAACGCTTGCGCTTCTAACGGTTCAATTAAGGAGGCTTGGTAATTTAAAACAAGACGGACATTGTGATCCACTTTGTCCAGATCAGGCGCAAGATAAGCGAGGCTCAACAACGAACGTGTTAGTGCGCCGGTGAACATATATACCGGCAACCCATTAAGCCACGCGCATACTTTTTCCAGCTGCTCTTGATCTAAGTCATGAATAGGCATCATCAGGCACTCGTTGCTCGTTTGCGTGGCCTACTAAACGTGTCGGGCAGCGCCAACTGCCCAACGCGATCCTGCGCCAATTATACTGTGCCAACAACGCTCCAATAGACCGGCCAAGTCAGCGGGCTGACCGGCAAACCGGTCCGCTGCATCATCACGATGCGCTCGTTCATCTGCTTGCAAACTGCATAACAAGGGTTGAATCGCATCCGGTGCATAGGCTAGCTGAGCTTCGTAGTGCTCGATCACAAAGGTCTCTACGGCAGCAATAGTTAGATAAGTGAACCGTTTAGACCCCAGTGCTGCGATCGCGCCTAGCAACCATCCACTAACGTGCCACAGAGGCAACAAACGAGATTGCATACGACGGGGCAACCACTGCTCGAACACAGCTAAATGCAGACGTTCTGTTGCGAGATGATGCTCAGCAAACGCACGAACCTCAGCATCTCGACTGATTGCCAACATACCGCGATAAATGGCCACGGCACCAGTCTCCCCCGCGTGATCGGAACGTAAATCCGCGATCAGTTCGTCGGACAGACTGGCGATTGGCACTTTGGGAAGCGAGAGCACAAGCGTTACTCAACAGAAAAGGGACGGCGAAAAACCAACATATAGTTTACGCCCGTATATCGAGTCAGCCGAAAGCGCGGTCCAATTGGATTTACTGCAACCCCCTGCGCAACCACGGGGATTAGGCCAGCCCTGCAACATGCGCTGCGCACCTCGCTAGGTTTAACGAATTGCTGCCAGCGATGAGTCCCTCTCGGCAGTAAATTGAAAAGCCACTCGGCCCCTACTATTGCGGCCAGGAATGCGGCCAGCGTGCGGTTAATTGTGGCAATGAAAAGCCATCCACCTGGTGCGACACGCGCCGCACTATCTGCCAAAAATGCCTCAGCGTTTGGTACGTGTTCGACGACTTCCATATTTAGCACCACGGCGAACTGTCGCGCCGGCAGATGTTCAATAACCGTGTGCTGATAGTCGATGTCGAGGCCATGCGCCGTAGCATGCTGGCGAGCGATAGCTATATTGCGTTCCGCGGGATCGATACCGGTGACTGAGTAGCCATGTCGGGCCATACCCTCCGACAACAAACCTGCGCCACAGCCGATGTCTAACACGTCATAAGGCGTTGCTGGCTCCGGGTTGGCAACGTCGGACGGTGCTTGGAGTTGCTCCAAAATATAAGGGACCCGCAGCTGATTAAGGCCGTGCAGAGGGGCCATTGGCCCCGTGGGGTCCCACCATTGCTCCGCCAGTTTATTAAAGGCAGCGATTTCAGTCGAATCCGTGCTCGGCAATAGGTGGCCGTCGCGGCGCGCGTCGCTAAGCAACCTATGTCAGCCCCATCGCGGCAAGAAATTCTGGGATATTCTTTCCTAGCTGAAAAAATCCCCGCTTACTGTATGGCCATACCAAACGGTCGTAGTTGCGGCTGAATTCCAGGTACTCGATGCCTGCTGCAGTTACCGCAGCCCTGACTTGATCCAACGCCTGACGCGTCGGTCCGCTGGGTGCATAAGCAACAACTAAACGATGCAATCCCTGGCTCTGCGCCCAAGCAACAACTCGCTCAGGCTGCAACAACGGAACCGCTTCGTCTGCCTGGACATTGCACTTCTTTTGGCCTCGCACAACCGCATCTACAACCGCCCCGCGGATGAATCGTTCGACCAGCTCTGAGCTTGCGCCGATTGGACTGCGTTGCACTGGAGCAAGCCCGGCGACGCTGTGAAACGCTGTGGGCGTATGTAGTCCCAGGTCAGTTTCGGTTAACAACAAGCCAGTGGTGGCGTCCTCTAAATCACCGAAACTGGCTGTCGGTAAATCCAAAGGCGCTTGGCGCAGTGCGTCGTTTGGCAGCGTTTCTTCTAACGGTACTGCAGCACTGGCGAGCCGCTCTAAGCCGCTTAATGACGCTGAATTGGTGGTCATTCGCGGGGCCGCATTGCGGCGGATATTTTCCGCTGTCGCTAGATAGGCTTTACCTTTCGTGTGCAAGCCAGCCACCCAACGCCACCCGAGCGTATTGCAAGCTGGATCACCATCGATCAGGTGACGATAAAAAAAGTCGGCTCCGAGTTCCCACGGTAGTTGCAAAGAAAAAATCCAAATGCTCGCGAACCACATACGTGAATGGTTGTGCAGGTAGCCGGTCGTTACGAGCTCGTGAACCCATGCGTCGAATGGCTCGATGCCTGTTTCACCGGCACAGGCGAGTTGATAAGCCTGACGCTGCCATTTGTTATCCTGCACTTCGGCATGCACTGTTTCGAGTCGCGACCACAAAGCCGGCCAGAGATTGGGGCGGTGCTCCATCCACCCTTTCCAGTAGCCGCGCCAAAATACCTCTTGGATGAATTTGAAGGCAGCGTTGGGAGAATTCTTGCACAGCGCGGCGGACAGCACCTCGGCTTCACTGATCAAACGTGTGCTCACGTAGGGCGACAGCTGGGATACGAAACGATGTTGCCCAGGGCCGCAGTCTTTGTTGCGATTGTCCTGATAACTTCGTCCTGCTAATGGCGCGAATTGGCGCAGCGCTGTCAGACCGTGTTCGCGCGTAGGCGTGCGATTCGGTATGTCTTGCTCAAACAAGTCGTTTGCAAACACTCGGCTGGATGACCCTTGCATATGATCTCCTTAGTGGCTTTAACGCTAAATAAGACTTGGGATCATGTTGGCTAAGATATTTCAAAAAGTCCACTTAAAGTCTATTAATTTTGTCAATATTTGTTAACTTTATTGGAAATATACATCTTTTATCTAGACATAACATGACCAAACCAATCCCAAACTCGATTATCTGGTTCAAACGAGACTTACGCGTTGAGGATAACGCGGCGCTTTGTGAAGCACTTTTACACGGCTCAACTACAGCGCTCTACGTGATTGAGCCAGCACTCTGGCAACAGTCCGATCGCTCCGCACGCCACTGGCATTTGTGTCGTCATCACCTGCTTGGGCTGCAACAGCAACTGGCGAGGTTGGGCGGCGGCCTGACTGTCCGCGTTGGTGAGATGACGACGGTGCTAAGCCAGTTACACCGCGAACTTGGACACTTCGAGTTATTCGCCCATGAAGAAACTGGTAGTCAGTGGACCTTCAGCAGAGATCAAGCCGTCCTAGATTGGTGCCGAAGCAACGGCATCGCCTGGCATGAGTACGCACAGTTTGGCGTGGTGCGAGGTCTGAAGGACCGAGACGGCTGGGCCAAACTCTGGCGTCAGCGAATGCAGTTGGACACGGCGAAACTGCCCCCTCACCGCCATTGGCAACCGCTGCCCAGTACGCCCGACTGGGAGAGCTGGCAGCCAAACCGGTCCGACCGAGACAACGTTTTTGGCGCGCTCGAACCGCTGGATGCATCTGCCTGGCAAGTGCATAAAGCTCAAGCGACAGCGGTGCTGGATGACTTCTTAACCCAGCGTGGTGAGCGCTATCACCTTGAGATGTCCAGCCCACACTCAGCGGTAAGCGCCTGCTCTCGGCTTAGCGCACACCTTGCCTATGGCAGCCTATCCATGCGCAGTTTGGTGCAAGCAACTTGGCAGCGTCAAAAAGCAGTCAAAACCCTACCAGCGACTGAGCGCAGGACCTGGCCCAAAGCCCTCTCAGCTTTTCACGGCCGCTTGCACTGGCATTGCCATTTCATGCAAAAGCTAGAGAGCGAGCCCGCTCTAGAGTTCAGAAATTTTTCGAAGATGTACGACGGTATGCGCGAGGACTGCTTTAATCCGGCGCACTTCGCAGCATGGTGCCGCGGAGAAACAGGCTATCCGTTCGTAGACGCCTGCATGCGCTTTTTGATTGCCAACGGCTGGATTAACTTCCGGATGCGCGCCATGCTCGTGTCATTTGCGAGCTACGATCTTTGGCTACACTGGCGCGAAACCGCGCACTATCTGGCGCGGCTCTTCTTGGATTATGAAACAGGCATCCATTATTCACAGGTACAAATGCAATCCGGCACCACCGGTATTAACACCGTGCGCATCTACAACCCCGTCAAGCAATCTAAGGATCAAGATCCGAACGGCAATTTCATTCGTCGTTGGGTACCGGAACTCAGCGGCTTTGACGACACGCTGGTTCATCAGCCCTGGCTGGCAACAACCGCGCAGCAGACTCAAGCCGGCTGTCTCATCGGTGAACATTATCCCGCCCCTATTGTCGATCACGCGATAGCGGCTCGTTACGCTCGCGAACAGGTTTACGCCCGTCGCCGGGGAGCAGAAGCGCAAGCGGAACACGCTCGAGTCTTCGAGCAGCATGGCAGCCGCAAAAATAACCCTCGTTCAACTTCAAGACAGTCACGCAAACCACGGGAAGCGTCCCCACAGCTCGACTTACTTGAGAAACCCAAGTCAAACGTTTGACAAAATCCCACGTTTGTCTAACTGTTTCGGCACCGATGTTCATGGAAAGCATTATGCAGCACGAAAAATGGCACTGGCGGCCGGAAGAAGGTGGCGCAGTGGACCCTAAACTTCTTGACCTAAAACCCGTCGATCCCATCGTCTATAAAATGAAGGACGTATGGGGTTTCGATGTAGATGAGCTACCCTGCGAACCGTTTGATATCGAAATCCGCATCAAAGCCGATACTGTTGCCGAAGGCCTGGTCATGTTCGAGCATGCAGTTAAAGACTACATGCTCGAACACTTCGACTCGTTTGGACGGGAGCTTTTCGTGCAGCGGCTCAATTTCAGCGATGAATTTAGCGAACAGAAAACCTGCGAAATCATTATGAGCGACTAGCCCTGTGCGCGCCCTCATCCACTCAACCAACCCCCCTGGATTGTAACCATGCAGCAGCTGTCTTTTGCCGAACTACTGCGCCGTACGATCAAGCTACTGACTGCCTTGGAGCAAACCCTTGCCGATCAGGCACAAACACCTAGCACGCCGCGAGTCGGTTTGCTGGCCCGCGCGCTTGTCGAACAAGAGACAGAGCTGATCGCAACCGTGACTCGCATACTGGATAAGCAAGGCGCTCGGGTACGCGAACGCAACTGGTTGCTAAACGACGACTTTCCCACTCTCGAAACAACGCCTGACTATTTTGATTCGAGACTGCTAGCCATGTGGCTAGTCGGCAATGTGTCGAAGCTGGCCAACTACTTTCAACCGCTAGCGGAAAAGCGCCAACCGGGGCAGGATGCCCTCAGCGAACTGCACCGTTTATTTGTCGCCCACGGCAAACGTCTTGCGCTGGAATGTCATCGCTTCGAGGATTTATAAATGCCACTCACCAGGGTCATCGCCCGCCTACCGATGCCCGCGACACTAACTCGCGTCGAGGCGAGCAAAAGCCAACTCGCGGCCGGTATGACTCGCCCAAAACAGGCAGTAACCTAGCTGCTGCAGTGCACACACACGAGCATGCGTGGCCGCGACCGGATACCTACCTTTAGCTCGCTTACCATGATGGAACTCAACTAACAGCTGGTCAGGGTAGATACCACTCGCAAGCATATCGTCGATGACCTGATATTCAGCGCCCTCTATATCGAGCTTCAACAGATCGATGTGCTGATGGCCAAACTCTTGCATCAACGTGGCTAAGCGCTTCACGGGTACAAGGTAATGCCCCGCCACCCCATCCGCAGCAACCAATGTGCCGGATACGGCGTCGGGACGCTGTGGTGGCGCGAACGCCAGTTCGCCATCCTGCCAGGCGAGACCGACCGGATGAAATTCGAATTGAGAAGGCAGCGATGCCTGCTCGGAAATCCAACCAATCACATCAGGGGTCGGATCCAGCGCTAGTACTGACGCGCCAGTTGCTGCAATCAGATCTAAGTCGAAGCCGATATCGAAGCCCACACCCACCGAATAGACCACACTATCGGCATCAAGTCTCGCCAGCAAACTAGGCCATCCGCCGTACCCGGAACCGCCTAACATTTGATGATCTAAGCGCGCCGTCAGCTTTGGACTATAAGCTCGTCCGAGCCACACGCGCATTCGATACTCAAGATATTTGTGCAAGGCAAAGCCGGCTGCTGGTGCCGGCTGTTCAGTGGAGCTAGTCACGGGCAGGCGGTTCCAATTCAAGTTGAATCAAAACGTGCTGAACTGCGGCACGATCCAGATCATCTGCTTTCGGCTCGCCATCGCGCCCAAAGGCGACTTCCGAGAAATAGGCGCTGGCTCGGCTGTGCCGACAAAACTCAGCAAGTTTAGCGCGGATAAGCGCAGTATCCTCTACCTCGACGGAGGCTCGCGCCTGGACAGCGCGGCCGCGTAAATCAACACGAATCGTTGGGCGCTCGAGCAAATTCTTCCACCACACGCCATCGCGTTGAGTCATACAAAACAGGGTCTGCGAGTGTGCCGTGCCGTTAGATAGATAACTAACCGGGATTTGTAGCGTTTTGCCTGACCTGCGCCCGATCATCTCTAGCGCGATAATATTAGCACTCACAAAAACATGCAGCGGCGAACGCAGCATGCGCACAACCCAAGGATTTACAAGTCGAAACAACCGCTGCAAATTGGCACCTCACCACGCGCATCGCGCTGATTGGTTTTGATTTTCAGAACGCTGCGGCAAGACGACGCAGGCACCTAAAGATTACAGCAATCCCAAATATTGCGCACAAGCTTTTATTCGATTCAGGCGTTGCGGGGAGCCACGCGGCTGCATGCAACCACAGTACCCGGTCGCATCCCTGCCCACTGCAAACTCGCGGCCTTGGCAGCGAACTAAAATCTACTGACCAAACCACACCGGTTCGCCTTCGCTAGCAAGCTGCGAGCGACATGAGCTCAGTTGTCTTTCTTTGTTTAAGCCGAGTGCCGCACATGCCACCTCTTCACAGGCGCTTCACGAAGCCATACCTAGGGTACGAACATGGAAGCAATCGAATCAGTCAAACAGACACTCAAACCGCAAGTCGAAGATTTGCTGTCGCACCTAAACGCGACCGAGCAAAATGCAGCGGCCGCTTTTTTCACCCAGATTTTAATCAACCTGACCGCGGCAGATGGCGAAGAACAACTGTTAGAAGTCTTCATTGAGCTGTCGACTACCGCCTTTCTCGGCATCACCTTTGATGAATATGCGCTGGCACTTATAGACGAACTCTTACTCAATGCAGAGCAAATCGCGCACGCTTTCTCGGTCGATCCCACCAATCCTCAGTAGCCGCTTTCGCTTTGCGATCCAGATCACTGTCTTGCTTCTGAGCGACCCAGCATAAAAATTGATGCAGTGGCATTGAATGAAGTCAGCAGTTGTTCGGCTACCCGCCAGGCTGGCACTTCGACCCGATTTTCTTTATCTTTGCGCCGCCTAAAGTGCGGTGAGGGGGTACGATGAGCGCGCGACAATTCATCCATCTCGACGGCCCTTTGTCGATGAAACATGGGCAATTAGGTCGCGCCACACTCGCCTATGAGTGTTGGGGCGAACTCAACGCTACGCGCGACAACTGCGTGTTACTGTTCACCGGCCTGTCACCCTCAGCCCACGCCGCATCCTCGCTCGCCGATCCGTCTGCCGGATGGTGGGAGGACATGCTCGGTCCGGATAAACCCATCGATACGCGCAGGTTCTTCGTCATCTGCGTAAATTCTTTAGGAAGCTGTTTTGGCTCCACCGGCCCGGCCAGCGTCAACCCGACAACGAAGCAGCCGTACCGTTTGGATTTTCCGGTGCTTACCGTTGAGGATATTGCCCACGCTGGTAAGGCGCTGCTGCAAGCCCTAAACATCGATTCGGTACATACCGTGGTCGGGGCCTCAATGGGTGGCATGACAGCTCTCTCCTTCGCACTCAGCTATCCCAAACAAGTGCGCCAATTGGTCTCGATTTCCTCCGCAACGCGGAGCACCCCTTACGCTATAGCGCTACGCTCACTGCAACGAGAGATTATTCGCGAAGACCCGCTCTGGCAAAATGGTCAATACGATATCATGGGTAACGGCCCAGTCAGCGGCATGCGCCTGGCACGCAAGCTCGGCATGATCAGCTATCGCTCCGGCGAAGAATGGGAACAACGCTTTGGCCGAGAACGCGCGCCGGACTTTGGCGAAACGGACAATCCCTTTGGGATCGACTTTGAAGTCGAATCATATCTCGAAAGCCACGCTAACCGGTTTATCGGCAGCTTCGATGCAAACTGCTATCTGTATTTGTCGCGCGCAATGGATTTATTCGATGCTGCAGATCATGGGGGCAGCTTGCAAGCTAGTTTCGCTTCGCTCGAACTGGACAAAGCCCTAGTGATCGGCGTGAAGACGGACATGTTATTTCCGCTCAATCAGCAGCGAGCGCTGGCCGAGGCACTGGATCGCACTACCGCAAACGTGTCATATCATCCTTTGCAAAGTCTCCAGGGACACGATTCTTTTCTTGTGGATATGGACCGATTCAGGCCACCGATAGCCGAATTTTTTAACCCGTCTGCCGGGTAGTAAACGACGGTTCTTGAACTGATCATTGGCTCAAGCCTTCGTTGCTTGGGCGCTTTTTTGCTTGGGCGCTTAAACGCCCTGGCCCAACTCGCTTGACTGTACCAACCTGACACTTTTTTGATCCTGCGGGAGCTACTCAACCATTCGAAACAGCCACTGTGCCAGGGGTTAGGGTAGGCAACGGCTAAAGCGGCGCTCAGGGCCGGCGGTCACAATGCCGATAGCCTGCGCTTGTGCATACCCTGCTGCGCGTAAATCTTCGAGACAGGCCGCAGCTTTGGTGGCGGGGACAGTCGCAAGCAACCCGCCGGACGTTTGCGGATCGACCAGCAGAGCTAGAAGCGGATCTGAGTCGTCAGATCCTGCATAATCAATCAACGCCGAGCTATTGCCTTCGTGCAAAGAACTACGCACGCCGGTTTGCGCCGCTTGCAGCGCGCCTGCCAAGCAAGGCACTGCCGTCAAATCCAAGGTCACACCGAAGCGGCCCGGCGACAACATTTCATGTAAGTGGCCAAGCAAGCCAAACCCGGTGACATCTGTCATAGCACTGGCACCGTGACCGCAAAGAATATCCCTACCCTGCGCATTACTTTGATCCATTTGACGCAAACAGTCGCGCATGTCGCCGGGCGCGACCTGGCCTCGCATGGCGGCCGCGAGGACCAATCCGGTACCCAACGGCTTGGTTAAAATCAGGCACTCGTCGGCAGCACAACTGCCCTTTGCCAGTATCACGCGACCTTGTTTGCCCATTACTGTTAAGCCGAGCGACAGCTCAGCACCCTCGGCAGTATGACCACCGGCCAGGGCAACATCATGGTCTGTAAGCACATCGACAATGCCTCGCATCAGTTGATAAAGATCCTCTTCCATCATGGCTGCCGACATGAGCGGCACAGTCACTAGCGCGAGTGCGGCTAACGGTGTGGCGCCCATGGCAAAGATGTCATTCAACGCATGATGAGTTGCGATACGGCCAAACCGGTAGGGGTCGCTGATCATGGCGCGAAAGCCATCTACCGTCAGTAACGTGCTTGGTCCACCATTGACAATTTCCGCTGCATCATCGCCCAATCCAAGTCGCACCCAAGAGTGCTCCTGCACGGGCAAGCGTGCCAGCACTCGACGCAGCGGGTCAGCAGCCAACTTTGCGCCGCAGCCGCCGCAACGCATCAAATCATCTGGCAAGTCCGCGCGCAGAGTTGCAGGCAGCGTTACCGCGGTGTCGGCCATGCTTGACAACTCATTAAACTGCGCCACAAAACGCCTATCGATACGCTGCTTTAAACGCCACCAGAATCGACTGCGCTGGGCGAAACGTCCCCTGGACGCGATGGCAGTGCCATCACCGCAACCGATCAAATTAAGATGATGACGCTGTGCTAAATAACGCTGCGGCGGTCGGCTAGACGGCTCGGCTTGAACAACGTGAGCTAAATTGCGAGCCAAAACAGGGCCCGCGCGCACCGCATAAACACCAGCCTTAGGCCGCTCCTGAGCGCTCAAATGAGCTACATCGCCGGCGGCATAAATATCGTCGAAAGCGAGACTTCGCAACTGCGCGTCGACACTGATGAAACCGCGTTCATCTAACGTCAGACCGCTATCCCGAAGCCACTCCGGTGCCCGTACCGAGGTAACCCAAAGTGCCCAGGCAACAGCGGCCGGTCCCGCCTGGTCGTCTAGCAACAGTTCACCTGCGGCACCAACCCGCGCTCGAGCAGCTCGTAGCGATATCGACTTTTCCGCCAAAAGACGCGTCGCAATACGCCGCGTGGCAGGGCTGTGATCTGGCAATAGCTGCTGGCCTACTAACATCAACGAGACCTGCGCGGGCAGACGTTGACGTAACGCAAGAACCAACTCCAAGCCACCCGCACCAGCGCCGATTACTGCCACTGATTGTGGTCGCGTTTGCGCAGAAGCAGAAGCAGAAGCAGAAGCAGAAGCGGCAGGTTGGCCTACGCTTGCTCCCCCACCAGATAAGGCTTTCTGCAAATAAGTAAAACCTGCCAAGAAGTCGCCGATGGGTTTGGCCACCATGTGCCGCGTCTGAGTCGATTCAAAATGGTTTTGGGGCTGATCGGTATCGGTCTCAGCAAAAACCGTGGGAATGGTCGCATCTGCCTGTTCTAACCAAGCGGCGAGTCCCGCGTCGACCTGCGGGGTGGCACCGCAGTTAATGGAAAGAAAGTCATAGCGCAAACTCGGGCGACCGACCAAATGGAGCTGTTTAGCAAACGGATCCAGGCCATTGATGCGGGCGCATACAAAGCGCGCTTGGGCAAAGTTAGCCAAGTTGTCCAAGTTAATATGAATATCTTCCGGCGCATAATCGCCGCCAACGCAACCCGGCAGCATTCCGCTGTAAGGGGCAGCAAAACCGTCGGATACAAGCGTAATGCGTACACCCGGCACAGGGTGCATGCCAAAGTACCTAAGAACCTGCACATGGCTATGGCCACCGCCGGCTAGAACCAGGTCGCGAACCGCGGGGGGGCTGTGCTGCATAACAAGTTACCTAATACAAAACGCTAAGCTGTCGTTAGCATACAGCCTGTTGTGGCACCGCAAAATCGGTAATCTGGCGCGGGCTGCCTGAGCCCTGGCCGCAAATATCAGACACGCGTGCGGCTGTTGTCCCCGCTCAAGGCTG
>DJYW01000058.1:0-2098 GCA_002450255.1 Gammaproteobacteria bacterium UBA6968
TATCAAAAGCCCTATCAAAAGCTATACGGCTACACATCGCGCCTGCAATTAATGGCACAATTGAAAAATTAAAAAGCGGCCATACCTCTTCGTGCAAAGGCGTTAATAGAATCTGGCACGCGCCAAACAGCCAAACCTTCACCCATAAAGACTAAAACCAAATTATGCGTCCAATTTATCTCGATTATGCTGCGACCACACCAATCGACCCTATCGTCGCTGCAAAGATGCGTGCGCATATGGAATTCGACGGCATATTTGGCAACCCCGCCTCGCGATCTCATGCCTTCGGCTGGCAAGCGGAAGAGGCAGTCGAAGCGGCACGGGTGCAGATCGCAGAAGTGCTAAACGCCGACCCGCGAGAAATTGTTTGGACCTCCGGGGCGACCGAATCCAATAACCTAGCCATTAAAGGTTTGGCTGAGAATGCCTCTCGGCGGCATATCGTTACCAGTAAAATAGAGCACAAAGCGGTTCTTGATCCGTGTCACTATCTGGCGCAAAAGGGTTTCGAAATCACTTTTTTGCAGCCAGATAAGCACGGTCAAATTAAGCCGGAGCAGGTTGCCGACGCGGTGCGCGAGGACACTCTGTTGGTGTCTTTGATGCACGTTAACAATGAATTAGGCACCATTAATGATATAGCCGCTTGCGCGGCAGCCAGTCATAGCAAAGGTGCCCTGTTTCACACCGATGCGGCTCAAGGCTTCGGCAAAATACCTATTGATGTGCAGCAAATGGACATCGACCTTTTGTCTATTTCCGGACACAAAATTTACGGACCCAAGGGTATTGGCGCGCTATTTGTGCGCGGAAGCCGTGCTATGCAACTCACCGCACAAACCCACGGCGGCGGACATGAAATGGGAATGCGATCCGGTACGTTACCAACCCACCAAATTGTCGGACTTGGCGCAGCGGCAGAACGTATTGTGGCGCTTTATGATTCCGAGCAGCAGCATTTACAAACCCTGCGAGACATCTTTTTACGGCGCATTCAGCAATTGCCTGACGTTTTCGTTCATACCCATCCGGAGCGACGTTTTAGCGGCATCATGAATATCGGTTTTGCAGGTATTGATGGGGAAACCTTGCTGCTGGCAATGGACAAGCTAGCCGTATCCAGTGGCTCTGCATGCACTTCTGCCAGTGTTGAGCCTTCGCATGTTCTTCGCGGCATCGGTTTAGACGACGCAGTTGCGCACGCGTCACTGCGTTTCAGCTTCGGTCGTTTCAGCAGTTCGGAAGACGCAGAGTTAGCTGCGATAGAAGTGGCAACGGTGGTGGAACGCCTACGTGGGTGATGCCGTCTTGCTGCCCGATGTCTATTCGACGAGTGGAACGTCTACCCGGTTTTACTCCTAAAATTCGCCTTTTAACCCCGCTTGTTGCAAAAGCCGTCCTGCGTATAATACGCGCCCTTAGCGGCGGCTCGGACGCTGCTACTGTTTACAACCAAGCGAAATAAACCAAGCGACAGAAACCTAACGAAGGAAACCGAGCAGACTACTCACTGACCTAAAACCGGTCTGGTCAGGCAGTCAGCGGGATTCGTTCGGAAACAGGTATTGCGGAGATAAACATGGCGCTCGAAAAGACCCTATCTATAGTTAAGCCGGACGCGACAGCGCGTAACTTAATCGGCGAAATTTACTCTCGTTTTGAGAAGAGTGGATTAAAAATTGCCGCCGCAAAGTTAGTTCAGCTCAGCCCCGAGAAAGCGGCTGGTTTTTACGCCGAGCATGAAGGCAGACCTTTTTTTAACGATCTCGTTACGTATATGTGCTCAGGTCCGATTATGGTGCAAGTGCTTGCAGGTGAAGATGCCATCGCCACGAATCGCCGCTTAATGGGCGCAACCAATCCGCAAGAGGCGGCCCCGGGAACAATTCGCGCCGATTTTGCCGAATCTATTGATGCCAATGCGGTGCATGGTTCTGATAGTCCGGAGTCGGCGGCACGTGAAATCGCGTATTTTTTTGATGCGGAAGAAGTTGTCGTTTGACGGCCCCTTCACCAGCGGTACAGACTCGTTGTGAAAATAGCGAAGCTGTATCGCGTCCTTCGCGCAAACGTCGATGAGGCAGCGGATGCATTG
>DJYW01000058.1:2482-16498 GCA_002450255.1 Gammaproteobacteria bacterium UBA6968
GCGTAGGATTTCTGCGAAGGATAGATGCTTCGCTTTAATCGATCGACAGGGCTCGTCTGAGAACACCTTATATGGAAGCAATAGCGCCTTACAATCTATACGGCATGGATCGCGAGCAACTTGAGCAGCTTTTTGTCGCTCAAGGTCTACAAGCGTTTCGTGGGCGGCAGATTATGAAGTGGTTGTACCACCAGGGGCGCACCGATTTCAGCACCATGACAGATTTGCCTCGCAAGACGCGCGAATGGCTGCAACAGAATTGCATTCTCGATCTGCCCGAGATCCACGCACAGTACGAGTCAAAAGATGGAACTGTGAAATGGCTTCTGGCTTCCTCTTTACCCGAGCTTGCAGACAACCTGGTCGAGATGGTGCTGATCCCTGAGAAGGGCCGCCAGACCCTCTGCGTTTCGTCGCAGATCGGTTGCATGCTCGATTGCAGCTTTTGTTCCACCGGCAAGCAGGGTTTTAATGGCAATTTGCCGGCAGCGGACATCGTTGGCCAGGTGCTGGTGGCGAACCAGTATTTGGCGGAACGGGGCGCAAGCGTCACCAACATTGTGCTTATGGGTATGGGCGAGCCATTGTTAAATTTTGCTGCGGTGATAGGTGCTACAAACGTCATGAAAGACGATTTAGCGTTTGGTCTGTCTAAGCGTCGCGTTACCATCAGCACCGCCGGAGTCGTACCCAAGATAAATGAGTTGAGCGAGTCAACCGATGTGGCTTTGGCGATTTCATTACACGCACCAAGCGACGATTTGCGCGATGAGTTGGTCCCAATCAATCGCAAATATCCGCTCGAGACATTGTTGCAAGCCTGCCGCGACTACGTTGCCACCCTTGGGCCTGCACGGAAACTGGTGATCGAGTACACGCTGATTCGCGATGTAAATGACCGGCCTGAGCAAGCGCGACAGCTGGCGACTTTATTGGACGGGTTGCCCTGCAAAATCAATTTGATTCCGTTCAACCCTTTCCCAGGATCGGGTTATGAGCGCTCGCGGCAAAAAGACATCTATGCATTCCAAACGATCCTCATGCAAAGCGGCTATACCACCATGCTGCGCACGACCCGAGGCGACGATATCAATGCCGCTTGTGGGCAGCTGGTCGGGCAAGTGCGTGATCGCACCAAGCGACAGGATCGTTATAAGCAGCGCATAGCGATGACCGATCTATCGGCAGAGGCATAGCCGAGCGTTAACTCAAAATAGGGCTAAACAGGATCAAACAGGATCAAACAGGACGTACAGTTTTGGTGGATAAGGCGTAAACTTGTACGCTCGCCCAAAAAGCCTCATGCGGAAGCAAACTATGTCAGAAGATTCAATCACAGCAGTTACCTACCCCGGGCAAGTTCTAGCGAACGCCCGTGAGGTGAATGAGCTGACTCTGGAAGACATTGCTAGTCGCTTGAACCTCCCGGTACGCACCGTGCGCGCGGTCGAGACAAACAATCAAGACGCACTCCCAGAAGCGGTGTATGTCTTCGGCTATATTCGCGCCTATGCGAAAATTCTGGGCCTCGAGCCCCAGCCACTAGTTGATTCGTATGCCATTTTAACCGAGGGTGAGCGAGGCACGGAACCCAGCCTCGCTTCACCGAGTCCTCAGCCGGTTCAGTCTGCATTTGCCTTGTCGCTGTTGCAATGGGGCTGGCTGCTGCTCGGTGTTGTAGTCTTTTTGGGCTTGGTTTACGCGACCTCCACCTCCGAGTTATTCGGCGACGCCAACGAGACAGCCGAGCCGAGCCGAGCGGAGCGATCAATGGCGGCGACGGAAAAGGTCAGCAGCAGCACCCAAGCAACAGATGAAGTCGAGGCAGGCCCGTCTGCCAGCGAGTCAGCTACGGCGGCTTCGAACGACAGTTTAGAAGTAGAGCGTGCTGACAGCGCTGAGGCTTCTGGCGCTGAGATGGCGGCGTCAGAAGCCGGTATGTTGAGCCAAAGCGAGACTCCCTCGGCGGTGACGGAGCCCGTCGACTTAACGTTGACAATTGCGACGGAAGGCACACCTGCGCCGGGTGAGCAGAGCGGCTTACCGGTGACCCTTGCTCTTGCGGCCGCAGAAACCACAGCCGAGACATCCGACTTCCTAGGGGCAGATCGGGATCAGTCAGCGCGTTCGGGTTCAGCAGCAGAATCTACACAGGCGGAGTTCGCACTTATCAGCTACGAGCCAGGTCTGCCGCGACGGTTGACGGAATTTGGTGAAGAGCAACTGAAGCTTTCCTTTTCGGAAGACTGCTGGTTTGAAATCATGGACGAGGACGGCACCATTTTGTTTGCTGACCTTGGGCGTGGCGGTCAAGCGCGTGAATTCGTTGGCATGGGACCGTTTCGCATTAAATTGGGTTTTGCTGCAGGGGCAGCTGTTGCTTTTAACGGTGACCCAATCGACCTTGCTCCATACACGCGCCGTAACATGGCGCGAGTTACGTTAGGAGATTAAGTCCGTGGTTAGAGCTGTTCGAGGCATGCGCGACCTGCTACCCGGCGAGGGCGCGCTGTGGGACAAAATCAGCGCGCAAATAGCAGCAATATTCACTGCCTATAGCTACGACCCAATCGCGTTACCACTGGTTGAATTCACCGAACTGTTTGCGCGCGGTGTTGGCGAAGCCACGGATATAGTCGAAAAGGAGATGTACACCCTTGCCGATCGCGATGGTGAATCGTTGGCGCTGCGCCCGGAAGGGACCGCTGGTTGCGTTCGCGCATTGCAGGAGCATGGACTGCTCTATAACCAGACACAGCGAGTGAGTTATGCGGGCCCGATGTTTCGTTACGAGAAACCGCAAAAGGGCCGCTATCGACAGTTTTATCAAATTGGTGCGGAAGCATTTGGTTTTGCCGGCCCCGACATTGACGCTGAACTGATTGCGCTTGGCTATAGCTGTTGGCGGCAGCTCGGCATAAACGATCTGGTGACGCTACAAATCAATTCGTTAGGCTCCAGCGAATCTCGCGCAGCCTATCGTAAAGCCTTGCTCACTTTTTTGTCGCCCCACGAAAGCGCCCTGGATGAAGACAGCCAGCGCCGCCTCAAGACTAACCCGCTGCGTATTCTCGACAGCAAAGATCCGACCACCCAAAAGATCGTTGCTGATGCGCCAAAGATGATCGATTTTGTAGATACGCAAAGCCGGGAACATTTTGAAGGACTGCAGCTATTGCTTCGCGAGTTGCAGATCCCGTTTCAAGTTAACGACAAACTAGTGCGAGGCCTGGACTATTACACTCATACGGTTTTTGAGTGGGTCACCGAATCGTTAGGTTCGCAAGGTGCAGTGTGTGCCGGCGGTCGATACGACGGTTTGGTTGAGGTTTTGGGCGGTCGCGCTATGCCGGCCGCAGGTTTTGCGATCGGTTTGGACCGTGTGGTGCTGTTACATCAACTGGCCCATGCAGACGCCAGCACTGAGGCTTTGGCAGACGTCGCGATTTATGTGTGTTTTCCCGCTGAGGGGCAGGCTGGACAAGCATTGCAAACCGCGGCATGGCTGCGTGACCGGCTACCTGGACTGCGTATCCGCACCAACGCGGGTGGTGGCAATCTCGGCAAGCAGCTTAAAAGGGCCGATAAATGCGGGGCAACGTGGGCCGTTATTGTCGAAGAGCAAGCTGGCGTGGTCCTGAGCGAGGGATTTAGGGTTTCGTTAAAGCACTTGCGCGATCGAGACTTTGGCCAGGCGGAATACACTTTAGGCGAAGCGACTCAGCAAATGCGTGATAGCGATTAGCCTGGCTGAACTGCTTAGGCGGGAAACAGCCCCGTTGATAAAAGCGAACGTGCAAAGTCCGTCAAATGTGCCAGAATGCGGCCCGCATAAGACTCGCGCCAGGAATTGAGTGAAGTGCCGGTGAGAAGAACATCCTCGCGCAGCTCATCAGACGTGGCCGCACAAGAGCGCACAAGAGCGCACAAGAGAAAGGCGGGGTCGCGAGAACCAGACGGCTCAGCGCGAGTTTGGCAAGCGTAGAGCTTAAAACAATACATGATTGCAGGCTGATTCGGAGTCCTTACCAGTGGCTGAATTTTTGGAAGAAGAAGAGTTAATTGCACGCATTCGAGCGTGGCTGAAAGAGTATGGCCTTATGGTGGTCATAGGACTGGCGCTAGCCATCGCTATATTTGGTGGTTATCAATATTGGACAGCCTCTTCCCAGGAGGCGCGTCATGCCGGTTCTCAGCTCTATACTCAATATGTTGAAGGCGATGCAGATGAGCGCGCAGAAGTGCTAGCGCAAATTGCCGAAGAACAACCAGCGTCGACTTATCGCTCACTGATGATATTGAAAGAAGCGGAGCAGGCGGTTGCCGCTGGAGATCTAGGCGGTGCCCGAGGGCACCTGCTAGAAGCACAAGAATATTCTGACTATGCACTGATGACCGATCTCATCACCCTCCGCTTAGCCAAGGTTGAGCTCGGCATGGGTAACGCCGAGCAAGCGCTAACCATTCTGAATGGGGTTAAGAGTGCGGGTTATCGAGCCGCTGCATTAGAGGTTAAGGGCGACATCCATATCAGCCGCGGTGAAATTGAGGGCGCGCACTTAGCCTATCAAGAAGCCAAAAAGAACCTGCGTGAGGGTGAGCGTCGACCGCTCCTGGATCTTAAAGTGGAAAACACGGCACCCTTTAAGGGCGAGTACGTTGCCATTCCCAAGACTTTGAGCGATACGTTAAACGAAGCGGCCGCAACACTTTCCGAAGAGTCAGAAGCGCCAGCTGCCGATGAATCCACTGCCCAAGCCGAACCTACCGCGGCAGCAAGCGAGGCAACTAATGACTAGAACGATGCAGACACCCGCCGCTTTCGGGCTGCTGGTATTTACGTTGCTGATGGGCGGCTGTAGCTGGTTCTCTTGGATCCCGGGTATTGAGGACGATTCGTCTAAAAAGAAAGAATCGGACAAGCCCGCCAAATTGGTCAAGTTTGATGCTGAAGTGCAACTGCGCCGCCAGTGGCAGGTGAAAGTCGGTCAAGGCCTTGGCAAGAAATACCTACGTTTTCGGCCGGTAATCGTCGCGGATCAGATTTTTGCGGCAGATGGTTACGGCAGCGTCTTCGCGATAGATCGTTTCAATGGGGACGTCGCCTGGCGTACCCAATTCGACAAAGTTGAAGAGGGCGGCTTCAATCCACTGGGGTTTATGGATCGTCGCGATCCGTCCTTTGTTACTGGCGCGCTGGGCGCCGGTGAAGGTCTTCTCGCTATTGGCACTAGCCGTGGCGAAGTGGTTGCGCTTTCCGTTGCGGATGGCAGCGAAGTTTGGCGTAGCGTGGTCGGCGCCGAGGTCGGCGCACCGCCGACTGTAGGTCGCTCGATGGTATTTGTGCATTCTATTGATGGACGCATTACCGCGCTGCGTAGCGATGACGGCAGCGTGGCGTGGACTTATGATAATCCGGTGCCTCTGTTGACCCTCCGCGGAACAGCCGCGCC
Source organism: Gammaproteobacteria bacterium UBA6968 (assembly GCA_002450255.1). GTDB lineage: Bacteria > Pseudomonadota > Gammaproteobacteria > Pseudomonadales > Azotimanducaceae > UBA4421. Next base: position 7,936 of record DJYW01000058.1, read on the forward strand.
GGTTTACTCTCAGGACGTTGTTTACGTCGGCTTTGCCAGCGGCAAGATCACCGCGCTGCGCGCAGAGAATGGCGAGCCATTATGGGAACAGCGCATTATGTTGCCGGAAGGTCGGTCCGAGCTTGAGCGCATAGTCGATGTTGATGCCAGTCCTTTGGTTCTAGGTTCAACGATTTATGCAGTGGCTTATCAAGGCCGCGTCCTAGGGCTGGCTCGCCGGGATGGTCGCCCACTCTGGGAGCAGGAATTGTCCAGCTACTTGGATCTAACCGTCGGCTACGGTCAAATTTACGCGGTTGGCTCTGACGATTCGGTTACTGCGGTTGATCAAGAGACCGGCGAAGTAAGCTGGACACAGGATATTTTTAAGCGTCGCGGCATGAGCACGCCGTTGGCGTTTTCTAACTACGTTGCGGTGGGCGATAGCGAAGGCTATTTACACCTGCTAGCGCAACGCGATGGTCGCATGGTTGGGCGTACTCGCGTCGATAGCAAAGGAATCAACGCCAAGATGATCGTCGCTGACGGAACCCTTTACGTGCTCAACAACACGGGGCGTCTCGCCGCTTATAAAGTCAATCTAGACTAAGCTATGGGCGCTACAGTCGCCTTAGTCGGCCGCCCCAACGTGGGCAAGTCCACCCTCTTTAATCGGCTCACCAGAAGTCGCGACGCGCTGGTTGCAAATGTGCCCGGCCTGACTCGAGATCGACGTTACGGTCGTATAGAACTCGATGAGCACATCGTCACCCTCGTCGACACTGGCGGAATTTTTGGTGAGCACGAACTGGCCGACGTGTTGACTAATCAAACACAGCAAGCGCTAACCGATGCAGACCTGGCTTTGCTTATGCTGGATGGCCGCGCAGGCATTACCGCAGCGGATCAAGACGTGGTCACCTATCTGCGGCAGAACAATATTCCCTTTCTTCCAGTAGTAAACAAGATCGATGGGGTTGCCGAAGACCAAATCGTTGCGGATGTAGCAGTATTTGGCTTTGCCGAGCATGTGATGATATCTGCCACCCATAGCCGCGGTTTGCGCACCTTACGAGATAAGTTATTGGCCCGCTTAGAGGGACTGTTTGTTGATTTGGCGCAGCCTGCCGATGCGAAATCGGACGCCGCAGCGGGGATTCATGTTGCCGTTGTCGGCCGGCCCAACGTGGGCAAATCGACGTTGGTTAATCGGTTGCTTGGCGAAGAGCGCCAAGTGGTATTTGACATGCCGGGTACCACTAAAGACGCCATAGATATTCCGTTTACGAAAGATGGCCAGGATTATGTGTTGATCGACACCGCCGGTGTTCGTCGCAAAGGTAAGGTTGACGAAATAACTGAAAAGTTTTCGGTGGTCAAAGCCTTGCAAGCGATGGAGCGCGCAGCAGTCGTGATATTGGTACTGGATGGATCAGAAGGCATTGTCGAACAGGATTTGCATGTACTGCAATATGCCTTGGAAGCCGGCGCCGGCATGGTGGTTGCGGTGAACAAGTGGGACGGGCTGGAGACCGAGCGGCGCGAGCGCGTCAAAACTGTTTTGAATCGGCGCCTGAATTTTATTCCCTGGGTACCTTTGCAGACTATTTCAGCACTGCACGGGTCCGGGGTGGGCAATCTCTTAAAACGCGTGAAGCGTGTTTATGATGTGGGCCGCTTCGATTACTCGACCTCGCTGCTGACTCGCCTGGTTCGCAACATGGTGGCCGCCCATCCAGCGCCCTCAGTGCGCGGCCGGCCGATCAAAGTGAAAGTAGCGACCAGAGCAGGCGGACATCCACCGAGGATCGTCGTACATGGCAACCAGTTAAATGCGATGCCCGCTAGCTATCGCCGTTATCTTGAAAACGGGTTTCGCGAAGCGCTCGATTTGATCGGAAATCCCGTGCGGTTAGAACTGCGTGAATCTGAAAACCCCTATGCCGGAAAGTCTAACGTGTTGACTAAGCGACAGGTAGATCGTCGCAAGCGCCTGATTCAAAATCGTAAAGACAGGCAGAAACGTAAGCGTCGTTAAGGCAAGTAACCTGCGGCAGCCGAGTAGCGCGTGTCCCGTTCTTTCCATTCTCAATTGGTTTATTCATAACCGATTAAGGCTACGTCTTGTCTCTAATGCAATGGTTTAGCCGGACGGTTCAAGCGAAGCCAAAATACGCTGCATAACTGTTGGATCCACGCGGGTACCATTTAGGCTAACCGACCAGTGCAGATGCGGCCCCGTCACGCGACCGGTCGCACCGACCAAGCCAAGCTCGTCACCCCGGGCCACAATTTGCCCTTCCGCCACGCTGATTTTGCTCATATGGCAGTACATGCTGATAAAGCCCTGGCCGTGATCCAGAAAGACAGCGTTACCGTTGTAATACAGATCATCCGCCATCACCACATTGCCCTTAATGGGAGCGGTAATTGGGGTGCCTGTGGGTGCCGCGATGTCTAGCCCAGAATGCGGGTTGCGGGCCTGGCCGTTAAAAAATCGGCGATGTCCAAACAAGCTGGTGGTGCGACCCTTAAGCGGGGTACCTAGGCCGCCCGCTAAGCTAATCGGCGCGGTATAGCTTTCGTAGACGGCGCGCTGACGCACGCTCTCGCTGCGAATTCGCTTCAGTTGTTCCGGGTTCGGATTCACCATTTCTTTGTTTTTAAGAGTGATGTGCTGTTCTGTGTAGCGTTTATCGACAATGGTAAATGTGTGAGTTTGCCGTTTATCGCCTAACGTATAGCTTAACTTGGTAGGTCCGAGTGCCGCTTTTACCGACAGGCCAACGACGGCGTGTCCGTTATGAATGAGCACGGGCCGGTCTGCGTAACGCACATCATTTGCGCCGTCGGGCAGAGGCCATAAATAGACGCCGCCAGGAACATTTTGGGCGGCGTTTGCAAGATTTGAAACGCTGCAACCGAAAGCCATAAGTAGACTGGCAAAAGCGATCACACTTTTGCGTGCCAGCTTCTGAAGAAAAATTCCCGCCGATGTCGAGCCAGCTCGCAGGAATAAGAATATCCGCTTGCCCGGCGCCGGTCTGTGGGATTGCTGTGAGGTTCTAGGTCTGCATTGGCCTTTCAAAATGTTCTCCTTTAACTGCTCTTGCGAAAGAGGCTCGGGCGAAAGAGGCTCGGGTGAAACAGGTTTTGGCGAGAGATGGTCTGACGTAAAGTGTTTCAACATATCGATAATGGTAGCTAGTGGTTATAGGTTGGATGGGCTTGTTAAGGCTCGGCATCCGCAGCGCTCGCTGCGTTGGTCTCGATGGTTGCTAACGGCGTCGCGCCGGGTGGCAGCGGTTCGACTGCACTGACGGTGGCGCTTAAATTGCCGTCGGCGACAGTAATGCGCACCGAATCACCGCTGCTAACTTGGGTTACTGAACTGATCACTTGTGCGGTGGCGCCCGCTAAGCCATTTGCATCGGTGTTGTTGCGGACAATTGCGTAGCCACGGGTGAGGGTAGGCAACGGGCTAACTGATTCGAGCATACGCGCGGCATTGCTGAGCGCCGCGGCGTGACTGGTTAAATTACGTTGCAACCCTTGTTGCAGGCGGTTGCCGAGGCGTAGTAAATCGAGTTTGGCAGCAGTCAGACGCGCTTCCGGGCGTAAGCCTAGCAGCCGTTTTTGTAAGCCAATGGTTTTTTGCCGGTTGATCGAAAGCATCGTCTGCGCTGCGCGTTGCAAACGCATGGATAGCTCGTCTGAACGTTGCCAGGTTTGCTGAATACGGGTGCTTGGATGAACTAACTGTAGCTGTAAGTTGCGAAGCGTGAGTTCGTCAGCTCTCAGGCGAGCGCCGAGCGCCTGCGCCAGCTGGCGTTGGCGTGCGGCTAATTCGCTGCTCAAGGTCTGTGCCGCAGGCACCATCAGCTCTGCGGCAGCAGATGGTGTTGGTGCACGTAGGTCGGCGACAAAGTCAGTAATGGTGATGTCGATCTCATGACCAATGGCTGAGACGGTAGGTATCGTTGAGCTAGCTACCGCGCGCGCCACTGCCTCAGTGTTAAAGGCCCAGAGATCCTCCAGCGAGCCGCCGCCGCGCGTGATCAATAGCACGTCCGGGGCAATAGACTCGGCTTGGAGTAAGGCATTAAGCAATTGTGGCTCCGCCTCAGCGCCTTGTACTGCCGTGGGCAGCACCGTTACAGTCAATGCGGCAAACCGCCGTCGCCACACCGCCAACACGTCCTGCAGCGCTGCACCAGTAATAGAGGTGATTACCGCGATGTGTTTAGGATAGCGTGGCAACTCGCGTTTTGCGGCTTCGGCAAACAGTCCTTCTGCAGCGAGTTCGATCTTCAGGCGCTCAAATGCCTGACGTAGCGCGCCTTCGCCCGCAGGCTCCATTTGATCGACAATAATCTGAAAGTCGCCGCGTCCCTCGTAAAGGCTGACTCGTCCACGGATAAGCACCTGCTGGCCGTCAGCAGGTTGCATTTGCACGCGTGAGTTTTGGCGCACAAACATAGCGCAGCGAACTTGGGCATCGTTATCTTTAAGGGTGAAATACCAATGCCCAGAACGGGGCCGGGCGAAGTTCGATAGCTCGCCGGTCACCCACGCCACGTTGAAATGTTCTTCCACTACAAGGCGGGCGCGGCGGTTGAGCTGGGATACCGAAAAAACGGTGCGTTCGGCTGCAGCAGGCTGCTGGCTGATAGGTCTTCTCCGCAGAAATCAGCTGGAACGATAGCCGGTCTGTGGCACAAACTCACTCAAAATTTTACATCTGTGATAGGCATCGGTAGACTTTTTGTTTTGGGGGCTGCATATGCTGCGAATAGCCAACGAGGCACTCACCTTCGACGATGTCCTACTCTTGCCTGGACACTCGACCATCCTCCCTTCTGAAGCATCACTTAAATCTCGGGTCAGCCGAAATATTGCGCTGAATATACCGATGCTTTCTTCTGCCATGGACACCGTCACTGAATCGCGTTTGGCGATAACCATCGCACAGGAAGGCGGCATTGGCGTGGTCCATAAAAGCATGACCATTGAGGAACAGGCCCGCGAAGTGCGCGCCGTAAAGAAGTTTGAGTCGGGCATTATTCGAGATCCGATCACCATTCATCCCGAGGCAACTATCGAAGCCTTGTTTGAATTAACCACCGAGCACGGTATCTCCGGTGTGCCGGTTGTCGAAAATGGTCAATTGGTAGGAATAATCACCAGCCGGGATGTGCGCTTTGGCCAACAGCCGAATGCCAAAGTGAAGCAAATGATGACGCCTAAAGAGCGTTTGGTCACGGCGCGTGAAGGCAGCGATATGGAGCACATTCGCGGTCTTCTGCATGAGCATCGCATCGAGAAAGTGCTGTTGGTCAACGCCGCGTTCGAGCTGACCGGCATGGTCACCGTTAAAGACATGGTTAAATCCCAAGCTTTTCCACTGGCCTGTAAAGACGCTCTCGGTCAATTGCGAGTTGCCGCTAGCGTTGGCACCGGGGCGGACACTGATGACCGTGTAGCTGCCCTGATCGAAGCAGGGGTGGATCTGTTGGTGGTCGATACCGCACACGGACACAGCGAAGGTGTGCTGCAACGCGTCGCGATGATTAAACAGCGCTATGCAGACATCGACGTAGTGGGTGGCAATGTGGCGACAGAGGCAGGCGCTAAGGCGCTGATCGATGCTGGCGCGGATTCTATAAAGGTTGGTATCGGGCCAGGTTCAATTTGCACCACGCGAATTGTAGCTGGTGTTGGGGTGCCACAAATCACCGCTATTGCTGAGGCCTGCAAGGCCGCAGCAGCCCATAACATTCCGATTATTGCGGATGGTGGCGTTCGATACTCTGGCGACATCGCCAAAGCGATTGCCGCAGGCGCACATGCAGTAATGGTCGGCAGCCTGCTTGCGGGTACCGAAGAAGCGCCCGGTGAGGTAGAGCTCTACCAAGGGCGTGCCTATAAGTCGTATCGAGGCATGGGTTCGCTGGGTGCAATGGCACAGCGCAACGGTTCAAGTGATCGTTACTTTCAGGAACTGAACAGTCCAACGGGCGAAAAGCTTGTGCCGGAAGGCATAGAAGGGCGGGTGGCTTATCGCGGGCCGGTAAGTCCAATTGTACATCAACTTATGGGGGGGCTTCGCGCGTCTATGGGTTACACCGGATCGGCCGATATCGACACCATGCGTAGTCAGCCGGAATTTATCCGCGTCAGCAGTGCCGGTATGGCGGAATCTCATGTGCACGACGTCGCAGTGACGAAAGAAGCACCCAATTACCCCATCAGTTAAGGCTTAAGCATTGGCAGAACACAGCAATATTCACGATCAGTGTTTGCTTATTGTCGACTTCGGTTCGCAATATACACAACTGATTGCCCGCCGCGTCCGCGAGTGCGGCGTGTATTGCGAAATCTACCCCTTTGATGTGGCACAAAGTCAGGTCGAAGCGCTCGGACCGGCGGGCGTTATTCTCTCCGGCGGGCCAGAAACAGTAACCGCTGGCAAAACGCCGAGAATCCCCGAATTTTTGTTGCAAAGTGGCTTACCCATGCTGGGCATATGTTATGGCATGCAGGCCATGGCGACCCAATTAGGCGGCCAAGTAGCCAGCTCGCGCACTCGCGAATTTGGGCACGCTGAGATCCAGCTAGAGACCAATAACGCACTGATCGACGCACTAGCGACAACAGCGGCTGGTCGATGCAACGTGTGGATGAGCCACGGTGACAAAGTCACCAAGCTGCCATCAGGATTTGATTGCAGCGCGAGTACACCGAGTGCACCCATTGCGGCAATGGCGGATCCCATAAGACATTTTTACGGCGTGCAATTTCATCCGGAAGTTACTCATACTGCCGGTGGCGAAGGCTTGCTCAAAGTGTTTGCGCAAGACATTTGCGGCTGCGCAGGCACATGGACTGCTGCGAATATAGTGGACGACGCCATTACAACCGTGCGCCAGCAGGTCGGCGACGACCACGTTATTCTCGGACTATCCGGCGGAGTCGACTCGTCAGTCGTCGCCGCGCTTTTATCCAGGGCAATAGGCGATCAGCTGACCTGTATCTTTGTCGATAACGGACTGCTGCGTAAAGGCGAATGCGCCGAAGTCGAGGCCGCTTTCGCTGATAGCAGGGTCAGCAATCAGCTACCTTTGAAAATCATTACGGTCGCCGCGGCGGACGAATTCATGAGTAATCTCGCGGACGAAGCCGACCCGGAAGCCAAACGTAAAATCATTGGCAGCACTTTTATCGATGTATTCGATCGCGAAGCCAGCAAGATCGATGGTGCAAAATGGTTGGCGCAAGGTACGATCTATCCCGACGTGATTGAATCTGCTGCCAGCAAATACGGTAAAGCGCATGTGATTAAGTCCCACCATAATGTGGGCGGGCTACCGGAGCGCATGTCGCTGCAACTCGTCGAGCCGCTAAGAGAACTGTTTAAAGACGAAGTGCGTAAAATCGGCCTGCATCTTGGATTACCCGAATCGTTAGTCTATCGACACCCGTTTCCAGGTCCGGGCCTGGGCGTGCGTATTTTGGGAGCCGTGCAAAAGTCATATGCCGATGTGCTGAGAGAGGCGGATGCCATCTTTATCGCAGAATTGCGCGCAGCCGATTTATACGACCAAGTCTCCCAGGCATTTGCGGTGTATCTGCCGGTCAAGTCCGTCGGTGTGGTAGGGGACGCGCGTCGTTATGAACATGTCATTGCGCTGCGAGCGGTGGAAACGATCGACTTCATGACCGCTCGCTGGGCGCATTTGCCATATGATTTTATTGAGCGTGTTTCGAATAGAATCATTAATGAAATCGAGGCAGTATCTCGTGTGGTGTATGATGTTTCCAGTAAGCCGCCTGCAACTATTGAGTGGGAGTAGTTTGCTGCTGTAAGCCATCGATCTAATTATAATAATAATAAATTAAAAAACTGGTTTCACACCTAGAAACCAATTGTTGGTTTCCTTAGTCTGGTTCCGTGCTGCTACATAAACTGGTTTTTTCTTATAGAGGTACTGTTATGCCTGATTATATCACCCAAGATTTTGAGTCAAAAGAACTGGAAATTTTAGACGCGATTAGCGTGTTAAAGAAACACGGAGCGAATATAACTTTACCAGAGGCGTGGCAAAAACAGGTTCAAGCTCGAACCTTGTTCGATGGTGACGATACGCTGTTTAAAGAATTGATAAAAATACTGAAATATATTTTGAGTATGGGTGTGGGAAATCCACAGAGTTTGTTTACAAATATACTAAAGCGTCAATACATGCGGTAGACACTTCAATCGATTGGGTAAACAGGCTTAAAAGATTAGCAGTTGGCGAAGATTCGGAACGAGTAAATTTAAATTGGATAAATGTTGGTAAAGTTAGAGAGTGGGGAGTGCCAATATCATTCGAACGATGAGAAAACTTCAAAGTCTACGCGGAGTTGATGTGGCAAAAACAAATTGCCCCTGATTTAGTTTTGATAGATGGGAGGTTTAGAGTTTTTTGTTTCCTTACATCTGTCAATTTAGCGCCTGTTGGCACAAAGATATTATTCGATGATTATACAAATCGCCCGTTCTTCCATGTGGCGGAAGAATTTTGCGAAAAAATTGAAACAT
>DJYW01000081.1:0-9442 GCA_002450255.1 Gammaproteobacteria bacterium UBA6968
TCTAGCCGCAGCGCTGCATGCGTATAAGCACGAATGTGTTACGGTAAGCTAGTTCGGTTGGATGTTATATCGCTACGCCAGGGCGGCGTAACTAACAGGTCAAGAACAGTACGCTCTCGACGATGTTAAGGGAGCATATTGGGGATTAGTCTTGGCCCATTTCCCATGTTTTGCTGGTGCGGCGAGCGCGTTCGAATTCTGACAGGCTTTCTAAGTCTTCGTCGTCCTGACGTTTCTTAGCAAGCGCTGGCACTTCGTATTGCATTGTCTCGGTTTCTCGCAAAGCCTCCATGTGGGTTCTCCTTTGTTTGGAAGCGAATTTGATAGTCGCTAGATTAAAGATTCTGTGTCTTTAGAAAAGAGAATTAATGAAAAGAATTCTATTCCAAAAAAGAAAGAATTTAATTAATACGTCACATTGGTCCTGTCTTGGGAGGTAAAAGCAAATCATCCGTACTCGCGCGGTCTGAGCATGACGCAGAAGTTCTACCACCGAGTCTGACTGCTAGTGACAGGCCGACGCCAACCAATCATTCGCACGACGCGATGGGCCCGCACTAAGGAAAAACGTTGCCGCTGGCGCCAGCCGAGTCGATCAGACGGTTTAAAAATCAGCCAATCCAGACTGACTAACTAAGCTGCGCTGGTCCGCGTCTACTCGTGGCGACGCCGGCTATTTCGCCGATCTAGTAAAGGCGACTAATCGCTATTTATAGTTATCCAGCGCGGCATCACCCAACTCGGGACGGGGCGTCTGCCGACCCACCGCGTGTTCCGGCGGCAAAATTTCCCGGCCACTCGTACTGTTATAAGGATCGCTGTAATAGCCCAGCGCGTATTCGCCTTGGGTATAGCCCAACAAATCTTGTAACTCTGCGGAGAAGTCTTTGGCGATTTCCGGCGGGCAAGACAAATACTGATTCTCTTCCTGGCGCAACCATCCCAGGCAATAGGTGATATTCAACCCGCATCGCGGCGCATTCGACCTATTAGCACCGCCACTGTGTAACACGCTTCCCGAGTAAATGAACACCGATCCCTTGCTCATTTCCGCCTGGCAGATTTGCTCGGGCTCCGGCTCGTCCCGCCAATGCCAGGTTTGGCTGCCGGGTACGCATTGTGTGGCGCCATTTTCTTTAGTGAAGTCAGTGAGTGCCCATATAGTATTAAACTGGGGTTCGATTTCTTTGGGTAAATATTTGCCCCAGGCATATCGGTCGCGATGAATCGATTGCGCCGCGCCACCCGGGCCGATCTCAATGGTCTGCGTCAAATGCAAAATGATCTTGCGGGTGTAAGGACCGAGAAACTCACGCGCACTGGCTACGATCAACTCGTCTAGAATCAACTCGCGGCAGGTGGCAGAGCGAGCGGCCAAGGCGCCAGTCCGTTTCGTTGTTTTGCCTAGAAAATCGTCGTGACCAGGCGGCGTGTTGTCGATAAAGGGTCTGACTTCTGCATTGAGTTGGTCAACCACATCGGTGCCGATGACATCTTTTAGGATGAGCGCGCCATCTGCTTGAAGGGTGCTCGCGACCTCTTCGGGGGTCGCGGTTGCGGGTAATGTTGTAAGTGTCAAAGTATCCCCCTAAATCTGTTTTTCCAGTCCATGCCATTTTCAAAAGCGTTTGGCAGTGCGTGCCACGGGTCTTTGCAAAACGAGTTCGCTTTTAATTTTATTCACAACTCGATCGCCGCAGTAAAGACCCTGAGCTGCGATTAATGCCGTCCACGCTTACGATCTGCTTACTTGCATGCAGCGCCTTGGGTTTTCGCAGGCGTTAGCGCGCTGTTGGTTGTTTGTCCGCCCCTTGAACCTGCGTTTAGCGAATCTGTGATGCCCCACCCTGTGATGAGTAACTATGAGTAAACTCGCCAAAAACGTTCAAGCAGGCGTTCCTGGGTCCACATCGGCAGGCGACAATCAACCTAACCCGTCGAAAACGCCAAAACGCGCGAAATTTCATTCAAGCTACGACCGCTTTCCTCGCGCCAGGTATTGAAAGCGTCCTGCACCTTCAGTAAGTCGCGTTTGCTCGTAGGGTTTTTATCAACTACCTCAGCATCGATTAAGGCCGCCACCACGTCAGCAGAAAACAACGGCGTGTCATAACCTAGAAAACGCAGGCAATAACGGCCCGTCTGCCCACCCAACCGTGAACCATTGGTTTTTAGGTGAGACCACAAACCAACGAAATCCTCATCCGGCCAAGCCTGCAAAAAGGCGCCGTAGGAACCATGCTCTTCGCGAACATCGAGTATGTACTGGGCGTTCGCCCGCACGCTCGCGATTTTCTTACCGTGACGAACGATTTCAGCATTGCCCTGTAGCACCTCTAACTCTTCATCAGCCAGCATGGCACAGTGCATCACATCGAAGTCATGGAACGCCGTTTCGAATGCCGGCCACTTCGCTTCAATGATGCGCCAGACGAATCCCGAGCGGAATACACACGCTGTCATTTCAGCCAATATCGCGGCGTCGCTTACTTTCGTCATGTTCTGCGCTGGCCGTACAGCAGCCAGCAAGACATCGAGAACTTTCGGGCCACCCTTGCGCGCCGCCGCTCGCTTGTAAATGGTTTGCAGACGTTGCATTGCACACCTTATATCCATCGCTTTTTGATAAGCGCTAATTTTCGATCCCACCTAATCATTAACCTTGCCTAGCTGGGCATGCGAAGGTTAACTATCCGGATTCATTCCAACAACCGCCAACGGAGCAGCCATGAGCAGCAACGCACAACCGCGTTTTCATCTCGCGATACCGGTAATCGACTTGGAGGCTGCACGCCAATTCTACGCAGGCGTTCTCGGATGCCCGACCGGCCGCGAATCCGACCGGTGGATTGATTTCGACTTCTTTGGACATCAGCTTGTCACTCATTTGGTAGCACCAGAAGATCATCCGTCCGCCGCCACAAACGCTGTAGACGGCCATGCTGTCCCTGCCTCTCACTTTGGCATCATCATGGACTGGGACCACTATCAAGCGACTGCAAAAACCTTAACGGACCAACAGGTTGAATTCGTTATCGAACCCTACATTCGCTTCGCCGGCGAAGCCGGTGAACAAGCGACTCTGTTTATACGCGACCCCAGTGGTAATCATCTTGAGTTCAAAGCATTTCGCAACATAGAGATGCTGTTTGCGAAAGATCTATAAGACAGCCAATCCCCGAGATGACTGTTCTAAAATGCAGCAACTCTTAGAACGTGCTGCCATTTAAAAGATAACAGCCAGCTTCAAGTCAACCGCGTCGCTTCGCCAATTCTATCTGTATTTGCGTTAGCCGCTCTGATGTTAAGGTGTAACGGCTAAGCAAATAAATGGGTATCAAGATGAAGGCGTTGACGATAACCGCGTCGGTTATAGCCAATCGAACAATCACATCCTCCGCAATCTCGGTATTTGCTGAACCCGGCTCCAATCCAATAAACGTATCCAAAAGTACCCCGCTCACAATAAGGCCAACACTGCCGACGGCTTTGGTAGCCGTCGCAACACCCGCAGAAAACACACCTTCCTGACGCTCGCCTACTCGATACTCCTGCTCGTCGACTAAATCGGGAATCATCGATAGCAGCATGATCATCGTCAACGCCTGCACGAAAGCCTGAACCACTGCAAAAGAAGACAAAAGGGGCAAAAACAGTGGGCTTTCGTTTTCCGGAAAAAACCCGCCAAGACGCATGGAAACCGACACGAGGCTCAATAGCATTTGCACAAACAATGCGGCGCAAAGCACATGATGTTTTTGAAAAGCGGGCTGCAAGCGTGGCGCGACAATAAATGCCGAAATAGGGCCAATAATCATAGCGACAGAAATAAAGCCCAGCTGTTCGCCAGAGAGCCGCCAGAAATAGGTACTAACCAGCATGTCGAACGTCGCCAACGTCGACGCTATGCCAAAGTAAATCAACAGACCGCCCAACACAATCTGATAGTTAGAGCCGCGCAGCGCGAGCATAATTGCTCGTAGCATGTCACTGAAACTAGCACGGGTGGTTACCGCAGGCTGCAGTAAGTAAGGCACTTGTTTGCGAGTAAAATAGGCGCTGGCCAAACACCACAGCGTAATCAAAATGCCGATCAGCGGTGCAAAAAATGCGTAGTTTTCCGGATTCAGCTGGCCCTGCTCATAACCCGGTGATGCAGCAAAAACGAGGTTGAAAAATAGAAAACCAGCCAGGCCGCCGCAAACCGTGGCGATCAAAGCACGATAGCTAGCAAGCGATGTACGGTCCTGGTAATCCACTGCCAACTCGGGCGTGAGCGCACTCCAAGGCACGCTAAAGACGGTAAAGGCCTGTCGCGTTAGAATAAGGAAACTCACCAACCAAGCGATCAGAAGAATCTCACTCAAACCTGCAGGTGGGGCAAAAAGCAAATAGATAAAGAAACCAAGCGGCACAGCCGCCGCGTACATAAAGGGATGACGCCGGCCAAGGCGTGATTTAAATCGGTCAGAAAAAGCGCCTACGAAAGGATCGGAAGCCGAATCTAACAACAACGCTAATCCACCAGCAACAGCGACCATAGTGGAGCTGAGCCCGAGGATCTGGTTGTAATACAACATGATGAAACTGCCGATAGCAAAATTCATGTGCTGCCCAGGCATTTCTCCGAGGGCATAAAGCAATTTCTGGATTACACTGAGACGCCCGACTCGCTCTTGCGAACGTGCATAGGTCCCTCGACTCCCAGCGGCCATATCCAACATCTCAGCGCCCGCCACTGGATGCCCAGCAGTCTCCCCTCCCTCTTGGTCTGCATCAAATTCAGCCACATATCCCCCCTGTAATGCTTAGCCAGCCCCTGCATCGCCCACATAGGTTTTCGCTGACACGGCTATGAGTCTCAGCCGCCTTTACTAACCAGATGCTTTGATCTCACCTTTTTGCCCGATTATTTGATCTTTTTGCAGGCCTACTCTTTTGTTGATTGTTTAACACGACTTTTGGGCGGTAAAAAAGGCCACGCTTTGACCTGCCCGGAAGACCGATTTGAGCGCCATCCTAATCAGGTAATGACTGCACTAAGCGAAGCATTATGTTGCCCTCTGCTCGCGTATCAAAATAACGACTGCGCCCGTCTGCACTGGTTCGCAGACAAGCCACGCCCTTGGCTTCCAACCGATCTGTCTCCGCAGACAAATCAGCAACAGCGAAAGCGATATCGTTCACGCCGTCGCCACGCACTTGCAAGGATTCTGAGTAAACGCTGGTGTCAGTGATGGATGCGAAGAAGTCGAAGGTCAGCGGGCCAACCGTAACGCTTGCGCTTTGCGCTCCAACTTCATTATCGCTAACAATATCAGTTGAGTTGGAAAACCCGATTTCAGCATAATAGGCGATCGTGGCCGGGAGATCTGCAACCCCGATACCCACACCGAGAAACCGCCATTTATTGACTAACGGATGTGACTCGTTATTTGCCTTCCAGGCTCTTTCCCAGTCTGTTGCCGGTGGGCGCAAGGAGATCATCAGGTCGCCATGGGTGCGGGTGTCCAAATAGTTTTCGACGGTTTTGCCATTAACCAAAGCGTTAAACATCAGGTCGCAACCTTTGCCTAAAAAGAATTGCGTATCCGTCTCGACCGACGCTGTGTTGAAACAGATGTGATTAATACCAGGGCCTTTTCGAGCCAGGTACTCACTGAGGAACATGCCCGGCCCAGGCCGCATCGGATAACACTCCAACTGGCAATCGCCAATCTGGGTTTCGCCATCGTTAAAAGTATGTGCGCCGCCTGTGGTATAGGTGTTCGTCACCGGGTCTCCTTCAAGCGTTCGGAAATAGGTTAGCGAACCTTCGCCTGGCTCATAGGGCAGTAGCGGCTGAGGGCCGACACTGACACCAACGCCAATCGATTGGTAATGCCGCAATGTCGCGTTACGGTTACTGATTGTCATGCCAACATGATTGACTTCCCAATCTTCTCCCATGCTCAGCCTCCTCGCTTTGACCGGCTTGTAATCTGTTCTAAACCCGTTTCAGCGCGCTATTATTCTTTACCACGCGACCTTTCTTTTTAAGTTGAATCAGGCCCAATTTATGCTGGATGTCTGCCTTCGCGGCTTTTTAATTTTCTTCTGATCTCGCGCTGTCCCGCGTTTTATCGCTAAGCCTGCTTTGCTTTTAGCGCCGGGTCTATCGCAGGATAGGTATGCGGGCTCCACTTCGACGCGATACCCAAATCATTCCCCTCCCGCTGCCAGTTGTCGATACCCGGTCGGGTTTTCACCAATCCCCATGCAAGCAGTGAATCGGCATTGTCACGAATCGACTGTTCCACCGTATGGGGAACAAGTCCCAGCTGGCTGATTACTTTCTCCAACACCGCGATCGGCGCGCGATAGGTTTTGCCTTCGCGATAAATTCCACCGATGCCGATTCCCGGGTAAAGTTTCTGTAATATACTTTGCAACGCTTGCTGCGTAATCATGCCCTGCTCATCTGTTGCCACAAGGTTGTAGCGGTCACCGTTTTTGTTATCGGGACTTTCCGCCATCAAACGCTGCGCCTCCGCTACATCCCGCACATCGATAATATTCCATAGCATCCGCGGATGACTGTAACCTTCTAACATATCGCCTATGCGGGTCTGCCAAGACCATGGACGTTGATGAGAAGCCGATAGCAGCGGTCCGATGACATGACATGGACAAACCCCATTGGCAACGAACCCATTCTGCGCCGCCTCCTGATACACAAAACGCTCCGCTTCAACCTTCGTCATGGCGTACGCTACTTCACGGTTTCTGGCGACCACTTCCATGGTCCACGCTGACTTTTCGCCGCGACGCTCCTGCGCCATATCAGCCCAGCTGGCTTCGGTGTATTGGTAACCTTCGTCACTTGGATGCGCCACCGCAGCAAAGGAACTTGTATAGACCAAACGCTTCACAGAACCGGCTTTCTTGATGGAATCGGTCACCAGCTTGGTTGCCTCCAAACCACCTTCGTAAACTTTCATGGGCGTAGAACCTTCTAAATTGCCCATCTCTGCCGCGGCATGAAAAATGCCGACGCACCCCTTAAAAACTTCATCATATGCGCCGGGCACGGTCATATCGCAGGCAAACAGTTGCACTGATCCAGGGCCGATATGATTCATTGCGTTGAGGTGGGCAGTATTCGCCAAATTGGAAACATCTCTCACGCAGGCGCGCACGGTATAACCGTTTTGCACGAGATTAAGGACAATATGCGAACCTATGAAACCGGCGCTACCAGTAACGGCTACCGGACCGTCGGCCGGGCTAATTGGACTAGTCATGGGTGTTCCTCCTAAACAATGCTGATGAAAACGGTTACGTGGACGTCACTCGAAGTGTTGTAGCAAGATTCTTAGTCTGCTGAAACGGGTTGCGACAACGTTTTTCGAGACGATTGGTATTGCGAAGAAAATACTTCGGTATCTCCCCAACGCTCTCGATCTGCCGCGTGTATGTTGTGCATCACTCGCAGATTGCCATCCAAAATCAGAGCTTCGCGGGTCTCGGCGGTATAGCGCGGCCATTGCGGTAATCCGGCACCGTTGGGATTACCCGTTTTTGCGAATTGGATTATCGTGCGCGACCAAATCTGTGCCAGCTCCTGCACCACCGCATCCTGTGGGTCATATAAATAAGCCGTTTCCGCCAACTGGCGCGCAAACAGGTTGAAGGTAAACGCAATTTCGGCAGCGTGTGTGGCGCCAAAACCCGGTACCCGCTGTACCGGCAAATCGAAGCGATACAACCAACCACCTGGACCCGCTGCGCTTGCTCGAGCTGCTGCATTGGCGCCACCGCGAACCAGTAAATCTTTCCATATTCGTTCAAAGCGCTCGGTGCTATCGTCATCTGGATAAGCTACTTTAAGGCCCTCAACATAATCCTTGCCGCTTACGCCCTCGAGGATATTCTCCGCAACCGCCTCGCCAACAAAACCATAAAACGGCGAAGGGACTAAAAACGAAAACAAGGTGCCCTCATCCAGATTACTACCGGCAATCAACGGCACGCCGTCTAGACCGCGTTCGATGATTGCGTCCTTGGCACCGCGAGTAATTACTGTGCCGTCAATCCGGCCACCACCGCCCCAGCGTATTGTACTTTGCATGGCGACCAGTTCCTCCGCTGGCAGGGTTTGCAGCGTTGCGAGCAACGCATCCTCGCTCACCTCAAGCTTTTCTGCCAAAGCGGTCCGGGCATCTACTGCGTGCGTGTTGACTTCAGCGCCGCTGTGCTCGATTGCTTTGTGATAAAGGCCATCCGCCGAAGGCGCCGACATAATCGCCATAACCGATTGACCGCCCGCGGATTCGCCAAAAATAGTAACGTTGTCTTTGTCACCACCAAAGGCACCAATATTATCCCGCACCCATCGCAGCGCCGCGATCTGATCGCGAATGCCATTGGCAGCGGAACCGGCATAGGCTTCGCCAAAACCCGAAAGATCCAGAAAACCAAGCATGCCAAGGCGATAGTTGATTGCCACCACGACCACATCACCCTGTTCCGCGAGGATGGAACCATCGTAGTTGTTCGCCGAGCCGCTCGTAAAAGAACCGCCATGAATCCAAAACAGCACGGGGCGCGGTTCGCCATCCGTCGCCGGTGTAAAGATGTTTAGATATAAACAGTCTTCCGTTATTTGCGAGCGGTGCGTATCGCCAATCCGCTCACGTGGTTTGTCCTGCACACAAATATCCGGAAACTCGGTAGCGTCCAATACTCCGGACCAAGGATCAACAGTTTGCGGCGGTTCAAACCGGTTTGTAGCAGTTGGCGGTTGCGCATAAGGTAAACCGAGAAAAACCAATGATTGGCCGTTACTAAGCCCAGTTACAGTACCCATGCCAGTCTCGACAATGACACGCTCTGGCCAATCCAACAAATAGCTTGTAGTCGAGCTCATTTCTATCGGCGCCGGCCGGGTAAACCACCAGGCCGCTCCCACAGCAACAACCAGCAGCAGCAGGGTGAAACCGATTTTCTTTTTCATACGCCGTGCTCCGCCGCGGTTTCATCTGTGGATTTCGACTCTTGCTGTCTATCGTTGCCGTACAAATCGACTCGATCATAGCGCAGCCAAGATGTGTCATAGCCACTAGTACGATCAAACTCTTGGGGTTCTCCCCAAGGCGCATCATCCGGCGCATAATCGCTTGGCAACTCTCCGGAGGTCCGCTTCGACATGGTGTCATGCATTGGAGCAAAGACACGCGCCAATGGGCGCGGCATCTGATCGCGCCCTGACGGTGAGGATTGCGCCGCCGCCGGTAGCCCCCCTGAGACATGGCTGAATGCGGCTTTTTTGTACCGGCGTTGCGCGGCTTTATCTGAATCGTTCGCCACTGCATCAACTGTCCGACCAACCGGTAGACACGCGCCGTACCACCCCTGAGTTAACGCGTCAGGTGAGGGCATTCCGTCTGGCGGCGAGCCACTG
>DJYW01000081.1:9752-19485 GCA_002450255.1 Gammaproteobacteria bacterium UBA6968
GGCGGCGAGCCACTGCCAACGGTGACTTCGCCATTCGAGCAATGCACCCAGAAGCCAGCTGCAGCACCGTCTGGAAAGAAAAATTCAGGGGTATGAAAGAACGTCTCAACAAAGACGTAATCAACCCCGGCTAAATCTGCCCGATATTTATCTGAGGTCGCACGCGACGTTAAAAATCGGCGGGCGATAACAACCCATTCCGGACTCATCCAAACAAAACGCGGCATCGTTCGGAGAGCCATCGCATCATGCAAGCGTTGCAACAAGACTTGCAAATCAGCATCGCCGGGGGACTTCCCAGAAAGCTTCCAACGGGTCAGTTTTGTTAAGCGCGCAACCACAGCAGCCACTATGTCAGCCGGATTGGCTGCGTGCACTACGCAGGCCAGGTTGCTGAGTATGGAATGGTCGGCTTGCACTTTAAAATCGCACTCGGATTCGGGTAACTCGTGTGCTCCCATTTCGAGGGCGCCATCAACAAGGCGCATATACCAGGCGAGCTTGTCGCCCGCGTGCATCCATACAGGCGCATTATGGCCCACCTCGCAAAGCGTAAATTTTACGTTAGGTAACGGCGTCTCGGCCAATAGCCGCGTCATTTCAGTACGCGCGGCAGACACCCACTCAGCGGATGCAAACGTTAGTTCGCCAATCCCGTCTGCCATGACCGCGGTCACGTCCTGACTAGTCACTTTTCCCCCTTACTACCCCTGGCCGCAGACGCAGTGGCGTTGTCTGCCTGCTCCGCATCGATATGCTTTTATCCGACCTCTTTGCGCTTCCTGATAGCTAATCCAAAAGAGCCGCCAACAGATGCTAACTATGCCCGCTCCGGCCACCGAGCCAACACCAGGCTGCGAGATGCGCGCGGCAAGCACGCTTTGCAAAAAACTAGGCCATATACCCGCCATCCACGCAAAGAATTGCTCCCGTCACATAACTCGCCGCATCTGACGCCAAGAAAACTGCTGCATTAGCCATTTCCTCAAATGTTGCAACGCGCCCAAGCGGCAAATTCTCTGGGCCGGTAGACCAGGCCTCGAATTTTTCTTGTTGGCTCATCTCGGGTCGCGGTGGCGGTGGTTGCTTTGGCGCACGATCGGGATTTTCACGGTAGAAGTCTCCGGATGGATGTTGCTCCCATTCGACCAAGGACGGCGCAATGGCATTAACCCGAACATTGGATGGACCGAGATAGCGGCTGTACTGCCGCGTCATCATCGCAATGCCTGCTTTCAGAATGGCGTAGTTGCCCATGCCTTTATCCGCGTGCGCCTTCAAACCGCCACGCGATGTGAGATTGATGATGCTGCCGCTACCCTGCGCTTGCATGATGGGTGCAACGGCCTGATGAGTATGCCAATACCCTTTTAGATTAACGTTGGTTAATTCATCCCAATCTCGGTCATCGAGTTCAAGCAGCGATTTGCGATGATAACGAACCGCTACATTCATAAGGATGTCGATGCCGCCAAGCGAGTCGATGGTTTGCGCGATTAAGGCATCTACATCCGACTTTTGCGAAATATCGGTTTTAACTGCGAGCGAGCGACGGCCCATGGCTGCAATTTCATCAGCCACAGACTGCAGCGCGCCGTCTTCATTATTTACGTCGGTTACGACCACATCGGCACCGGCTTCGGCCAAGCCAAGCGCAAACCCCTTACCCATATTGCGCCTGGCACCAACAACAATTGCCTTTTTCCCGGCCAGCGAAAAATCTGCAAGAGCCATACGTCCTCCTATATTGTCCCTTGTCTATCAGGGTATGAGTATCACGCGCCCTACCGCTTGTCGAGATTCAATATAGGCGTGCGCGTCTGCTGCTTGCGCAAGCGGATAGGTTCGATCAATCGGCATGTTTAAAGTTCCCGCAGCCATTTGCTGCAACAAACCACCGATCATTTCTTGGGCGCGCGCGGTCGCCATCTCAGCGCCTAAAAAAACGCCCGTGAGGCTTTTGTTGCCGGGCGCCAGACCACCCACGTCAATTTTGCTGAAGTCGCGGCTAGCAGTACCCACACTAACTATGCGGCCCCGCCGTCCGGCCGAGGCAATACTCTGCTCGAGCACTTTTCCGCCAACGGGATCGATCACCAGGTTTACGCCTTTGCGTGACGTCAGCCGCATCACCTCCTGAGTTAAATCCTGCGTGGTGTAGTTAATGCCTTCGTCTAAACCCAAATCAGCCAGGCGAGCCAAACGCTCAGCAGATGAGGCCGTGGCGTAGACCGTAGCGCCTGCTTGTTTCGCCAACTGAATACAGGCTATACCAACGCCACCCGCACCACCTTGCACCAGCACGGTCTCGCCCGCCTGCAAGCGACCAAACTCAAATAACGCATCGTGAGCGGTGCCGCAGGTGACTGGAATACAAGCGCCTTGCTCGAACGAAACGCTGTCTGGTAACACCCAGCAAGCGAAGCGACTCACAACACGTTGTTCTGCATGTGAACCGGCGCCGCCGAGGGTGGTCACACGCTGCCCCACCCGAAGGTCGGAAACCTCCGCGCCGACCTCCGACACCACGCCCGCCGCGGTATAACCGACAATATGCGACTTGCCGCCGGTATCGATATAGGCCCGGGCGAGCACATCGCCGCCTTCCACAGAAATGGCCATCACATCGATCTTGACTTCTTTTGGCCCGCAAGACGGTTCCGCTACATCTTCGTAGCGGAACACCTCGGGACCGCCCGTTTGATGATAAACTGCTGCTTTCATTTTGCGATCTCCTTGTCTATAACTTATATCAGAGTTGCAACACTGTTTGCTGCATGTAGACAACAGTAAACCAATTTAGAGGAGGAGAAGAAATGCCGCACGACATAATCATTCGCAACGGCCTTATCGTTGACGGACTGTTAAATCCCGCCTACGTAGGCGATGTAGCCATCGACGGCGACACAATCACCGCCCTAGGCAAAATAGACGCTACCGGACACAGGGAAATCGATGCTGAGGGTGCCGTTGTCACCCCTGGTTTTATTGACCTGCATACCCACATGGACGCACAAATTGGCTGGGACCCACAGGTAACCCCGGCATCCTGGCACGGCGTAACGTCAATTCTGATGGGCAATTGCGGCGTTTCATTCGCACCCGTGCGTCCAGAAGATAAAGAACTCTTGGCAGGCATGATGGAGTCAGTTGAGGACATTCCGCGCCAAGCGATCATGTCGGGACTATCCTGGAAATGGTCAAGCTTCGGCGAATATCTCGATGCAATCGAGGAATGCAAGCCAGCCGTCAATGTCGCTGCCTTAGTCGGACACGCTGCAACTCGCTTCTACGTAATGGGTGAACGTGCCGTTGAGGAAGCACCAACTGCTGAGGACATCACCCAAATTGCGAAGCTCGCTGGGCGCTCCGTACAGGAGGGCGCGGTCGGATTTTCGGTAAACCGCCTCAAAGCCCACAGGCTGCCGGACGGACGCTGTATTCCCGGCACCTTTGCGCCGGAGGAAGAACTCGTCGCAATTGCCAAAGAAGTCGGCGCTGCCGGCGGCATTATGCAAAGCGTTATCGAAGCGCATCCACTCGATGAAGAAATGGGCTTAATGCGCAAGCAGTTGGAAGCAGCTGGTACCCACATGCTGTTTAGCGCACCGTGGCTGCCTGGCGAAAATGGCGCAAGTGCTTATCAACCCGCTATCGACTCGATGCGTTCAGCGGGTCTCGACATCACCGGCACTACGCAACCCCGCGCTGCCGGATTTTTATCAGGCCTGAATACTTTCATCCTGTTCAGCCTACGTTCCGAAAGTGAAAACTGGCGCAAATTACAGCGCACCCCGGTCCCGGAAAGGCTGGCTTTAATCAAAGACGCTGCTTTCCGCGAACAACTTATCCAAGATGGCAAAGCAATGGAGCTAGCCGAACACATCGGTCAAACCTTGTCTTCGGCAAAGTATGGGTTGCCCTGCAAAAAAACTTTCTGGATGGGCAACGCAGATCGACCTAACTATGCACATCAGCCGGACCAATCATTAGCGCATCTGGCGGAGGCAGCAGGGGAACATCCGGTAGAAACCTGGTTGCGCTTACAGCTTGAATCCGAAGGCCAAGGGTTTTTCCATGTTCGTTTTGTAAACGAAGACTTAAGCGTGCTGCCGAACTATATGGGCGCGGACTGGGTCGTGCCCGGCGTCGGCGATGCAGGCGCACACGTCAGTCTGATTATGGATGCAGGCTGGACGAGCTTTTTCATATCGCACTGGCACCGAGACACCGGCACCTATTCGCTTGAAGAAACCATCCATATGCTAACCGCCAAGCAAAACCGCGTACTGGGACTGCCAGATCGCGGCTCGTTGGTCATTGGCAATAAAGCGGATATCAACGTGCTGGATATCAATCGCTTGGAAGAGCGCCAGCCACAACGCGTGGAAGATTTTCCTGGTAACGCACCAAGGCTAATTCAGCGCGGCGTCGGCTATCTCCAAACGCTGGTGAATGGCCAGGTCATCCTGGAGAACGATGAACTAACAGGAACCCGCAGCGGCATGATGCTGCGCAATTCGCAGACCTAGCATCGCGTCAATATTGGCATCGTGCAGAAAACAGTGCGGCGTTAATCGATGTGTCGCCAGAAATATCTCACCTTGCCTTGCTACCGGCAATAACAAAGCTGAGCCTTCGTAGCGCGCATCCTCGTTATCGAAAGGAACGAGGATGCGCTTATGACGGCAGGCCGAATAACATCCGTACCCTCTGTTTTCACTTTAAGATCAGGGGACACTGAAGATTCTTACCTTGTGCATGCTAACGAATCTAACAACGGGTGAGTCGTTAATAACAAATCCGGGACCCCGTTAGCCCGCTATTGCAGCGAGCAGAAGCGTTCCACGACAGGTTCATACCTGGACTGTCCCAGCAACGGCTATGCAATCCCTTTTGGTCTGCGACCTCGCGCACGCCGCAGCTCTCGCTTTGATGTTGAACAATAGGGGATCTTTAGCAGATCACAGTGTACGAGTGGGTTAACACTAATGAGACAGGCGCTAAAAGCGTGTTGATGGGACAGGTCGCGCTCCGAGACCAATGCTCTCCGACTGCGACTGAACTGATCCGTCTTTAACCTGTTCGCGACCAGCGAATAGTTTTGCTGATCAAACGACAACCTGGGCTTTTTCCAATCTTAAGCGACGCCTGCAGTTGCAATCGCTACCAGGTATCCACATAGGGATACTTCTTCTCAGTGCGATGCGGTGTAGGCGGCAGTCGTTTTAGACTTGCAGCTATCCAAGAGCGGGTTTCCGCCGGATCAATGACATCATCAATGCCGCCACCGGCTGCCGCATTGACTGCTTTAGCCGAGTCGTAAGCTCGATCGACGCGCTTGTTAAATTCGTCGGCGCGCTCTTGAGGATCTTCAATCGCCATCAGCTCTTTGCGATAACCAAGCTTGACCGATCCTTCTATGTTCATTCCAGCAAACTCAGCTGTTGGCCAGGCAACCGTAAAAAAGCCTACCAATGCGCTGGCGCCACACATAGCCTGAACGCCAAGCCCGTACGCCTTGCGCACAACAACGCCAAACAACGGCGTTGTTAGATTAGCACCGGCGTTGAACATGCGCACGCAGTGGCGCACTAATGCAGTCGCCTCGACATCAGGACCGACCATCATACCCGGGCAGTCCATAAGGCTGAGAATCGGAATATCGAACGCATCGCAAAGCTGAATAAAGCGCGTCCCCTTATCCGCACCGTCAGAATCGATAGCACCCGCTAAGTGATGCGGGTTGTTAGCAATTACGCCCATAGGCCGCCCTTCCACGCGTATGAAACAGGTGATAACGCCAACACCAAAACCTTCACGGATTTCCAGGACGGAATCTTCGTCCGCAATCGTCGCAATCACTTCGCGCATATCGTAAAGACGCAGGCGATTTTCCGGCACGATATGACGCAATCTCCGTTGATCTGGTGCTTCCCAGCTGTCTACGGAACCCTGGAAATACGACAGGTACTGCTTTGCTACCTGGACGGCTTCCGCTTCATCTTCAACCAAGATATCGACCACACCGTTGGGCACCTGGAACGACATAGGGCCCACTTCTTCCGGCGTGTAAATGCCTAAACCACCCCCTTCGATCATGGCCGGTCCGCCCATCGCAATCGTAGAATCCTGCGTGGCTATGATTACATCGCAACACGCCAACAGTGCGGTATTGCCCGCAAAACAGCGTCCATGGTTAACGCCGATCATAGGCACTGCGCCAGAGAGCTTTGAAAACTGAGTGAACGTATGCGTATCAAACGCAACCGCAGGGCCGGTTGAATCATCACCAGGACGACCGCCACCGCCCTCGCCAAACAGCACGATCGGCATACGAAAGCGCAGCGCTAACTCAAACATACGATCCTGTTTGTAGTGGTTACGAGAACCTTGCGTGCCTGCCAGTACTGTGTAGTCATAGTGCACCACCATGGCACGCGCTGCTTCCTCGCCAAACAAATCCGCGTTGATGGTGCCAGTTCCGGCCACGACGCCATCACCCGGTGTGCGCTCGCGGAGCGTCGCCATGTCTTGGCGCTTATGCTGCCGCGCAACAATCAACGGCCAATATTCTTTAAACGAACCCGCATCCATCAATTCGGCAATGTTTTCGCGCGGCATTCGACCACCGCGCGCATGGCGCTTAGCAACCGCCTCTGGACGATTTTCATCGAGGGTGAAGGCGTGACGATCGTAGTTCTCCTGCAGGTCGCCACGGATGTTATCCAGGTCGACCGTTTCGGATTCGGTCGCCGCGCCGCCGGTCACCTCTGCTTGTTCAACAAAGACAATCGGAAACGCTTCGCGCACCACATCGCCTGCGGCCATAGTCACCTGACGCACGATGCCATCATGATCAGCGGCAATTACGTGCTCCATCTTCATGGCTTCGACTACGGCTAATTGTTGCCCAGCACGCACCTCATCGCCAGCCACCACATCAATGCTAACAATCGTGCCTTGAATCGGTGAACTCACTGCTGTGGAACCGTTTGGACCCACGATGGTCGGCGCAGCTTCCGCTGCGGCGGTCTGGCGTGATTTTACTTCCGCGTCGTGCGCAAATAACGCTAACGGGTCTGATGTATCAACTTTTGCTCCGGCGAAACCCTCGCCTGTGGGGCTAGCATCAGCACTGAAAAAACGCTTACGCGCTTCGGCAGGCGCGGCCAGCGCGGCCATATTTGCGTCCACCCAACGGGTGTGAATGTCGCCCTCTGCAAAATCGGCATGACTGATTAAATTGATGAGAAATTCTGTATTGGTACTGACCCCTTCAATCCGAAACTCAGCCAGCGCTCTGAGCGTTTTTGCGCAAACAGCAGCAAAATCCCTGGCTTTATGCGCAACGATCACTTTAGCCAACAGCGAATCAAAAGCGGTAGAAGTTTGATAACCAACATAGCCAAAGCCATCGACCCTAACCCCGGGGCCGCTGGGTGGTTCATAAGCGCTGAGCGTACCAGAACCCGGCAACACACTACCGTCAGCGCGCAGGGTCTCCATATTGACGCGTGCCTGGATGGCAAAACCGCGGGGTTGTACCGGCTCACTTAAACCCAGCGATTCAAGGGTGGCGCCCATTGCTACTTGAATCTGACTTTGTACCAAGTCGAATCCGGTGACTTCTTCGGTGACGGTATGCTCGACTTGTAGGCGGGCATTGGCCTCGATAAAGACAAACTCCGGTAGATTGCCAGATGCGTTCACCAGGAATTCGAACGTGCCGAGACTCTGATAGCCTTCCTGTTTGGCAAACGTCATGGCCGCTTCGATAATGCGGCTGCGGAGTGCGTCATCTAGAGCCGGTGCAGGTGCGATTTCCACTACTTTTTGATTGCGCCGTTGAGCGGAACACTCGCGTTCACCTAAATTGCTAACCGCGCCGATCTCGTCGCCGATGATTTGAATTTCGACATGTCGAGCCCTCGGCATGAACACTTCGACGTATACATCGGCAATCCCAAACGCAGCCTTAGCCTCAGACTGACACCGCTGAAAGGCAGCTTCTAACTCAGCCTTATCCGTTACGGCGCGAGTACCGCGCCCTCCTCCACCAGCCAGCGCTTTGATCATAATGCCGTCCGGGTGCGCATCAAAAAAGGCCTGCGCCTCGGCCAACGTCACCGCGCGGTCAAGACCAGGCATCACCGGTACGCCGGCAGCTATAGCCGCGGCACGCGCCCGAGCCTTATCTCCAAACAAGCTCAAATGTGCGGCGCTGGGGCCAATGAACTTTATACCTGCCTCCGCACACTGCTGCGCAAATGCTTCCTGCTCAGAAAGAAAACCATAACCCGGATGAATCGCGTCGCAGTTCGCCTGTTTGGCCGCCGCGATGACACCCTCCATATTCAAATAGGCGGCAGCACCGACGCCTTCTAACCGAATTGATTCGTCTGCTATCTGAACGTGAAGACTGAGGGCGTCGTCATCGGCGTAGACTGCGACAGTACGCAGGCCCAGATCCTGCGCGGCTCGTGTAATACGAATCGCTATTTCACCTCGGTTTGCTATCAAAATGCTGTTAAAACTCATGGTTTCGCTTCCGTATGGTTATTTTTCAATGCTGCTAGTAATGGCCAAGGGTGCCAGTGACCCTGGCTTCTACTAACGCGTTATATTCGTTTTCTGAAATGCCGAGCTCGGTCATCAACACCTCGCGACTGTGCTCCCCGACTCGAGGCGACGGACGCAAGGCCAGCGGTGCCGAAGCAGAGAAGTGCCATGGCTCGCTAGGCAGCAAGGACGACCCTGCCTCGGGGTGATCGACGCGCTTAATAAAGCCACTTTGGCAGAGCGAATTTTGCGTATCAGTGTACAGCTCAAGCAAAGGCATCACTCTAGCGGCGGGTATGCCAGCCTGACACAAGCGGTTTTCCAAGTCGTGGGCATCCCGATTCTGGCACCATTCCGCGAGCAAGGCTTCGAGCTGATCCTCGTGTTGCTTCCGATAGTGTGCCTCACCCCATATTTTTTCTGTCAGTTCGCCGCCAACGATCTGTGCCAGAGCCTGCCACTGCGCATCAGTCTCAACCGCGAGAGCCAACCACTGCTCTTGCTGACACTGGAAATGATTATGAGGTGCCATGCGCGGATGCCGATTACCAACTGGGCCAGGGACTTCGCCGGTAAGCTGATATTCGATTATCGCGTCTCCGCAAACTGTGGTCACGGCTTCCATCATCGCGAGGTCTACCCGCTGGGCCTCGCCGGTTCGGTCGCGTTGATGTAGTGCTGCCATTACCCCTGCGGCCGCCATATACCCCGACAATGGGTCCGGATATAAGCCCGCCGTATTCATACCCGGGTCACCGGCATAGCCATGCAAAGACGAGAACCCCGACATCGGCTCTGTGCTGGCCCCATTCGCCGGATAAGCGCTATACGGCCCAGTCGTGCCGTAACCAGATATCGACGCCCAAATCATGCCTGGACGCAATTCTTGCAATTTTTCCAAGGTAACGCCCCAGGAAGGCATAACGCTAGCGCGGAAGTTATCGAGCAACACATCAAATTGAGGCAGCAGACGCCAAAACAAATCCATCCCTCGAGGATCTTTCAAATTAAGCGTGACCTCGCGCTTGTTGAGATTGACCGAGTTATATAAAGAAGATGTATTTAATGGATGCTGTTCGCGAGTAGGGTCAAACACACCCGCAGGTACTTCGTTGCGAACACGCCGCCAGACATCCGGGCGCTGCAAACCGCCGAGTTGAATTACGTCTGC
>DJYW01000172.1 GCA_002450255.1 Gammaproteobacteria bacterium UBA6968
TGTTAGGTCCTCTTATTAGGTCCTTCTGTTAGGTACGAGGCTAGATATAAGGACGATTAAACACCCAGACCGCTGCTAGCTACATACGGGCTACCTACTAACCGCATATAAGAGCACTTTTCTGTCTGTCTGTCCGTCCGCTTACCTGTCGATTTGCTTATATGCCCAGTAAAGCGGGTGGCGCTCCTCGCAATCTAACTCGATCGCAGCAGCGAACCAGGCACTGCACCGCTGTGTTCATTGTTAGTCAACAAAATCTCGCCATTGACTACAGTATTCAAAATGCCGGTAGCTTTTTGCTTCAAGCGCTTTGCCCCAGTCGGCAGATCATGAACCACCTCCGGCATCTCCGCGCCAACTGTATGTTCGTCAAAAATAACCAAATCCGCCGCCATCCCGCGTCGCACCAGGCCGCGGTCATGCAGGCCCCAGAGTGTCGCGGTGTTGTAAGTAATTTGGCGAATGGCGTCTTCCAATGTCAACGCCTGCTTTTCGCGCACCCAATAGCTGAGCAAATGCGTTTGCAAAGACGAGTCCATAATCTGCGCCACATGCGCACCAGAATCAGAAAACGTCACCACCGAGCGGGGATGCTTCATCATTTCCAGAACATGATCCTGATCTTCATTAGCAATCGGCTGGCGGAAAAACATGTTCAAATCTCGCTCTACAGCCATATCGATAAACAATTCTACCGGCGTGGTGCCGCGCTGCGCTGCCAGCTCGGCCATAGACGGCTTGTCGTAGTGCATGTCGTCCATCGGATAGACATACGCCCATTCCGGCGGCCGTGCTTCGGCGCCCACCACTCTCGGACCAGTGTATTCACGGCTCGCTACTTCAACCAATTTGGCGCGAACAGTCGGCTCGCGCAGCTTGGCAGCCTGTTCCGCAAGCGGCAGTTGACGGAACTCGGACCAATATTCCCATTGGTCAAACGGGGTGTAGCTTTCAAAGGAAAGTAAGCTGGACAGTGCGCGACTGTGCACCTGCGCAATCATGCGACCGCCTGCGGCTGCCGTTTCGTCTAACAAATCAAAATAGGGACGCCACAGATCCGGGGCAGCGCGCACGCTAAACATGCCCCACGTTTGAATCACCCCGGACTCTACCGCCAGATCTCGAAGCCGATCGCAATACTCGCGAATGCGTTCTGGGTTGCGGCCAGGTGCTTCGCCAGCGATTTCAAAAATGCCTCGTCCGGTCTCACCCACGGCATTAACGATAGCGCGAACTTCATCCCATTCCGCTATTCGACTGGCCACCGGTCGATCGTCTGCAGTGATGTGATTGAAGGTACGCGACGTTGAAAAACCCACCGCGCCGGCTGCGACCGCTTCTTTGACAATATGCTGCATAGCGCGCCGATCATCTTCGGTCGCTGCGTCCGCAAAAGCTCTTTCACCCATAACGTAAGTACGTAATGCAGAGTGACCGATGTAGCCCGCATAGTTAATGCCCTTAGGCAGATCGTCGATGGTATCGAGGAACTGCGGGAAGGTTTCCCAACTCCAATCGATGCCTTCAAGCATCGCGTCACGAGACAGGTCCTCGGCCCGCTCCAGGTTACGGAACACCAGATCAGCATCTTCTTGCTTACAGGGCGCGAGCGTGAAGCCACAGTTGCCCATGACCGCACTGGTTACGCCGTGATAGCAGGAACAAGAACCGATTGGATCCCAAAAAATCTGCGCATCCATATGCGTGTGGCCATCTACAAAGCCTGGCGCGACGATATGCCCTTCAGCATCAATCTGTTGTTTGGCGCGAGCATTGATTTTACCAATTGCGGCAATCTTGCCGTCACTCACCGCCACATCGGCGCGGTAGCGAGCGCCGCCCGAACCGTCAACGACGGTGCCATTTTTTATTAATAAATCGTAACTCACTGTTGCCTCCCGGCGCCGCGCGCCCCTTGGTTCTTTAGCTTTTGCGATGACTCACCTTGCATACTAATCACACATTCGGCAATTGCCTCCGCACAGCATTTTGCACCGCTCACTTGGGCGCGGGCAATACAGCCGTCATACCCATCCTTATTGACCAATACTGTTTCGAGCTAAGTGCGAACATGGGCTTATGCATGGATAAGCCGAACATCTATTCCTCTCGCTCAGCATGTTAGCATGCGCGCAAAATCTTCAAACCCGACCTACAATCTACTGCTATGAGTGCAATCCATCCAAACGACCCGAAGGCAACCCGCGACTCCGACGCGCGACTGGCCTATACCGTACACCCGGGCACCGGTCCGTATTTGCTTTTGGTGCACGGGTTTTTGTCTTCCAGCGCCCAATGGATGCTCAACTTAGAACCGCTCAGCGCTGTTTGCACACCCGTTACGGCAGAACTCTGGGGGCACGGTCAGTCACCCGCACCGGTGGACGTGGCGGCTTATGCACCAGATGTTTATGTCGAACAGTTCGAGCGCATCCGGCAAGATCTGGGCATAGCAACCTGGTTTGTCTGCGGTTATTCCATAGGCGCAAGCCTTACCATGCGCTATGCCTTGGACTATCCCGCGCATGTTGCCGGCCAGATTTTTACCAACTCCAGCTCCGCTCTGGCGGATATAGAACAAATTCAGGTTTGGCAAAAATCAGCCGAACCCGGCGCACGGGCCATAGAATCCGGCGGCCTAGATGCCATCAACAAGATCGCAGTACACCCGCGCCGTGCCTATCGGTTACCGAAAACGGTTTACACGGCCCTGGTCGAAGATGCCGCCGACTTATCGCCGATTGGCGTTGCGAATACACTGCGCGCAACCACGCCATACGCCAGTAACCGAACCCGTATCGACGACAATCAAGTGGCTACATTGTTTTGTTTTGGCGAGCGTGAAAGGCGCTTCCGCGATCTGGGCGAATGGGCCACAGAGCACATGCCCAATATTGAAGTGGCGCGAATGGCGGCCGGCCATGGCGTAAACATGGAGGCTGCTGACACATTCAATCAGCGGGTAAGCGAGTTTATCGCTCGCCACAACACAGCCGCTCAGCCATAGGTATGGTTCATATCGTCGACACTCTGATAGAGGAGCGCGCCACCAAGCTCATGCGTCACCCACGTATATGGCACGCCGTACAACGTTATCTGTATCCGATATTCGGCTATGACGCCGCGGTACGACTTATCGATTCCGTGCAGGACCTGACCGGCACAGAAATCTTTGAACTGCTGTGTCAGCGCCTGCAGATGCAAATCGATATTCAAGGCATCGAACATATCCCCAAAGAAGGCGGCGCGGTGCTCATGCCTAATCATCCGGCCGGGATTGCCGATGGCGTAGCGGTCTATGATGCTTTAAGCAAACATCGCCCAGATCTCTGCTTCTTCGCCAATCGCGACGCTATTCGCTGTGCCAATGGCTTGACTGAACGGATTATCCCGGTTGAATGGGCGGAAGAACGACGCAATCACGCCAAGAGTAAAGAAACCGTTAGATCAATGTCGCGGGCCTTTAAAGACCAGCGTTTGATCGTTATTTTTCCTTCTGGGCGGCTCGCGCAGCCAACCATTCGCGGACTTATCGAGCGACCCTGGCTGGCATCCGGCGTAGCCTTAGCACAACGCTATCAATGCCCTATCGTGCCAATGCATATCAGCACTCATAACAGCGTGCTCTATTATTTCCTTTGGTTTTTAAACACCGAGCTCAAAGACATGACGTTGTTCCGCGAATTGCTGAACAAAAAAAATCAGCCCTACCGTATGACCGTTGGGCAGAGTGTATCCGCCGACATAGTCGGGGCGATTGAGGCAGAAAGTCTCGCCGAACAATTACGCGATTTTGTTAGCAACCAACTCCCGCGCGGGCAACTTGCTTTTAACCCTGCACGTTAGGTTTGGAGCGCTTTTCCGGCACCCGCGCTAATGGCCCGAATCCCCTTACAAACGTTACTCAACGATATCTCGCGTTGCACGCTTTGCGCCGATCATCTACCGCTCGGTCCTCGACCCGTGCTGCAAGCAGCCAGCGAGGCCAGCATATTGGTGGTGGGTCAGGCGCCGGGGACGGCAGTCCACGCGACGGGGCAGCCTTTCAACGATCCCAGCGGTGATCGTCTGCGCCGTTGGCTGGGTGTTTCGCGGGAACGTTTCTATGATGCACAGCAGTTCGCGTTGGTGCCGATGGGGTTTTGCTACCCGGGGAAAGGCCGGGGCGGCGATCTGCCGCCGCGACCGGAATGTGCGCCGCAATGGCGCCGCGCCGTGCTTGCTCAGCTACCCAACATTCAGCTAACGGTATTAGTGGGACGCTACGCACTCTCTGCGCATATCGAGGGCGCCCAGCGCCAAGCGGTGACCAACGTAGTAGCAGCCTGGCGCGATCACTGGCCTGCCATCATGCCGCTGCCGCATCCCAGCCCTCGCAACACGCGCTGGTTACGGGACCGACCCTGGGTCGAGGCAGACTTAATTCCCGCGCTGCAAGAACGCGTGAGCGCTATTCTCGCTCCGACTTAGGCAGATCGCGAAATGGTAAGCTTTCTGCTGAGTTGCTTGAGCACGTTGGGTTAACTATCCACTCGTGCTGCGTCTTCAAATGACCGCTTGGCGACGCTCTAATAGGACCGCGGTAAATCAAGGACATGTTCGGAGACAAAGTTCTGGATCATCTCCTGGGAAATCGGCGCTATCTTCATAAGGCGCGCTTCCCGCCAATAGCGTTCCACATGGTATTCCTTGGCATAGCCAAAGCCACCGTGGGTTTGCACCGCCTGATCCGCCGCCAAAAATCCGGCATCGGCAGCCAACCATTTCGCCATATTTGCTTCCGCGCCACAGGGGTGACCATTGTCGAGCATCCAAGCCGCCTTGCGAATCATCAGCTCAGCCGCGTCCAGACGCATTTTGGCTTCGGCTAAAGGAAAGGCGACGCCTTGGTTTTTGCCAATCGGACGCCCAAACACCACGCGTTCGTTGGCGTAATTCACAGCGCGACGCAACGCCGCTTTACCAATACCCAACGCCTCGGCGGCAATCAAAATACGCTCAGCATTTAAACCAGAAATCAAATAGCTGAACCCTTTGCCTTCCTCACCAACTCGATCAGTCACCTTCACCGGCAGATCATCATAGACCACCTCGCAGGTCGCTACGGCATTCCGGCCAACCTTGTCGATAGGCGAAATATTAACCTCGTCACGCTGCAGTTCGGCCAGCAACAAGGTCATACCATCGGTGCGGCGCTCGACTTTATCCCTCGGCGTGGTGCGCACCAACAGCAGCACCCGCTCAGACTGCAACGCCTTAGTGGTCCAGACTTTGCGTCCTTTCACATAGTAATAATCGCCATCCCGCCGGGCCGCCGTGGTGATAGAAGTGGTGTCAGTGCCAGCGTCGGGTTCGGTAACCCCAAATGCAACATGCATATCGCCTGCGGCAACTCGCGGCAAATAGGCTTGCTTCATTTCTTCGGATCCGTACTTCACCACCGGCTCCATACCAAACATGGAGAGGTGCAGCGGGGTAGCGCCGTTCATCGCGGCACCGCTCGCAGCGACTTCCTCTAAAACGATACTCGCCTCGGTAATGCCCATGCCACTACCGCCATAAGCTTCTGGTATGGCAATGCCGATCCAACCCGCGCCAGACATTGCCTTGTAAAAGTCCCATGGGAACTCGTGCTTTGCGTCTTTCTCCGCCCAGTATTCGTCCGGATAGTCGGCACAAATTTTTGCGACGGCTGTGCGAATAAGTTCTTGATCATCTGTGAGCGCAAAATCCATGGATACATTCCTTTGCAATGGGCCAGGCTAATCTGACGCAATCTAGGGGCGTGCAGGCTGGCCTGATAAAGTAAATTAAGCACAGCGCGATTACTACGCCAGAAAACGCTAAGCAGATTAGACTCTGTTTTGGTTTTTTGGCTAATCTGAAGCGAGTTAAATGCTAGCACGGCGGTTTAGGTTGACGCGTGTGATGCCTGGCGAAAACGGCAGCACTAGCATCTTAGCGCCAAACCGCGGCTCGCGGATTTAGCAACAACACTGATTTTTGTTCTTGGGGGAGCTTATGACATTGGAACTGAACACGGAACGCATGCAGGCGCACGTCGAAGATGGAATCGGCTGGATGATCTTTAATCACCCACAGCGCCACAACGCGCTGTCTTTGGAAATGTGGCAAGCCATCGGCGACATCCTCGAACACTTCAGCAACAACGATGCTGTGCGGGTCGTCATTATGCGTGGCGCTGGCGGCAAAGCCTTTGTATCCGGCGCCGACATCTCCGAGTTCGACAGCCAGCGCGCCAATGCCGAACAACGCCAGAGTTATGGCAAAATAGCGGGCCGCGCTAGCCGCTGGCTGGCGGAATTACCCAAGCCGCTAATCGCGTTAATCGAGGGCTATTGTATTGGGGGCGGTTTAGCGACCGCGCTGGCCGCGGATATTCGCTTCGCCACACCAAACTCGCGTTTCGGCATACCTGCAGCCAAGCTTGGCCTCGGCTACGAATTTGAGGGTTTGGCTAAGCTGGCTCGCCTCGTCGGCCCAAGCCGCGCAAGGGACATCATGTTTTCCGCTCGCTTTATGGAAGCAGATGAAGCTCACGGGATGGGTCTGATTAACTTCATCGAACCTTCCGATAACATAGAAGCAGCGTGCTTAGCCTATGCCGAACGAATAGTGGGCAACGCACCGCTGACCATTAAGGCCACGAAGGCTGCACTGAATACTTGGGAAGCCGGCAGCGAACCTGAGGCAGTGAATACCGTGCGCGACATGGTCGACGCCTGTTTTAATAGCGAAGATTATAAAGAAGGCCGCAGCGCTTTCGCCGCGAAACGGCCACCAAAGTTTCAAGGCAACTAACAAAGTTGCTGCAACAACCACTGATTAAAAAACCATTTCTCTTGCTGGAGCAATTTATGAGCGAATCTGTGAGCGCCTGCGTCTTGATCATCGGTAACGAAATTCTTTCCGGACGCACTCAGGACATTAATCTCAATCACATCGCCAAGACGATTGGTGCCTGGGGCATTCAGATTCAGCACGCTCGGGTCATTCCGGACGATGCCCAGATCATAGTGTCGAGCATTAACGAAACGCGGCACCAATACGATTATGTATTTACCACCGGCGGAATCGGACCAACCCACGACGACATCACGGCAGAGTGCGTCGCGGCTGCTTTCGGCGTGAAGCTGATCGAGCATCCGGACATAGCCGTTCGAATTAAATCCAGACCAGCGCCAGACGATGTAATGGCCTCGCGCCTGCTGATGGCGCGCGTTCCGGAAGGCGCACGCTTAATCGACAACCCAACCGGTGGCCCGCAGGGATTCGCGATGGAAAACGTACATGTCATGGCGGGCATTCCCAGAGTCATGCAGGCCATGCTCTCCTCCCTGGACGGCGAACTGCGCGGCGGCGCTGTGGTACACAGTTACGCGGTAGAAGCGTTCACCGGCGAAAGCCAGATCGCTGACGCTTTAGCCCGTATCCAGAACGCACACAAGACGGTCGACATTGGTAGCTACCCGTTTCTCAGAGAAGAACGCTATGGCACCATGCTGGTTATTCGCGGCGTTGATCGCGACCTGCTGCAGGCGGTCGCAAAACTGATTATGACCGCCATCGAAGCGGCCGGCGAAACACCTTACGACCTCGGCTGGCAATAATGCGGCTCCTTAGCAGCTGATAACCGAGCGTCAAAGGACAAAGGTCAGAGGTCAGAGGTCAGAGGTCCGCGATTACAACAACGAAAAGAGAAAAACGGCCGA
Source organism: Gammaproteobacteria bacterium UBA6968 (assembly GCA_002450255.1). Lineage (GTDB taxonomy): Bacteria > Pseudomonadota > Gammaproteobacteria > Pseudomonadales > Azotimanducaceae > UBA4421. The sequence continues at coordinate 7,734 of DJYW01000172.1, forward strand.
TAAAAAGCAAAGCCTGTCGTTTTAAAAAAGAGCAACAAAAATCAGCAGACAAAACGCATCACGCTAAACCAACTAAGCACCGCTCATTTACGAGGCCCTATAATGAACTGGTTTCCATTCTTTGTACTGAGCCTGGCCAAACGCCGGCTGCTAATACCTGCCATCGCCCTTAAACCAATCGCGTCTGTTATTGTCTTGCTCGGCTGTACAGCACTCGCGCAAGCCGCCATTTCGCCACAACCGGAGTCCCCCGCCGGTCATCGTGCAGTGGTACAGCACAGTTTAGCCCCGCAAACGCCTTACTTCAGCGCCAACCAGCCGAATAAGCTTGCCGCCGCTCAAGGTGCAATGACAGCTTGTACCACGCGAACATTGAGTCAGGCCGGTTATTGCGAAGTGGTCGAATTGGACGGCGTTGCCATTACCAGCGCGCGCACGATTAAAGATGCTGCGGACGCGAAGCAGCATCCCCTCATGTTGTGGACATTTCGTCATAACGACACAACAGTTTATTTGGCCGGGTCGGTGCACGCGCTGAAAGCGGGTTTCTTTCCGCTGCCTGTGCAATTCGAGGAGGCTTTTGCAAAATCCGATCACTTGGTCGTGGAAGTCGATACCGCCAAATACAGCCCAAACGTGATCCAGCAAAAGGTTTTGCAATACAGCCTGCTGTGCCCGGAAACTTTGCCTACCCCTTGCGCTAAAACTCTCAGCAGCGTAGTGCCCGAACCACAATATGGCCGGCTCCAAGCGGCTGCTAGCGATTACGGGATTAGCCTACAATCGCTGCAGGCGTTTAAACCGAACTTTGTCGCCCAACAGCTAACCAATCTGGCACTGACTGCGATTGGCTATGATGCCAACCTGGGGCTGGAATCTTATTTCACCCAACAGCGCGGCGACAGGCCGATTCTGGAGTTAGAAACCATCGAACAACAGCTAACACTACTGTTTGATCAACCCATCGCCACCCAGTTGGCAATGCTGGAAGAAACCTTGCAGCAGTTTAACGACTATGAATCCATTCAACGCGATCTAATGAGTGCCTGGTACAACGGCGACAATGCTACTTTTAATCGACTCATCAAGGAGTCCGCAGGCGATACGCCAGCCGCCCAGGCCTTCATGCGAAAAATTGTCGACGACCGCAATCGCACCATGGCGGCCAAGATCGCTGAGCTGTTATCCAGCGAAGCAAAACCCAACGACTCAAAAGATAGCTATTTTGTGCTTGCCGGTGCTGCACATATGGTTGGTGTAACTGGCATCCCGACCCTGCTACAACAACAGGGCTACGCCGGTCGTCGCGTTTTTTCAAAAGACACACTATAGGCCGCCAACTTTTACCCCCTTCTCCACAAAGTCGCCTGTGCACGGACTTAGGGCATGCGGCGTGTGGCCGCGGCGCACTAGGCTAAAACCGCTGCGGCCGACATAGCGATTGGAACAACACCGAAACGCCCCAGATCATTGCCTCGCTAGCTAGCGTTCGGCGGCGAACATCCGCTCAAAGTAAACCCAGCAAGTTCTTCTCTAGCAGATAATTCCCTGGCGAGAGCGTATCATCGCACTGCACCCGCTCGTAAACTCATGCCCGAAATAAAAAGGAAAGCCTGCATTGTCGCCATTCGAAGAACCGTTCACGCCGCCAATCGGTCTCAGCAACCCCCACCTGCAAACTATTCTCTCTAGCCTTGGGCGCAAAAATATCTTGCCGCGCCGCGAAGCACGCTTTATTGCCGCAGCAGAAGAACGCATTATCGAAATCGAGGGCCTGCAGCAGATGGTGCATGTGAATACCCAACCCGAGCCCGAGCAAGCTCCGCTGGTGATGCTCATTCCGGGTTGGCTGGGTCACGTCAACTCCACCTATGTGCTATCGGCAGGTAAAGCACTATGGCAAGCGGGCTTTAATGTTGTGCGCATCAATCTGCGCGATCACGGCGAAACCGCGCACTTAAACGAAGGGTTATTCCATTCAGCTTTGTTGGATGAAGTGGTGGCCTTGATCGACCATATCCTGGACGACTTCAACGCGACGAAAGCCGGCTTAATGGGTTATTCACTGGGCGGCAACTTTGCACTGCGGATAGCGGAACGACGTCGGCACTTAGCCACCTTGGCAGTATGCCCGGCACTGAGCCCCAGCGCGACGATCCATCGCATTGAGAGCAACCGGATATACAGCGAGTACTTTCTGCGCAAATGGCGGCGGTTATATAAGCAAAAAGAACGCGCCTTTCCTGGCAAATATGACTTTGACCAAGCAATGCGGTTGTCGTCAATGCAAGCTCTGACGGATTACTTCGTGAAATACCATACCGAATACGCCTCGACAGACGAATACTTTGCCGCGTATGACATCACCGGCGATTACTTGAACGGGGTTGATGCACACATTTTGGCGGCAATGGACGATCCGATCATTCGAATGGAAGACCTCGATGCGCTACCGACGGCGATCAATCAGCACCGCATAGCCCATGGCGGGCATGGCGCCTTCCTGGATTCCTGGCAATTGACCAGCTGGGGGGATCGCTTCGCTAGCCACTTTTTCTGCAGCAAGCTACTCAAAAATAATGCTAAGGAAACCACTTTTGGCGTTAGCTAAGCACAGCGGTTGCGCCACCTCCTCTGAGGCAGCCTAAAACTAAGCCGCCTCCGCGTTTAACCACGGTACCGCCGCACGACTTAATCAGAGGAGCGAGCCTTAGCGCGCAGGAAGTAAGCAGCAATAACCAACAGTATGCCTAAGGCAAAGTAGTACTGAACCATTGAGCCGAATACAGCGGGCATGCTATCCAGGCCATCGTTCATGGCATCGCCGCCTAAAAGTCCAGCTAATACGCCACCAATGGCTGAGGCCAGGAACCACAAGCCGAACATCTGACCAGCATAACGCTTTGGGGAATATCGGGAAAAAGCAGCCAAACCAATGGGCGACAGCGCAAGCTCACCCCAAGTTTGTAGAAGATAGGTCAGCAACAACCAACGCACGCCAATCGGTGCTGCCTCCATGGCGATGGCCACGGCAGCTAACATCACGACAAAACTCAGGCCCATCAAAAAGGTGCCGAGGGCAAACTTCAAAGGCAGCGATGGATCTAAATTGCGTTTACCCAAATACATCCAGAACGCGGCGAACATAGGCGCAAAGGTCACGACAAAAATAGGGTTAACGAACTGCACCCAGGCTACCGGCGCGGTAAAGCCAAAGAAGTTAAGATCAGTATAGTCACGCGCAAAGATGTTCAGTGATCCACCGGACTGGTCGAAACCAGACCAAAATGCAGCGGCGGCGACAAACAGCAAGAGCAGCAGCACCAGATTGCGGCGCTCCTCGCTGGTGAGTTTTGCAAAAGCGAACAGATAAACGAAATAAGCCGCCGCAAAAATGGTCAGCATGATCGCGAAGTTTTCAGCAAAGGGGCGCGGATCGATTTCAATCAAACCAAACAGCAAAACCAGCAGTACCAACACAAATGCAACACCGACGATAGAAGAAATTTGGGTCAGACGGCTGCGGCGCGCTGCACTCATTGCCACCGGCTGCGCGCCAGCATCGCCCAACAAATGACGCCAACGGATGTACTGGTAGACGCCGAGCAGCATACCCACACCGGCAGCGCCAAAGCCCCAGTGCCAACCGACGTTCTCACCAAGATAGCCGCATATCGCAAAGCCTAGTGTCGACCCAATGTTGATCGACATGTAAAAAACGGTGAAGCCGGCTTCCCGACGTGGATCGGTATCGCTGTAAAGCTGCCCCACGATAGTGGAAATATTGCCCTTCAACAGACCGGTCCCAAGCACTACGAAAATCAGACCGAGAAAAAAAGTCTGCGTAAGCGGTATCGCCAAAGTGAGATGGCCAAGCGCAATAATGCAAGCTCCGTATAACACTGCGCGCTGATGGCCCAGCAGGTTATCCGCCAGCCAGCCGCCGGGCACAACCATGAAATACACAAACCCGACGTAAACCCCGTAAATCGCTTGGGCGTCTAATTGAGAAAGGCCTAGACCCGCATTTTCGGCAGTAATTGCACTCGTCATAAATAGAACAAGCAGGGCGCGCATACCATAGTAGGACATTCGTTCCCACATTTCGGTGAGAAACAAGGTGCGCATGCCAATGGGGTGTCCGAAAAAAGATTGTGCTTCACTACTTTCTGCCATGCTGCCCCCTGTTATGTGAGAGACGGAGATTAAACTACTTCGGTAATAAGGACAGCCCACCACGACGGCGTCTTCGTGGTGCGAAGCCAAACAAACACTACACCGGCGGCGGAAAGACACCCGCCTTCAAAAGCATGGATGGCACCGGTTTGCCCAAGGCTTGCTCCAGCCATGCCGCACCCTCAAGCAAAGTCTGCAGCTGCAAACCATGCTCGACACCACCGCGTTGCAACATATACAACAAATCTTCCGTGGCAATATTGCCGCTGGCGTTTGGCGCGAAAGGACAACCACCGATGCCGCCCATACTGGCGTCCAGAATCGACACGCCTGCCTGCATTGCCGCATAAGCATTAGCAATACCGGTATTGCGCGTGTTGTGAAAATGCGCGCGCAACGGTAACGGTGTCAGCTGGGCCTGCAATTCGCTAAATAACCGATAAACCTGAGTTGGCACCGCTACACCAACCGTATCCGCCAAGGCGAGTTCCACTGGCCCTGCCGCGGCAAGAGCCTCGGCTATATCAATCACGGCCGAAGCCGTAACATCACCTTCGAAAGGGCAACCAAACGCGACGGCAATCGTCGCTTGCACAGGAAAACCCGTCTGCACACCGTCCCGAATCACTTCCGTTGCCATCGCTACAGCATCAGCCACATTTAACCCCTGATTACGAATACCGAACGTATCCGTGGCCGGCACCACCAAGCCTGCTTCGTGCAATGACGTATCACGCAGACGCCGATAGCCTCGTTCATTCAAAATCAAACCGGTGTAGCGCACCTGATCCAGCGCGGGTAAGCGTTCGCACAGTGCTTCGGCATCCGCCATTTGCGGCACTTTATGTGGATTGACGAAGCTGGTGGCTTCAATGCGAGTACAGCCCGCAGCCACCAAACGCGCCAGCAAGACGAGTTTTTGCTCTGTAGAGATATGGGTCTTTTCGTTTTGCAGGCCATCGCGAGGACTGACTTCGACCACCTGAATTTGCGTTGGCAATGTTTCAATCATGGCGGCCCTCTCCGCTCGTGCTGCGCGGGTAACGCAGCGTGCATTTGCGATGCTGCGGACTGTTAGCGTGGTTTGTCCGCGTCAGCTATTTGCTTAAGCTATTCGCGTCGACTGTCCCCATCATCTGATCGCCGCGCTAAAACCCTTCTCTTAAGCTGACGATTTTATTAAAAACTCCAGGCTCTGCCGCGTCTTTGCAGAAGTACCCCTGCCTCTCAAACTGAAATTGTTGGGCATCGCTATGTATCACCGCCGGTTCAATAACGGCGCTAAAGGTTTGCAGCGAGTTCGGGTCGATATCATCAATGAAAGTATCTGCTTTCGGTTGCGGTACTTTGAACAAACGTCGGTAGTCGCGGACCTGCATCGGCACACCGGCATTGGCATCAACCCAGTGAATCACGCCTTTTGGCTTTAGCCCGGAGGTGTCCTGGCCACTGCGCGAATCCGGGAAATAGCTGCAGTTTAGCTGCACAACGGTACCCTGCTCGTCTTTGATGACTTCGTCGCAACGAATGATAAAGGCGTAGCGCAAACGTACCATGCCACCCGGCGAGAGCCGCTTCCATTTCCCCGGCGGATCTTCGGAAAAGTCGCTCGCCTCAATCAACAACGTATTGCCGAAGCTAAGCTCGCGCCCACCGAGCTCTGGGTTTTGCATATGCCAGGGCCCTTGTAACGTATAGGAATCGGCGAGGTTCGTGAGCACCACACGCAATGGCTCTAGCACGCCCATACCACGCGGCGCATTGTGCTCGAGATCCTTACGGATACAGAACTCCAGCAGATTCATCTCGATCACGTTGTCCTGCTTGGTGACGCCAATGCGACTACAAAAATCGCGAATCGCACCAGGGGTAACCCCACGCCGCCGCAATCCGGCGATGGTCGGCATGCGTGGGTCATCCCAACCGTGGACCAGCTCCTCGGCGACTAGACGGTTCAACAAGCGTTTGCTCATTACCGTGTACTCAAGGCCAAGACGAGAAAATTCAATTTGCGGCGGGTGATAATTTAAATTGATATGTTCCAGCACCCAGTCGTATAGCGGACGATGGTCCTCAAACTCAAGCGTACACAGCGAATGCGTTATGCCTTCCAAGGCATCGCAAATACAGTGAGTAAAGTCATACATAGGGTAAATACACCAGGCGTCACCGGTACGCGCATGACTGATATGGCGGATGCGGTAGACCACCGGGTCGCGCAAATTAATATTTGGCGAAGCCATATCAATCTTAAGCCGCAGCACGTGCTCACCATCGGCGTGCTCGCCGTTACGCATTGCGCTAAACAGTGCCAGGTTCTCGGCTACCGTACGCTCGCGGTAAGGACTGTTGGTCCCAGGCTCGGTCAGCGTGCCGCGGCCTATGCGCATAGCTTCCGCAGTTTGCGAACAAACATAAGCGTTGCCATCCTCAATCAACTGAACCGCGTAATCGTGAATCTGTTGAAAGTAATCGGATGCATAGGTCACCGCGATCCATTCAAACCCAAGCCAGGCTACGTCCGTCTGAATTGCTTCAACGTACTCTTCTTTTTCCTTCACCGGATTGGTGTCGTCGAAGCGCAAATAAGTTTTACCACCGAACTCGGCTGCTACACCGAAATTCAGGCAAATGCTCTTGGCATGGCCAATATGTAAAAAACCGTTAGGTTCTGGGGGGAAACGGGTAACGACCCCGTCGGCGAGTTTGCCTGCCTGCGTATCAGCGTGAATACGTTGACGAATAAAATCTTGCCCTTCTGCAGAGTCGGTGCTGGTGCTGTCGCCGTGGGAGCGATCGGTCATGCTGGTTCCAATAAACGTGTTGCTTCGAGCGCCCGCGAGGCACGCTAAAATGAGTTTGCCTTGTGTGGGTGGAGTGTGCCTCAGACGCGTAAGTCGCCGCAACAATCCGACGCGCTTACCTGCTATTCTTACACGCTCAATTTGGGCCGACAGCATGGCACCGCAACTAATTGCTGACGCCAGCAGAGACCGTAACCGTACCGATCACCGACGCTTAACTCGCTATGTTCAAGTCTACCAACCCAGCAGAACGACTTATGTTGATCACGGCCACTTTGCTATTGGCCGCTGTGGCATTGGGTGTGAGCTATGCGCAACGGCTGCCGGCGGAACTGTATGTCGCGCAGCAGAGCCTGGGGGATCGCTGGTATCAGATTAAACAATTCGATAAGCACATTGGGCACATGCACCACCAGGTGAGTCGCGCCGCAGATGGCTGGCAGTTTTCCAGCACCGTGCATTTAGCACCCCAGGGTCCGGGCGCGGCGCAACGCGCTACCCGATTCGCGCAGCAGCTTACCTTTGCCGACCACCCACCTTACCCACTGCATTCAGCGCGCTATGCGCAAACGATCGGCTCCCAGGTTAAATCCATCGATATTCAGCAAAATGGAACAGGCTATGCGGCGGCGTTTGCGCATCATGACAACCGCACCGCCACCGACCAAAGCGTACCGTTGGCGTGGGACTTCGATCTCGCCGATCACCTGGCTTTGGAAGTCTGGTTACAACAAGCGGTACCGCTCGGTGAACAGCTCGAAGCATCCTGGCTGAACCTGGCTACTTTAAAGCTACAGCAGCGTGCTTATACCCTGACCGATCAGCGGCTAAGCGGGTTTACCGTCATGACAACGCCGGTTGCTCAAAACACTCGCGACAGCGACAGTGCTGCCGAGGATTTTCGATCGGAGTTCGATGGCGCCCTACAGCTTCTGCGCATGGAAACACCCGGTGGGCTGCAATTTATTCGCAGCAGCGAAGCCCAAGCGCAGCCGACTCTGCTGCCTGCCTCGCTCGGTACCGCAACCGGTTCAATGCGAGCCATCCCAATTGATCAGCGATTATCAGACCATACGAACATTGCGGAACTGGTGCTGGCCGTGGAAGTAAGTGGCACCACTACACACGCCACCTTGGGGCTGCCGCAATCACTGCAGCTTAGCGCAAAGCAGGCTGGCAGTTCGCTGCCCTCATCGCGCCAACAGCGGCCTCACAACCTGTTCGATGCATATCTCAGCGAAACGCTGAATTTCCCGGTGAACCATCCTGCAATCCGAGATTTGTTGACGCAGTACGACGCCAACTCAGCAGATCTTGACCAAACGCCTGGGCATACTCTGGCGGAATTGATCGACTTTGTGCATAACCAATTGGACTACGTGGAAAACGCACCCGCCGGATCGGTATTGCGCGCGTTGGCCGTGCGCCAGGGTGAATGTACTGATTTTGCAGATTTGTTCACGACCCTCGCTCGGCATATGGACCTACCTGCCCGAACTGTTTTCGGCATGGCCTATCGAGATGGCGCAGAACCAGGCTTTATGTTTCATGCTTGGAATGAGGTGTATTGGTCTGGCGCTTGGCATAGCGTTGATCCAACTTGGAACCAACCGCAAACCGATGCCACCCACATTACTTTGACCGACCAACAAGCGGCCGCACTGCAAGCCGCGAACCGGCGCGGTGAAGTGCAATTTCGGCTATTGAGTTCAGCGTATTGGCATGGGGCTTCTAGCTAAAAAGAGCAGCTTTTTCCTGCTGCTATTTCAATGTTCGCTTGTAGCTGCACACTTCAGCGCTTTTGGGAGTGCACTGACGCCGCGTCGCCTGCCTCGTTGCGGCCCCTCAAATGCATCCTCGCAGGCGCCTCGCGGGGTGATTGCGCAATCGCTTGCTGCGGCCTTTTCGTCACAGCGAGTCGCAACCAACCGGCGCGATTCACTCAGATGGCGCCGAATGCGGGAGATTCTCGGCAATTATGGATTGGGGCGCAGCAGGCCTTCCTGGGTTACGGAAGCGACGAACTTGCCTTTCTGATTGTAGAAATCCGCGTGCACAAGTCCTCTGGAAGCCTGCGCGGTCGAGGTGTGTTTGTGGAACAACAACCACTGATCTAATTCCAGCGGTCGATGAATCCACAAACTGTGATCCAGGCTCGCCATTTGTAAATCGCTACGCGTGGTTGTGCTTTGATGTGGCAGCGTAGCCGTCGAGACAAAGCCCATATCTGAAGCATAAGCCAGCAGAGCACGAGACCAGACTTGTTGGGACAACGAATCGTCAGCAGGTACCTCACCGCGAAACCGAATCCAGGTCGGGTTCCAAAAACGATCCCCTCCCCACTCCGTGCTGCCAAGTTGAAACACCGAACGCATTTCAAAAGGCCGCTCTATTTTGGCCATAGGACTCATGCGCGGATCACGCGGCCCTTCGCTTAGCTCCGAGGCGACAGTTAGGTCGTCCCGCAGCTCGTCAGGCATCGGCACGTTCGGCATTGGGCGTCCATGATCGAACCCCAGTTCATCGATCTGGAAAGACACATCCATATTGAAAATCGCGCGGCCATTTTGAATTGCGACGACACGGCGGGTGGTAAACGAACGACCATCGCGGATGCGCTCGACCTCGTATAAAACGGGCTTGGACGAATCGCCCGGACGTAGAAAGTAAGCATGCAGGGAATGCAGATGCACCTCCGCAACCGTTCGATACGCCGCAAGGGTTGCCTGTGACAGCACTTGGCCGCCAAAAATACGGCTGCCGTTTTCGACTTCGTTCTGGCCGAGAAACAGATTCTCCTCAATCGGCTTCAGGTCGAGCACCCGCAACAAGCGCTGAGCGCGATCCTTGCCTCGTGCGGCTTGCTCGGATTGTTTGTGTGCGTCGCTCATCGAACCGTTATCCTAAAATCCTTAATTTGAAACCCAAAGCATCAGCGCTTCTTTTTACTAACACTATTTTTTACCTGCGCTACTGTTTACCGCTACCACTTTAACCAGCACAAATTTGGCCAGCGCCGCTTACGCCTCTTTGACGGCCAATTTAGCCAGCCCGCTAAATCAGTTGTCAGTGCAGACCCGCCCGTTAATACTAGCTTCCGCCTTTACTGTGCATCGCGACCAGCATCCGTCGTGAGGGAATCA
>DJYW01000038.1:0-4694 GCA_002450255.1 Gammaproteobacteria bacterium UBA6968
CCTCAGTTGATTGGCTTGTCGCAAGACCTGCCCGAAGTTGGGTCATTTATGACCATCAACGATTTTGGTGTTCCCGTCCTGGCTACGCGCGCTAAGGGCGGCAAATTCCGCGCATTTTTAAATGCATGCCGACATCGTTCCGTCAAAGTTACCGAGGAAGAACGCGGTAAAAAGACCGTCTTTATGTGCCCCTTCCATCACTGGAGCTACGCCAACAGCGGTGAGCTCCTGAACATTCCGGACAACGATCACTTCGGCGAGATCGATAAGTCCTGCCACGGCTTGGTTGAGTTACCCGCTGCGGAACACGGTGGCCTGCTATGGGTTAACCCAAACCCCGAAGGAAGCTTGGACTTAGACGACTTGTTAGGGCCGTTAAAAGATGAGCTTGCCTCTTTTGGTATGGACAGACATTTGTTCGGCGGCATCACCACAATCGAAAAACGCCTAAATTGGAAACTCGCTAATGACACCTTTGGCGAAACCTATCATTTTGCAAAGCTTCACAAAGATACGCTCGGGCGCATCTTTTACGGCAATAACCTGCATTTCGAAGAGTTTGGCCGTCACCATCGTTTTGTGACCGCAAGCCGCGGTATTGATGCGATGCGCGTCTTACCGGAATCCGAATGGGACATCGGACGTGGTACCTTTGTGCTCTATCATTTGTTCCCGAATATCCAGCTGATCGTAAACGATCACACCACTACACTCATTCGTATCTACCCAGAATTCGACAACCCGAGCAAATCTGTTACAAAAATCAACTTCTACTTTTCCGCCGAGGCAGCCGCATATGCCGAACAGCGCGACGCGGAGGTTTCCGAAGACGAAGACGTTTACGATTTTGAGGGGCGTGCCGCAGCCGGCACCGACGGCCCCAGCCTAGCCGCGTCGATAGAAATCTTCCGCTCTACGGTGGAAACCGAAGACTATGAAATGGGCGAGATGCAACAACGCGCAGCTGAAAGCGGCATGCTAAAAGAGGTTGTTTTCGGCCGTAACGAACCGGCCCTACACCATTTCCATAGAAATTACAGCGAAGCGCTAGGCGAGGCCGCGCCAGAACCTATTACGTAACGCGAACTCAGCAGCAACCAAAAAGTAGTAAGGGATAGCAGCATGGATAATTTCGCGAATAAAGTCGCCGTCGTCACCGGTGCTGGTTCTGGTATGGGTCGCTATATCGCTGTATTGCTCGCGAAAATGGGCTGCAATGTAGCCATATGCGACGTCAATGAAGAAACCTTGGCGGACACTCATGCCATGTTGCGCCATTACAACGTGGCAACATCGCGGCACATCGTCGACATCGGTGATAAAGGCGCGATCGATGAATTCTACGAGACCGTTATTAACCAGCATGAGCATGTGGATCTAGTCTTCAACAATGCTGGCATCACCATTATGTCGGAGTTTGCCGACATGCCAGAGAATGAGTGGGATCGGGTGATGGACGTAAACTTTCACGGGGTCATCAATATGACTCGCAAGTTTTTGCCTCACCTGCAATCGCGACCGGATGCCGCCTTAGTTAACACTTCGTCGATTTTTGGAATGGTCGCCGTCCCGACGCAAAGCGTTTATCACGCCACTAAGTTCGCCGTCAGAGGATTTACCGAATCATTAGTAAAAGAAATGCGCGGTTCGAAGCTGCAAGTGCACTGCGTTCATCCCGGACACGTCGGTACCAACATTGCAGCCTCTGCGAAACAGATCGAGAGCAATGACGCTGGCGACAAAAAACCAGCATTTTTTGGCAGGGATATCAGCTGGGAACAGCAAGGCGAACTGTTTCGCGATAACGGTATGCACCCAAGCCGTGCTGCGGAAATCATTTTAAATGGCGTACGCAAGAAAAAGAGTCGTATCTTTGTGGGCTGGGATGCCAAGCTCATTGATCTGGCTCAGCGACTGTTGCCGCGTCACTACGACAAATTGTTTCCGCTCATTTTTATCCCCATGCTGCTAGTCAATCGGGTCCTAAAGAAACCGCTTACAGAACTGCCGCAAGAGCCGCGAAAGCCCCAAAGTAAGCCCTAACCTAGGACACCGAGGGAGAACATCTCCGCATGATCTAAAGGCCTAGAGTGAATTCTCAACGCAGACGGACCATGGAGGAAGGCTGCCTTACGCGAAGAATCTTTTACGAAAGAATATCCCCGCAGCGGCAGGCTTCTCTGCAGCAAAACAGTTTTGATCGTCTAAATAACCGACTGCAGACCGCAGTAAGCCCTAAACCAAAACGAGATTACCCAATGACCTTTTTCAGCCAATTGCGACGTCCACGGGCTATGCCAACCCGACTCAGCATAATCCGCGCAAGCTCGGCGAAATTAAGGCCGGGGCTATTGAGCACGGGCTGGGGTAGCCTTTTATTAATATTGGCGACACTACTGAGTATTGCTGGCCACGCCGCGATCCAGGACGAACACAACGCGTTTATCGAAATCTACGCTCCCGCTGAAGGATCTAAAAAGATCAATATTGCGGTCAAAGACAACATCGATATTGCCGACAAGGTGACTTCAGCTGGGTCCATTGCACTAGCGGGCAATGTCGCCAAAACCGATGCGTTCTTAATAAACAAACTCAAGCAGAACGGCTATCACGTTTACGGCAAAGCCAATTTGTCAGAGTGGGCGAACTTTCGATCCATCAACTCAGTCAGCGGCTGGTCAAGTTTGGGCGGTCAAACGACACACTCGCGCGATCCGCTATTTAATCCCTGCGGTTCCAGCTCCGGTTCGGCGGTAGCTGTTGCGGCGGGCATAGTCGACATTAGTATCGGCACAGAAACTAATGGCTCAATTACCTGCCCGGCGTCGGTTAACGGCGTAGTCGGTATGAAACCAACGCTTGGCTTGGTAAGTCGTAGCGGCATTATCCCTATCGCGGCTCAGTTCGACACGGCTGGACCAATCGGTGCCAATGTCGCCATCGTAGCGCAGGCCCTCGCCGACATTGCGGGCATTGATCCGAATGACTCAAGCACCGCGGAGATACCGCAAAACCTGGCCTTAAATTTCGCCGATTTAGAGCCGACCGCATCACTCACAGGCAAGCGTTTCGGGCTATTGGATTCCGGCTCCGATGACGCAAACGGCAAACTACTGCTGGCCAAAATTAAGACGCTCATTAACAACCGTGGCGGCACGGTGGTTAGCATCGAAGATACGCGTGAATACCCCGGCGAAGCGTCTTTCTTCATCATGCAGTACGAATTCAAAAAGGGGCTCGAGGCCTATTTAGCAACGGCCACAGAGCCGAAAAAGTCTCTCGCTGAAATTATTGCCTTTAATCGGCAGCATGAAGACAAGGCTATGCCCTACTTCAAACAGGAAATTCTCGAGATGGCACTGGCATCAGCGCAACAGTCCGACACCTACGCCAATGCGCTTCAGCAGATGGCGGCGACCAAACGAGATACTTTGGCTTTGATGAAACGTTACGACTTGGACGCTTTTGTCGGCCTGACGCGCGGACCCGCTTGGCTGATCAACTATCAAGGCGGCGATGATGCTGCGGCTGAGGAAGTGCCAAGCTTTGGTAATGGAAGCTATGCAGCCATAACCGGTTTGCCGCACGTGACTGTGCCGGCTTTCGAAATCAACGGCTTCCCGGTGGGCATATCCGTCATCGGGCGACCGTGGTCGGACAAAGCAATGCTGCAATATGCGGCTGTACTAGAGAATGAAATCGACCGTGAGTAATGTCATCTGAGATGGCTTAAAGCTCACTGCAAAACGCTTTAACTCAAAACGGCTAACCGACGACAAGTCTGCAAGGCTCCTAGGCTAAGAGACATACAGGCGCGGCGATAAATCCACATGCCGATGCAATGCGACCTACCGGTCAATCCTTCCGCTATTGACTACCATTTCTCACTTCTTGCATTCTCCGAGGCATTAAAAACGTGTACATGGGTACAAGGATCGTTATGCGAGTTGGGAAATGGGTCGGTGCGCTGTTAGCAGTCTACATCGCTTTTGTCGTGTTATTTGAAGTCGTCTATCTGGGAATGCTACAGCCTTCCTTCGAGGATTCAGGAATACCGATGTTGGTACTTCACACCACGGATGAAAGCGGTGCGACGAAGTCTAGAATGCTGGCTAATTTTCAGACCGACAATAAACTCTATGTGTCCGCTCACCACTGGCCCCGCGGTTGGTATCGCCGCGCCATCACAAACCCGGACGTACAGGTCAGCATAGATGGGATCAAGGCGGATTATCGCGCCGTACCCGTCTCCGGCGAGGAGTTCGACAGAGTCGACGCAGCACACCCACTACCGCTGCCGGTGATGTTCTTGATGGGTTTCCCGCCGTCCCGGCAAATTCTGCGTTTAGACCCGCAAGCCACCGGAAGCCGTGTCCCTGAACTCAGCATAGCGCCATAAGTAGAAAGGTTGAGCTAAGCCCAAAGACGAATCAAAGTGTCAGTCCCTCACAACCGCAAAGATAAGCAGTAGATTCAGAGCGGCCTGAGGCATAGCCTTGGCGGACTCACTGCAAACACTTTAACCCGGCACGTCGCAAACGCGACAAAAGAGACTCCGTTTGCTGGAATGAAAGCAATCAGGCTTGTAGCCGAAACGCATCAGAAGGCGCTCGCAACGAGCATTGCGTGAGCAAGGGAATGATGGGAGAGCAAGGGATGAAAGAGAAGATAACAAGAGAGCAACCCATGAGGGA
>DJYW01000038.1:5027-21338 GCA_002450255.1 Gammaproteobacteria bacterium UBA6968
CATGAGGGAGGACAACATGAGGGAAATTCCAAACGATTTCAATCCAGCGCAGAACGCGAGCCAGGCGGCTCCAGAAGCGCAAATGTATCACGCCGAACTGTCCTCCCAGGAACCCATGCAGTCGGTATTAGCGAACAACCCTGAAATCTATTTTGTCACGCCAAAACGCGGCAGCGACTGGGGCAATTGGGAATACAAGCCTGGTTCTTATTACGACACAACCAGCGGTGCCAAACATCCATACTGGCAGAAGCACGATCTGCCCAGAGCCACCAAGGACATTGGCCGACTGCGTCAAGATATGCTGCGGTGGGGTTACTGCAAAATAAAAGATGCCTTGTCCGCCGAGCAAGTCGCGCAGATCCGCCAAAGGGTTATGGATCAAGCCGAAGGCGAGCGACTCGCCGGCATCGCCCAAAAAACGCCAAGCGGCCAAAACATCAATTGCTGCGTTAACAAAGGGCGTTGTTTTGAACTGCTCATTGAACAACACCCGGATATGGTGCAAGGCGGGCCATTGGTCGAACAAATTGTTACCGAAGCGCTGGGGTCCGGTTGGATATGCACTTCGCTGATAGCAGCAATCTCATTAAAAGGCGGCGTACCGCAAGCGTTGCATCAGGATCAGAACAACGCGCTCGATTCGCGCAGCCCAATGTCGATCAACATTCTGACGGCCATTAGCGATGTGGACGAAAGCAATGGCGGTACGCTGCTGATTCCTGGCAGTCATCAAGTCCTGACCGAGGCAATGCGCAATCAAAAACCGGTTGGCAAACTGCCGCCTGCTATCAACCTGGATGCGAAAGCCGGCACGATGGTCATTACCGATGGGCGGCTTTTACATGGCACCGGTATTAACCGAACCGACGAGCCGCGCATTGTCATGTTGAACGGCATGCAAAAATCTTTTTTACGCCAGCAAGAAAACTGGATGCTCTCCGTGCGGCCGGAAGTGCTCGAGCGCGCTAGCCCGAAACTGCTGCATCGTATGGGTTTTCAGGCAACCACTGGCACGCAAACCAACGAAGGGCATGGCTTCGGCGCAAAGGGACTTGCCGGTGAAGCAGCTGGAGCAACAGTCGCGTTCCGAATTGCAGCAGATAAAGGCACCTATCACAGAGTCGGCGAACTAGGACCGACCTCCAGCGCCGCTGAGTTAAGCGCGCCTTATACCCTCCGCGATGTCGTGCGGACCGCGCGCAAAGGCGGCCAAAGCGCGCCAGTAGGAATTGGTGGGCTGGGCCTCGGGCCGAGCAAAACGTAGCACTGTCCCGCCAGCGGTGCTACCAATCAATGCGGCCGATCGCCCTTGATAATCACCCGATGCATCTGCCGCCGGTAGCCTTTGTAGTCGTTCACCGCGTTGTGAAAAACGCAGCGATTGTCCCACATTGCCACAGATCCATTGCGCCACTTAAATCGGGTCACAAACTTGGCTTGAGTCAGGTGCTGCTCTAAAAACTTAAAGATCGGCACGCTCTCTTCCCGGTTCCAGCCCACGATATTTACGGTATGTGCCCGACTACAGTAAATACTCCGCGCGCCGGTCTCTTCGTGAGTCCGAATCAGAGGATGCATCACCTCACTCTCAGCAAACTGACTATCGCCACCATACGCTGCACCGAGATTTTCGTGCGCGGCATCTGATTTATAAAAACCGCCGCTGCCGTGCACAAGCTTAGGCGAATAAAGGCCCTGCCAATCTAACAGCGACATTTGCATTGCCGGACTGAGCGCCGCGAACGCCGCAGTCGCATTAGCAAACAAGGTATCACCACCTTCTGGCGGGACTTCGACAGCACAAAGCAACGTTGCCTTAGGTGGCTGCGCCTTATAGGAAGTGTCGGTGTGCCAACCGCCGCCAAAGTTCATTGCCGCGTCGGCTTCCTTGATGATTGGAATCACATAAGCGTTGCCATCTACCGGCTGCATAAAAGGGTACTGATCCAGCTCGCCAAAGCGCTCAGCAAAGGCGACCTGCTGCGCTGGCGAAAGGTGCTGATCGTGAAAGAAAACAACATGATGAGCGAGCCACGCGGCATGTATTTCGGCTACGACGTCTTCGCTCAACTTCTGCTTTAAATCGACCCCGCTGACGACGGCGCCGACAGGCCCTACATCCGCGTCTACGGTAATGTGTTTATATTGGTTGGTGTCCCCCAATTGCATAGCGCCCTCCCGTTACTAACAATCTCCTCTATGTGGTTTGTATAGCACTTTTCTTTCCTACAAAAAACTGCTCATATAGGCGCCGCGACCCGATCAGTCACCTGGGGAAGGACTATGGAAACCAAAACCGTCGCCGTTTTTGTCGGCGATGACGCTTCACCTGAAGTCATGGTGCCAACCGTAGCGCTGTTAGAGGACCTGCAACTCGGCATTGAATTTGTCGAGCCAAGCATCGGCAGCGATGCCAAAAAACAAACCGGTAGTTTGTTTCCAGCTGCAGCCAAAGCACAAATCGATGCGGCAGATGCCACTTTTTTCGGCTCTACCAGCGGTGACAGCACGCCCACTCTGTTCTATCTACGCTGGGGTAAACAAACTTACGCCAACGTGCGCCCGTGCCGTTATCTCCCAGGCTTCCGTTCCCCTCTCGCTCAGCCGAACGGCATCGACTTCATCGTGCTGCGAGAAAATCTGGAGGATTTGTATCTGGGTTTAGAGGGCGATACCGAAGACCTGGCAGGACTCAACCTTTACTCACGCCACGCACGCGCCAATCTGGCTGATTTGGGAACGGGCAAATATGCAATCAAAGCGATAACCGAAAAAGGCTCCGAGCGAGTGATTCGTCATGCCTTTGACCTGGCTCGCAAACGTGACGGCAAACGCAAGGTAACCGTTACCTGCAAGTACAACATGCTGGCGGTATCCGACGGTTTGTTTCTGCAAATTGGCAAGCAAATTGCGGCAGAAAATCCTGACATCGAATTTGAGCACTTTATCATCGACGACTTCCTTTGCCGCATGATCAGCAGACCGCATGATTTGGACGTTGTGGTGATGCCGAACCTCTACGGTGACATCATGTCTGACGGGGCGGCGGGATTGATTGGCGGTATCGGTTTAGCCCCTTCAGGTTGTTACGGGGTTGACTATGCCTACTTTGAGTCAGCGCATGGCACAGCACCCGATATCGCCGGGAAAAACGTCATTAACCCAACCGCGACTATTTTATCTGCCGCGATGCTGCTGGAGTATTTGACCTACACCGATGCAGCAGAAGCGTTAGCCAACGCAGTGGCCCAAGTCTATGCAGCGGGAGTCACTCTGACCCCTGATCAAGGCGGACGAGCTAGTACCAGCGATTTTTTTGCGGCGGTCAGGGCAGCGCTCTAAACCCTTCACCACTTCAGTAACACACTAAAATCAAGCACAAGCAGCACCTTGAAAACAGCAAGAATTGACACGTTGGACATCCTTAGAGGGTTCGCTCTTCTGGGTATTTTACTAATGAATATCCTGCTCTTTGGATTGCCTTTTGCGGCGTCATTTGTGCCATCAATCGCCATCCAAGATCAAAGCGATCTAATCGTATGGGCGGTGATGGATGTCACCGTTGAAGGCGCCATGCGAGCCATCTTTTCAATTTTGTTTGGGGCGGGCGTGTTCCTGTTTCTGGCCAATCCCAAGAACGGCGTCAAGCTGCATATCAGGCGCATGCTAACACTCCTCGTTATCGGCTTGTTCGATCTATTCGTACTCATGTGGGTCGGCGACATCTTAATCGCTTACGCCTTAGCCGGCTTGCTTCTCACCCTGTGTCGATCCTGGCGGACATCAAGATTAGTGAGCGCCGGAATCTTGATTACCCTGGTGTTGACCGCGCAGCTGGTCCTGGCGCAGCTCTTTCTACCAGCCATGCAGCAGGCAGCGGTACAGGCGGAATTGAAGATAGAGCAAGGCGAAAAACTGTCTGAAGAAGCGCGACGCAGTCTCGAGGAATGGAACGAACTGAGCGAATTCATCGCACCCACGGAACAAGAGGTTGAAGAGGAAATCATCAGCCGCACAACCACGACCTCAGCGGCATTCGCCTGGCACTACGCCAAAGGCATTGAAACGCTTGTCAGCACCATTCCAAGTCAAATGTTATGGGACGCTTTGCTAATGATGTTGTTTGGCGCGGCGCTTTTCAAAGTCGGGTTTTTACAAGGCCAATTCTCGCTTCCTTTTTATGAAAAAGTGTTTGTCGGCGCGTTTTTGTTGGGCCTCGCGATCAACCTGTTTGAAGTCGCGCAGGGCATTCACTCAAACTTCGATTTATTTGCCTCAAATAACTTCTTAAAACCCACCTATCACATCGGTCGCCTGAGCGTCGCGCTGGGATGGATCGCCTTAGTCATATGGGCTGCAAAACGCTTTTCCTTCGGCCGGTTTCTGATACCAGTCGGCCGCTTGTCGCTTACCAACTATCTGCTGCAATCGGTATTTGGACTGCTAATCTTCACCCCTTTCGGACTCGGCCTTTTTGCTGATCTGTCGCGAACTGAACTGTATGGACTGGTGCTTTTGATCTGGATTTTGCAAATTGTTTTTTCCACGCTTTGGCTCAAGCGGTTTCGCATGGGGCCAGTGGAGTGGCTGTGGAGATACGCTACTTACCCTGACAAGCCGCAGCTGAGATAGAAAGTAATGTGGGGAGTGGAGTGAGGACAGAGAACTTCAGCCCCACCAGATGCCATCGCATCAAACACCCAAATCACGGCCAAGCCATCCAAGGCGATGATTAATAAACAGATTCGTATCGTTAGTCTGCCTAACCCTTCTTTTCAATATTAAACTCAGCAAGTATCGCTTCTGTATGCTCCCCCAATTTGGGCGGCGGCTGATAAAGCGTCGTTGTTGTTTTGCTGAATTTAATCGGGTTAGCGGCAAGGGCTGTCTCCGGGTTGCTACCTCCGGTCGCACACATCTCCAGCATTTTCCGTGACGCGACATGCAGATCTTGGAAGATATCCTGCATGTTTTGCACCGGGCCGCTGGGCAGTTTGCCGCCTATCTTGGCCATTATGTCGGCTCGGGTGTTTTGCGTTGTCCAGGCCAGTATCTGTTCCTCCACCCAATCGACGTTCTGAAGCCGCGCTGCATTCGTCGCGCTACGCTCGTCTGTCATCAAATCCGCGCGATCCATCGCTGCACACAATAGGTCCCAGTGATGCGGTTGTCCGACTGCGATGGAGACTTGCCCGTCTTGCGCCGGGAACAAATCAAACGGGTACAGGGTCATCGCGCGCTGCAAACCAGACGGATTTGGTTTGCCGGTAAAACCATATTGCGCGACAGCGCTCTTTTGAAAAGCGAGCATGGCGTCGTACATACCTACATCCAGAAACTGGCCCTCGCCAGTGTTCTTCCGATGATTGATCGCAGCCAATACGCCCAGCGCCATCAGCATCCCAGAAAAGATGTCGGCGATGGCTGGCGTCACAAGATTATCGTTAGCGTATACCAGGCCGCCGAAGCTCTGTGCAGCAGCATCGAGACACGGCCAATCGGCGTAGGGACTTTCACCCGTGCGGGGATCGCCAAAGCCGCGGACGCAAGCATAAATAATCGATGCGTTGCGTTTACAGATGTCTTCGTACCCTAGGCCTAGGCGTTCCATTACACCCGCGCGCATATTCTCAATCACTACGTCCGCGTGACTGCAGAGTTCGAGGAAGACGCTTTTATCCGCCTCTTGTTTGAGATCGAGCAGAATGCTTTGCTTGTTGCGATTGACCGACGCGAACGGCGCGCCGTAGTCGGTTGCACTTGGCGCCGCAGCAGTGTCTGCGGACGCCCCCGGCGGCGCATAATCCGGCAGAAAAGGCGGTATATTGCGATAACCATCGCCCATCGGTGCCTCAACCTTAATGACTCGCGCGCCCATGTCGGCGAGCAGGCCAGCGCCATAAGGTCCCGACAATGCCCGCGTGCAATCAATAATGGTGATGTCGCTTAATGGTCCAGTTCGTTCGCTATCTGTCATACAATTTCCTTCGGCGCGTGCTTTAGCGGTGGCATGCTTCGCTTTAAATTCTGATCTAGGAGCGTTTGCCTAACTAACACCTGTTGCCACTGAAGACGTTAGCTCCAGCCTCAATGCTTCAGTTCTGCGGCCCATCAAAAGGTGTGCTTCAGTGGTCGGCATGAATCGGATCAACCCATAAATTACTCGTTGGGCTTTCCGCCTCTGGAATATCCAGATTCACCACTACGGCTTCCTGATCGCTGCGAACCAACACACACTCCAGCTTTTCATTCTCGCTGGCGTTGATTTCCTGATGCGGCACATATGGCGGCACATAAATGAAATCACCGGGACCCGCTTCGCACACAAACTGCAGCTGATCACCCCAGCGCATACGCGCCTTACCACTCACAATATAAATCACACTCTCTAACGCGCCATGATGGTGCGCGCCGGTTTTCGCGTCTGCCGCAATGGACACAGTGCCCGCCCACAAATTTTTCGCGCCGGCTATCGCGTGGTTGATCGCGGCGGCCCGCGCCATACCAGGTGTTTGCAGCGTATTAGTATCGAGGTGATCGCCGCTGACCACTTTTACGCCGTTATCCAGCCACTTCTCATCACTCATATTCTTCTCGGTTTACTGATTAGATTTCGCGGCATCGCGCTGTCGCACCTTGTCGCGTATTGCAGGAATCAATTCTTCGCCAAACTCTATCGCATCCTGAAATGGATCGAAGCCCCGAATGAGCACGCCGCGCACCCCAAGGTCATAATATTTTGCGATGGCTTCCGCCACCTGGTCTGGTGTACCCACCAGTGCGGTGGAGTTGCCGCTGCCTTGCGCTGCTTCGGCGATGGGCACCCAAAGACATTCATCCTGTACCTCGCCCGCTGCCATTAAGCGTATTAAACGGCGGGCGGTTTCTGCTTCGGGAACTTTCCCCGCCGCATTAGGTCGTTGGGCTTCTTTTACCCCGGCAAGGATCGCATCGGCCTTGTCCCACGCTTCGCCCTCAGTACGCCCGATAATCGGCCGAAACGACAAATTAAACGCCAGTTCATTCGCGAATCCTGCAGCTAGGCCGGACAACTCAGCCATCAGTTCAGAAACCTGCTGACGCGGTTCACCAAAGAGCGCATAGGTACCGCAATGTTTGCTGCCGACCGGTTTTGCCGCCTCAGATATACCGCCAAACCAAAGCGGCACATGCGGCTTTTGCAAACAACTGACATCGCTGCGCCCGCCGCGAACCTGATAAAACTCTCCCGCGTGGTCGAAACTACCCGATGCCGTCCAGACTTTACGCAACACCTCAAGATATTCGTCAGTACGGCGGTAGCGCTCATCGTGGTCGAGAAAGTCACCATCCCGCTGCTGATCCAAATCGACCCCACCAGTAATGATGTGCAGCCAGAGCCGGCCGTTCATAAATCGATCTAAGGTCGCGACGCGACGGGCAACCTGAGTAGGCGCAGCAAACCCAGGGCGATGTGCCAACAAAACCTTGAGTTCGTCGGTGACCTGACCCACAAACTGAGCCACCGCAAAGCCATCCGCAGAGCTGGATGAATGGCCAATTAACACCGCATCAAAGCCTGAGGCTTCGTGGGCTTGCGCAAAGTCTTTTATGTAATCGGGGCTTAAACCTCCCCCAACAATATGCACGGTAGATGCCGACGTCGGCGGTGCCACCCCTATCATGCCCAGAATATTTAAAGGCATTGCTCCCCTCCTGTTGCCCGCGCCCTGCATGCGACACGGGATTTATCTCGACCCACCAAGCGTTTTCCCCCGGCCAGGCGGGCGAATCCCCTATAATCAATGCTCTTTTATCCCAGCAAAAATATACTCATTGGGACTGGCTCGAAATATCTGCTCATATATGGCTAGCTTGACCGCCATCCACTTCGATTGCGGTGCCGTTTATATAGGAAGCCGCACTGGAGCAGAGAAACACCACCAACGCAGCAACTTCTTCCGACGTACCATAGCGGCCCACTGGCACCGACTTACCGTTATTTTCAATGACCTGCTCAGCCGAACTACCCGCTGCCGCAGCAATTTCGCCCGCTGCACGCTCCCACATAGCAGTATGGATGAGCCCAGGCAGCACGCTATTTACCAGCACGCCGTCGCGTCCGTATTTACGCGCGAGGGATTTGCTCATGGAGATCATTGCAGCCTTCGTGGCGCCATAATCGATTAATGCGGCGCCGGGATACTTGCCTGCCGAGCTAGACATCATGATGACACGACCCCATTTGTTCTTACGCATACTCGGCAAGAGCGCGCGGGTACAGCGCACAGCGGACAACAGGTTCAACTCGTGAAGGTCGCGCCAATCGTCATCTGACATATACAGGAAGTTACGCGACGGCGAAGCGCCGACATTGTTGATTAAGATATCAACATCTCCACCTGCCTGAACTTTTTCGAGCAACGCCTCAGTGGACTGCTGATCCCCCAGGTCGGCAATGTGACCAACCGCGCTGACCCCATTTGCGGTGTAGCTCATGAGCGCGTTGACTGCCTCTTCGTTACGCGCGCAAAACTCTACCTTGGCACCGTGGTCGAGCAGTAGCTTGACGACGGCCGCACCGATTCCTAGGCTTGCGCCGGTAACCAGAGCACGCTTTCCTGACAGATCTAGATCGAGCATTTGTTCCCCCTCAAATTGCTGATTTGAACCATATTTTCCGGTAATTACTTTACTCATCCCCGCTGGGAATAACTAGAGTCAGGAAGCCGCCCAAGTCGGCACCAATTTGGATAAATAGAAATAGACAGGGTTTGATAAAAAAGGGGCAAAGGTAGGGATAGCGGTGGCGATAACGACTCAACGCAATTAGTCCTGACATCACCTCAGCCAACCGTTATCAGCGGAACGCAGACAATGGGCCCGGCAACCTGAGTTCATAACGAGCATCGCGGTATTCCGGTGATCCTCGCCTGGCCCAATAAATGTCCAGCATCGTTGGTGCCCGGCTTCGCAATTGCTTGACTTAGTTAATATCGACGGCGTGCGCTTTGAGTGTCGCCAGGTCGATAAGCTGCAGAACCTTTGCATTGGTCGAGGTCAGTAGCACCGCTGGCGCACAACCGGCATTGAAAGCCTCCAACCAACGATTAGCGCAGACGCACCATTGATCGCCGGTTTTCAGCCCAGCGAAACCAAACTCGGGTCGCGGCGTGATGAGGTCGTTACCCTGACTAAGCGAATATTGTAGAAAAGCAGTATCCACACGGGCGCAGACAAAGTGTTTACCGAAGTCTTCGGAGTCCGCGTCACAGCAACCGGTTCGAAAAAAACCGGTGAGCGGATCCATAGAACAGGGTTGCAGTGGATCACCGAATACATTGGTTTGTTGGGCTAACGGTTGCATGGCTCAAATCGTTTTGTTGTTTGTTTTAGCGGCGGGCTTTGGTGCCTTGTCGTCTAGCTGTCTGCGTTGGGATAGGCACTCACTGACAGCGAATTCGCTGCGTCATAAAACGACCACAATTCTTTTTCCCCGAGTTGTCCGCACTTTCTGTTGCTTCTGTTCTGACCGTCTGACCTGTCTGATCTAACCGGGCCGCCTCGTCGTGACTGAGGCCAGTATTAGCGCAGCCGGCGCAGGTCGCGCAAAAAAGTAAGTAGAGGGGAACGATTGGCTTAAATTTGCGCTTTAACATTTGAGTATATTAGGTAGCGGTGCGTCGCTTTAAGAACTACCCCGGGGCCATAAACTAGCGGGGAGGGGGAGGAGGGTTCGTCTACGGCCCCGGGGTGAGCGTATAATCTCTCTCTGACCATAAATGTTGTGTGCTTTATACAAACAATTTTCATCACGCCAATTTCAGTATTGGACAAATGTTGATCGAACTGTTCGCGAATGCCCCTTGCTGCCTGGCGTCGCGACGGCCGTTCGCTCCTGCTGCGATTACTAGCGAAACCCACAGGACGAGTGAGCGAAGCCTCTCTGCCAATTGCTTGTGTCCAGGATCGAAGGTGATACAGTCTCGCAATCGAAGGGGAGATCAACACTATGCAACCAACAATGGAAACTCGTAGCTCCGAGGCCGAAAACGGCTGGCGGGACCGCGACGGGTTTGTCGGCCCAATGAAGCCGGGCAACGGACCACGCAGCGATCCCAAGGGCAACTTTCCAACCGGTCCAGCTGTTGGCACACCGATGCCCGCAGTGATCTCGACTACTGCAGACGGCACTCCTTTTGACTTGCACAAAGATCGTGGCAATCGAGCCGCTATCTTTATCTTCTATCGCTCTGCCGTATGGTGACCCCCTTGCCGTTCGCAGCTGGTCGAGCTGCAACGAAATATGGCGACGTTCGACGACGCCAATATCGCGGTTTATGCACTGAGCTACGATGAAGCCGACGCACTGCGCGATTTTCGAGATGCCCATGGCATTACCTTTAAGCTGATTTCTGACCCGCACTCCGAGGTGATTTCAGCATTTGGCATTCTCAATACCTTGATTGATGCCAATGATCACCCTTGGTACGGCATCCCCTACCCCGGCACCTTCGTGCTTGATACAGCAGGAACAATCACGCATAAGTTTTTCGACAACAACCTGGCCGTTCGTGCCGGGCCAGAACAAATGTTGCGCGCACTTTCTGGCAAAGATGAGATTGAGGTGGCCGCAACTGCCATTCAAGAAACCACAGTCGCCACGCCTACAAAGACTCAGGCGGTGGCGGTGAACGTTGCGTTTGCCGGCGATAAATTGGGGCCGATCGTACAGCGCGATCTGGTGGTTCGCTTTCAGGTCCCGGCAGGCCGTCACGTCTATGCATCGCCAGCTCCAGCCGGTTCGGTCGCTGTTGCGGTTACATTAGATGACGATCCGCGGGTCGTAGAACGGCCAATGCTGCGACCGGCGAGTGAGCCGCATACGCTAACTGGCACCGGCGAAACTATGCAGGTACATAACGGCACATTCGAGCTGCGCTTGCCCGTCACTTTAAATGCGAGCGATCCGAGCATGACCGAATACGAGCTCAGCGGCACGGTGCACTGGCAAGCCTGTGATAATGATGTTTGCGACATCCCAGCCAGCCAGCGTTTTCAAATTACTGTACCAGTAATTGAAGCGCCAGCGGTCGCACTGGGCAATGCAACTGGCGCAGCGATCGAACCGAACGCTATGCAACACTTTCAACGCATGTCGCAACGACGTTCCAAGTAACTTCAGCGACGATAGGCCGGTCCAGATCGGGCCCGTCAGAGGAAGCCCATGATCAACAAAATCAACACTTTCGCCGCTCTCGTTTCGCTGGCCGCAGCCAGCGTGTTCTTAACCATTAGCAGCACGAGCTTCGCTGCGGATAAAGCAGACGCTGCGATTAATCCTAAATCAGCTACGCCTCACGCTGTGATGGTACCGGGTAGTGGCACCTACAGCCGCGCTATTTCTACCAACGTAGAGCAGGCGCAGGCGTTTTTTGACCAGGGCCTGCGCCTGGCGTGGGGCTTTTATTTCCTCGAGGCTATCGCCTCGTATCGAGAGGCCGCAAGACTCGACCCCGAGCACCCGATGCCCTATTGGGGAATGGCTCATGCGATGGGGCCAAACCCTAATTCTCGTTACGCGAGAATGCCGGACGATCCGCGGGGCGAAGGCCTTGCTGCGATAAAACAGGCGTTACGACGCATCGACCGCGCAACGCCTATGGAAGCAAAGCTGATCCGTGCGCTGCATGTTTTCTACGACAAAGAGACCACTCCGGATGCCGCCAAACGAGACCAGGCGTATCTTGCCGCCATGCGGAGTCTGAACCAGGCCTACCCGAATGATCCGGATGTGGCCGCCTTGTACGCCGGCAGCTATATGTCTATCCGCCGCTGGGACTATTGGGACAGCGAAGGTCAGCCCAAAGGCGAAACCATTCCAGTCGCTGCAGCGCTGGAACACATCATTAATCAGGATGTAGCCCACCCAGGGGTTTATCACCTGCATATCCACCTCATCGAAGCGTCGCTGGAGCCGGAGCGTGCCCTGGTCTCTGCCAACGCTTTAGAAGCAACCGTACCAATTGCCGGCCACGTCGTTCACATGCCGGCGCATATTTTTGTGCGCGTAGGGGATTACGGCAGGGCGATTGATAACAACGTGCGCTCGCAAGCGGTAGACCGACAATTCGCCGAGATTTGGGGCGATCTACCGCTGCCCTTTCTTGGCACTTATCCACTGTCACACCGTGGTCATGCCGGTCACGCGTTGGATTTCGTTCGCTACGCTGCCACCGTACAAGGCAACTATGCCACCGCCAGCGAAGCTGCCTGGCGTATGGCCAACCGCATAACCGGCGATGCCGTACTGTCACGTGGCGGGCAAAAGCGCGTCTCGGCACCGTGGCTGGTACTAAAAATCTTCGGCAAGTGGGACGACTTGTTGGCGCTAACTCCCGCTCATTCTGGCACTCCTTATCTGGACGGCATCTGGGCCTACGCCAAGGGTAGTGCCCAGCTTGCTAAAGGGGATTTGCAATCAGCCAAAGCCACGCTTGCAGGACTTAAAGAGATTGCTAACGCGCCCAATGCAGACGAATACCGCGTCGGTGCAACACCCGCTTCAGCTGTATTGAAACTCGCGGCTTTTGGTTTGGAAGGCGAAGTGCTGATGGCGGCAGGAAATTTAGAAGGTGCAATCGCCGCATTTCGTGCCGGAGTAGCAATCGAAGACCAAAACAATTACACCGAGCCACCAGACTGGGCTCAGCCAATGCGCCACTACCTGGGGGCCGCTTTAATAAAAGCCGGTCAACCGGCAGCCGCCGAGTTGGTTTATCGCCGCGACCTGCGTTGGAACCAAAATAACGGCTGGGGCTTGTATGGCTTATATCAAGCGTTAGCTGATCAAAACAAACATGCCGCTGCCGATGTCGCTTACGAAGAGTGGCAACAAGCCTGGGCTTCTGCCGATGTCACGCTGATCGCTTCGCACTTTTAGACGCCATTACAACAGCGCTTCGCAACTCATCGCTGGTTTCGCACTTGCCGGGGCTGGCGATTCATTATGCTAAGTCTGACTGGGATTAGAGACGTAAACGGCTAAGCACCCTGCCCTATACCCGCATGCGATCCCCTCTTTTTACTGCCACCGGAGTACGGAATAGTGCGTCATTTATTAATCGCCGCAAAAGCACCAGCTAAAATTCGTTGGCGCCAACTGCTTATTTTCGCCGCCACGTTTTGCTCCGGGTTTGCAAGCGCTGGCACTGCACCACACCCAGCGCTGTATTTTCCGACTGAAAACGAAGCCTGGGAAACCGTGTCTCCGGCAGTACTTGGTTGGGACGAAACAAAGCTAAACGCTGCGCTCGACTATGCCATGCAGGAACGCTCAGCCGGGATTGTCATTCTGTATCGCGGCAAAATAGCCGCCGAGCGCCATGCGTTACTCAAAACCACCGATGCTACCGGCCAACTAAGTCGATACGGCTTTGTCGCAAAGCCACCCACGCCGGATGGTCGCTCGCGAGAAGACGTCGCCTCCGTCCAGAAAAGCGTCATCTCAGTCTTGATCGGCATCGCCCAACAAAAAGGGCTTATCAATATCGAAAAACCGGTTAGCAAATATTTAGGCGATAACTGGTCAGCGGCATCCAGCGCGGAGGAGCGCGAGATAACGGTCGAGCACCTACTCGCCATGAGCAGCGGCCTGAACCTGGCGTTAGCAATGGAACATCCGCCTGGTGAAAAGTGGTTTTACAACACCGCTGCATATGGCTTGCTCGCGACCATCTTGGAGCAAGTCACTGCAAGGCCGCTACAGACATTGAGCGAAAGTTGGCTACTTGGGCCGCTGCAAATGTCTGCATCCCATTGGGAAGCGCGCGTCTGGGCAAAAGATCGACCGGAAGCGGTTGCCAACGGCTTCGTCAGCACTGCGCGAGACCTCAGTCGGTTCGGCTTGCTCATGCTCGCGAAAGGCAGGTGGGGCAAACAACAAATTTTTGCGTTTGACGAATACTTTGTCAGCGGCATCCGCAACGCGAAAAGCGACGACCCAAACTACGGTTATTTGTGGTGGCTAAACCGGGACGCGAACAACCCCACCGGCGACAAACTCATTGCGACGGCACCTAACGACCTTTATGCAGCCCAAGGCGCGCTGCGCAGAAGTGTTTTTGTCGCGCCAAGAGCGGGCTTGGTTGTGGTCAGAATTGGTGATCAGCCTGGCGATAAATTCTCGGCCAAGCTATGGCGAAAATTGGCTGAAGCCATGCACTTAGACATTGAGCCTTAGTTTTGTTGGCCGCTCTGTCGGCATTTGTGCAGGCCTACCGGATCTTTAGCTAACCTTACACGAACCGTTAGAAAAGAACGCCACGGGAACTCGGTGCGCGCAAGACCACAGTCCTCCGTAATTGGCTCGAGTCGTTGGCGAATCCACCCACCGATAAGCAATAGGTTTCATGTTTCTACAGCCCAATAAACGAGCCTTTGCCAAAAGCCAGGCGCAAGCGTAAGAACGCTTCGCGCGCCCAACAATTTGGTCAAGGTTCGGCTTATTTTGTCGGCCTTAGCTGAAAGTCGAAGGGTTTAATAGAAGGGCATTGCCTGGCTTGCCAATACCATCGCCGCATCCTGCCAGTTAACCGCATTTTCTAAACTCACAGGTTTAGGATTGCAGGGTATAGGCCGCCGGGAAGATAATTTGGTACGCTCGTTACCCTAAACGAGGGGACAATAGGGGCCGGCTATGACACTTTTCGACTACGCAATTATTGGTGCGGGTTCTGCTGGTTGCGTGTTAGCCAACCGCCTAACAGAGGACCTCGAAACATCGGTTTGCCTTATCGAGGCCGGTGGTGCCAGTAACTCACCCCTGCTCCATGTGCCTGCCGGCTGGGCGGCCACCTTCAATCACAAGAAATTCGACTGGTGTTACAAGACCGAACCCGAACCCGAGTTAAACGGTCGCGAAATTTATTGGCCGCGCGGCAAAACCCTGGGTGGATCAAGCGCAATTAACGGCATGATCTATATCCGCGGCGTGCCGATGGATTTCGCTGCCTGGGAGCAAGCCGGTGCCAAAGGCTGGTCCTGGGAAGAAGTGCTGCCTTACTTCAAAAAGGCTGAGAAACAAAAAACCCATCACGACGAAATGCACGGCGTCGAGGGGCCCTTACACGTCCAAGATGTGAGAGATCGGCGCAGCGTGCACGAGACATTCCTAAACGCGATGGAAGAGCGTGGCATACCAAGAACAAAGGATTTTAATGGGCAACTTCAAGAAGGTTGCGGCTACTACCAATTTACGCAAAACAATGGCCGCCGCTGGAGCACTGCTTCGGCTTATTTGGGACCCGCCAAACAACGGCGCAACCTGACCATACGAACGCAGTTGCAGGTAGCAAAGGTGCTTGTCGAAGATCGCAAGGCCGTCGGGGTACTCGTAGCCAAAGGCACAGCACAAGAAACCATCCGCGCGCGCCACATCATCCTGTGCAGCGGTGCCATTGGGTCACCACAAATACTTGAGCTATCTGGGATTGGCGATAAAGAACGCTTACAAGGGTTGGGTATTGAGTCCGTTCGTCACCTCCCCGAAGTCGGGGAAAACCTGCAAGACCACCTGCTCAGCAAGGTAGTGTTCGGGACCACACCAGAAAACTCGATAAACCGGGAAGTCCAGGGCCCACGGCTGATTTCGGCCGCCGCCAAATGGTTCTTCAACCGATCTGGACCGCTCACCACCGGATCAGCGCCAGTCGGTGCATTCTGGTACACGCGAGAAGGCCTGGAAGCGCCCGATATTCAGATTCACTTCGCTTCCGGCGCAACGCTCTACAACAATGAGGGCAAAATCCGCCCGTTAGGCCAGGCGGCAATGACAGCTGTGGTTAACCAAAGCCGCCCGGAATCACGAGGGTCCATCCACATCCATAGCGCGGACCGTAACGATTCGCCAACAATCCAAGCTAATTACCTCTCCACAGAGTTAGATCGAAGAACCATGGTCAAAGGCATGCAACTACTGATGCAGGTTTTCGAAAGTCCTGTGCTTAAAGAACACGTTACCGGCCGCTTGTCGCCCAGCGCGGATTTAAATATAGAAGATGAGGCGGCTATTCTCGAGTACGTCCGCGAAGATGCGAGCACGGTTTACCATCCAACCAGTACCTGCAGCATCGGTAAGGTGGTTAACGAAGACTTATTGGTGGACGGTGTTGAAAATCTCTCCGTCGTAGACGCTTCGGTTATGCCATACGTTGTTTCGGGCAACACGAACGCGGCAACCATCATGCTCGCAGAGAAAAATGCGGACTTCTTAAAAGCCACAATTACACCGGGACTCAAGCGACGGTAACCTGGCTGGCTGTTTAAAAA
>DJYW01000099.1 GCA_002450255.1 Gammaproteobacteria bacterium UBA6968
TGCTTTCTCGTTCGACTTGCATGTTTAAGGCGTGCCGCCAACGTTCAATCTGAGCCATGATCAAACTCTTCAGTTTAATTAAGGTTTGGCTTTTTGCACTCGCTCAACCCGTTAAGGATCGATACTAGTGCTGATTGCCTAATCATTTGCTCTAAACGAATTACGTGTTCCCACACGAATGGCTTGTTCAGTACATAACAAACAACCTGACGTTGCTTGCTTTCGTACTTGCTTAATTTTTAAAGAACTCCGAGTTAACCTGCTCTCGGCGAGGGATGCGTATAATACGTATATGAGAGTCTGGTGCAACATAAAATTCAAAAAAAAGTTTATGCCCACGCTCTGCCGAGCTTGGTGGCGACTTTTAAGTCCTTACGCACCTTGTTGCCAAAGGATTATTACTGCCGAACAACTAGATGAAAGCTCTTCTTTCCCTTGCGAAGTAGATAAAAACGTCCAAAAAACGCGTCTTCAAAATCGATCTGCGCAGTGGGTGACTCTACAACAACGTTATTTAACCGCACGCCACCACCTTGCACCAATTTTCGCGCCTCTCCAATCGACTTCGCTAGATCCGACCCCGCGAGAACCGTCAACAGACCAGTTCCAGGCGATACCGAAGATGAGGCTAGCCCGTCTTGTAGCAGTTGCGCCAAGTCAGATTCCGTCAAAGAGTCCAAATCGCCGCCAAACAAACCGCCACTAATCCGCTTAGCAGCGGCAAGGGCTTCAGCACCATGCACGAGCTCAGTCACCTCCTCGGCAAGCCGGTGTTGGCTCTTCCGAAGCTCTGGCTGTGTTTTCGACATGTCATCTAACGTCTCAATTTCTTCTTTCGAGAGAAACGTGAAGAGCCGCAAAAACTTACCGACATCTGCGTCCGCCGTGTTCAACCAAAACTGATAAAAGGAGTAAGGTGAGGTTTTACGCGGGTCAAGCCAGATTGTTCCTGTAGCTGTTTTACCAAACTTATTGCCGTCAGATTTCGTCACCAACGGCAGCGTCATCGCGTAAGCCTGCCGGGCAAGGTTCCTTCGGATAAGATCCATGCCAGAAACGATATTGCCCCACTGATCGCTACCCCCTATTTGCAGCGAGCAATCATGCCGTCGTGCCAATTCCAAAAAATCCATACCCTGTAGAAGCATGTAACTGAATTCGGTATAGGAGATTCCCTGCCCTTCACGGTCTAAACGGGCTTTCACTGAGTCCCTTTGTATCATAGCGTTCACAGAAAAGTGTTTGCCCACATCGCGCAAAAATTCGATGACGCCAAGATTCTGCGTCCAGTCTAGGTTGTTGCATATAACGGCCGCATTCTGACCATCGAAGGCCAAAAAGCGTTCGACCTGCTGTCGCAGGGCAGCCACCCAACCGGCCACGACGTCGGTACTGTTAAGCTGCCTTTCGTCGTCACGGAAGGACGGATCCCCGATCAATCCAGTCGCTCCACCAAGGAGCAAGATCGGCCGATGGCCTGCCAGCTGAAACCGCCTTAAAGCCAACAGAGGAATCAGAGAGCCAATGTGCAAACTGTCTGCCGTCGGATCGAAACCACAATAGAGCGTTCTTGGTACTGTATCGAGATGCTCCGCAAGTCCATCCTCATCCGACATCTGCGCTACCAAACCGCGCCAACGAAATTCGTCGATCAATCCGCTATTCATATTTCTCGTTACCCCAGTGCTCTATAGCTTAATGACGTGATTTTAATCTTGTGCGCAAGCCTCTAGCGCTTCGCCGGGCGCATTATGCGATCACTTGAGTGTCTTCTAAAGGGGTGCGGCGCGTTGCGTTAGCTTCATACCTCAGCACTGCACGTTTCTAAACCATAATCTTGTGACTAAATCGCCGCTTTTTACGACGGAAACCGCGAGCAATTTTGTTTGTTTATCAACTGGCCTAAGCAAACGGATATGGCAAAATTTGCTTCCCTGATAAAACCGACTATCATTCGCCGAGTTTTTTGGAGTCAGGGCATTGGGAATGCGCCATTCTAGGATTCACCTAAGGCTTGTAGTCGGCATCCTAACCGTTCTCATCATTGTTGGATTTACCGACTTTGAGAGCAAACCAGAAAGTGTCGAGCGTGCCGCTACAAACACTGCACCTCAACAAACGACCCCGCAGCTTCAAGCAACAATGGATGCGCTCACTGGTCCGCAGAGCACTGTTGGTGCCACTAGAGATAATAAAGTAGCGCCAACCTCAACTATCCAATCCGTCGGCTCAGGGGATTCCCTGGAAAGAATCTTTCGACGGGCCGGATTCAGCCCACGCCAGCTTGCCGCAATCACCAGCACACGACTTGGCAAGCAACTCAGAGAAATCTTCCCTGGTCAGACCATGACCTTTACCAGCAATGGAGATCAACTGAATGAATTCAGCTTTCACAAGAATCGGCTGGAATCACTTCATTTTACCTTCAAAGATGATGGATCGGTCGTCGGAGAGACCCGCACCGCACACGCTCACAAAACTCAAGTATTTCAGCATGGCATTATTCAGGAAAGCCTTTTCCTAACCAGCCAAGCGCTAAATATTCCCGACGGCATTACCATGCGATTAGCCCAGATCTTTCAGTGGGACATCGACTTCGTGTTGGATATTCGGCCTGGCGATGAGTTTTTCGTTCTCTATGAAGAACTATTTTTAGATGGTGAACGCATTGGTTTCGGGGACATTCTTGCAGCTGATTTCATCAACCGAGGTAAACTGGTCAGCAGTGTGCTTTTCACCGACAAAACCGGTGTAAAAGATTATTTTGACCTGGAAGGCGTGAGCATGCGCAAAGCCTTTTTACGCGCTCCAGTTGAGTTCTCCAGAGTCAGCTCGAGCTTCAACTTGCGTCGCAAGCACCCACTATATAATACTGTTAGACCGCACAGAGGCATTGATTACGCCGCGCCAACAGGCACGCCAATTCTTGCAGCTGGCGACGGCAAGGTGACGACAGCATCAAGAAACGCACCCAACGGGCGCTATGTCGTAATCAAACACGGCGAGCAATTCGTAACCAAATACCTACATTTGTCTAAATTTGCACGGGGCGTACGCAAGGGCAAGCGAGTCAAACAAGGGCAGGTGATTGGTTATGTTGGAGCGACCGGGTGGGCGACAGGACCACACCTACACTACGAGTTCCTCGTTAATGGCGTGCACA
Source organism: Gammaproteobacteria bacterium UBA6968 (assembly GCA_002450255.1). Lineage (GTDB taxonomy): Bacteria > Pseudomonadota > Gammaproteobacteria > Pseudomonadales > Azotimanducaceae > UBA4421. The sequence continues at coordinate 3,164 of DJYW01000099.1, forward strand.
AAAACCCGCGAACAGTCCCGCTGCCCCAAGCATCTCCCGTTGCTAAGCAAGAGCTCGCCTATTTCAAGAACCAAGCAAAGCGACACCGGCTTTTGTTTGAGGCGTTGAAAAAACATCCGCCTGTGGCAATGGGTCAATGAGTGAGCAAAAGTATTATCTTGGGTGCTTATCTGGCACCAGCGTTGATGGTTTAGATATCGCCCTTGTCGCTATGTCAAGTGCATCCAAATCGAAGCCGAGCGCGCCAGACAGTACCCGCGCAAACAACGACCTTGCAAATTCACCACCGGGGATTGACTCTTCTCCGCAGGAGCGAGTAGAGCTTGTTGCTAACAGTACAGCTATGTTTGATCCGAACCTGCGCACACAGCTCCTCGAACTTGGCCAGCCGGGTAACGATGACTTAGACAACTTAGGTGAAGTCGACCACGCCCTAGGCGTCTTTATCGGCCGTGCGATAACGCAGTTTTTGGCGGACAGCGGTATCCGTCGAGATCAAATTGCAGCGATCGGGAGCCACGGTCAAACAGTGCGCCACCGTCCACCGGGTACAAGCGCAAATCCATTTACTTTACAAATTGGCGATCCCAATCTAATCGCAGAGTTGACTGGTATCACCACCGTCGCTGATTTTAGACGACGCGACATGGCCGCCGGAGGTCAGGGCGCGCCACTAACGCCACCCTTTCATCAGCTCTTATTCCATAGCATCCCTGCTCCTAAAGCAGTCCTGAACATCGGGGGCATATGTAACCTCACTTTGCTTTCAGGGCGTCTTCTCGGGTTCGATACTGGGCCTGGCAATGGTTTGTTGGACTCCTGGTGTAGCACTCACCTCGCTACCCCCTATGATGACGGAGGGGCTTGGGCTGCCAGCGGCACGACGGATGAGGCACTCTTAAATGCCATGCTCGAGGATCCATTCTTCAAGCTTGATCCGCCTAAGAGCACTGGGCGTGAATACTTCAATGCCACATGGCTTGCACAACGTCTAAGTAAAAGTGGGGCCGAGCAACTACCTGCGGAGGATATACAAGCAACCCTCGTCGCGCTCACGGCCCAGAGTGTCGCTGCCCACGTAAAAGAATGGGCCTCGGAGATAAGATCCATGGTGGTATGCGGCGGCGGACGCCTCAATTCCGAGTTAATGGCGCAGCTAACCAAAGCCATTAATCAGCAGTTGGAATTAGACGTAGAAGTTACGCCAAGCGAAACCTGGGGGGTAAATGGAGATGCCATAGAAGCGATGGCTTTCGCTTGGCTAGCCTACCGCCGCATTAATCATGTCCCGGCTAATCTGCCTGAAGTAACTGGCGCAGCTGGACCACGTCTCTTAGGCGCGCTTTATCCGGGGGCAGGTTGAGACCGAAACAATCGGCTAAGTCCATTGCATGAATCGGCCAAGGGTTAGGTCAGATTTTTAAACGGCAAAAGAGTTGCCGCAGCCGCAAGTCGACGAAGCATTCGGGTTAGTGACCACGAACTGCGACCCACTCAAATCCTCTACGTAATCGATTGTAGCGCCAACCAAGTAGGGATAGCTCATCGCATCTACTAGGAGCGTGACCGGCCCTTGCTGGAATTCGGCGTCATCATCCTGCACCGCGTCGTCGAAGGTAAAACCGTAGGAGAATCCATTACACCCTCCGCCAGAGACAAAGACGCGTAACTTCAGATTGGTATCACCTTCGTCGGCTATAAGCGCGCTAACTCTTGTCGCCGCGCGATCGGATACCACGACTTCAGTGCCAACTTCTAATTGCTGTGAGGTAGTCATGTTTTAATTTCTCTTTGTCGCAGGCCATAGCCGAAAAAA
>DJYW01000104.1:0-5517 GCA_002450255.1 Gammaproteobacteria bacterium UBA6968
GGCGATATGGAAGCCAGTATCGCGCTAACGGGGCAGGTATGCGGGCGAATAGATTCCGTACGCCCTGTGGCGGAAATCATCTCTGAAATCCGCGAGCAGTTTTTCGAGGTGATGGGTAACTTATCTGAGCAGTATTTATAAAGCCGAGGAGCGTACACCTGCTCGGATTTCGATCTGCTGGTCATTCTCAGTTTTAATGATGATCGACTATTCGCTATCCATCGATCATTGTTTTAGCGAGAAAAGCTGCGGTACGCGTCTGCAGATTTTCGCGGATATTCATGTGGTAAAAGCTGTAGTCATACATATGGTAATTGCCCGGTCCAAACGGCATAAAACCAAAATTTTCAGATCGAACTTCACTCACTATTAAATTCCCGTCCGCACACTGACCGTCGACAACTCCAGGCTGTAGCGCGTCCCCGTCCGCGTACGTCAGCGCGCCAGTGTTTTGTGCAAAATTGGCGTAACTCTTATCTGCTCGCCAAGTAAGTGGATTGACGCAAATATCGCCTGGTGCGCCAATTTTATAGCCTGCGTCGGCGGCGGCTGCATTCCAAGAGATTTGGCAGTTGGTTTGGCTAGGATCGCTGCAAACAGGTAAGTTTTGCTGGGGCTTAAGGCCGAATCCTATTGTGTACGCTGCAACCATACGATCGACTAATGGCGTGTTTTCAATGACCTCGCGTAATAACCGGTCGCCGTGAAACGCGCCTTGGCTGTGCCCTGCCAAAATAAAGGGCCTGCCCTTGCTGTAATGTGTCTGAAAATATTCAAAAGCAGTTTTTACGTCCGAAAAAGCCAGATCCAGCGCCTGACCGCCGCTGCCATCCATATCGTTAAAGCTAGATAATGTCGCCTGTCGATAGCGTGGCGCATAGACCCTGCAACAGCCGTTAAATATGCTGGCTTGATCTCGCATCACCCATTGATCGGTGCGTTTGTTGATGGCGTCATTTTCTAGAGGCTGGTTCCAGCCTTCGCTACTCACAAAAGTAGTTGGGTGCACAAAGAAAACGTCGACGACATGGGAGGCAGGGTCGCTAGCTGCCATACCGGCAGGCAGCAAGTCTGCACTGTCCTTCCGATCAGGCAGTGCCGCCCAATGGAATGGGTCGGCATAATCCGGTGCTATTGGAGTTGGCGTTTCGTCAAAAGCGCTGTCCGGTGTCATATAGGCAAACACAGCTACGCGCGCCAAATCACCGCCAAAGAAAACTCCGATGGTGCCAGCAAACGCCACAAAAATGGCTAAACCTACTAAAAACTTCTTCACGACCGCCTCCCGGCTGCTGATTTACTTTTATTCTTTATCTTTTCCCAGCGATCTATCTAAGACTGTCCTACGGGTTGCACTGGCCAAGAGGGCTGCAAGTGCCGACCAGCTTGCTAACGGTTATAACTCAACGCGCGGCCGGAAGGACCTGCGAGCACTTCACCATTTGCATAGCGCAGGTGGCCGTTAACCCAGGTTTTTTCAATTTGATGAGAAAAAGTGTGGCCGGCAAAAGGACTCCATCCACACTTACTTAAAACCGGCAGGTCATCTGCGCCTGACTTTGCTTCGTTTTCTGCTACCAACACCAGGTCAGCAAAGTAGCCTTCGCGCAAGTAGCCGCGCTCGCTGACCTGAAACAATGTGGCGGGTGCGTGCGCAGTTTTTTGCACGACCTTGGCGATGCTGAAAGTGCCGTCGCTGACGCGATCAAACAACGATAAGAGAGCATGCTGTACCAAAGGCAGTCCGGCTGGTGCTTTGGCGTAATCCCTCGCTTTTTCTTCCAGCGTATGCGGTGCGTGGTCAGTGGCGATGACATCTATTAGATCACTGTTAATAGCCGCTAATAGTGTTTGTTGGTCGGTTTGACTTTTGATTGCGGGATTGCATTTGATATGCGAACCCTTTTCCGGATAACAAGAATCATTGAAAAACAGGTGGTGTACACAGGCTTCCGCAGTGATTTGTTTGTTTTCTAGTGGACCGGCAGTGAAGAGCGCCATTTCTTTGGCGGTGGTCAAGTGCAATACATGGAGTTTGGTGCCGTACTTCTTGGCTAGCGAGACGGCTAGAGAGCTGGAGGCATAGCACGCCTCGACCGAGCGAATATTGGGGTGTTCGGTAAACGGTATTGCATCGCCGAATTTTTCCTTAGCTGCTGCTTCGGCAGCTAAAATCATCGGTGTGTCCTCGCAGTGGGTTGCCACAAGTAGCGGCGTCGCTGCGAAAATGCCTTCTAGAGTGGTCGCGTCATCGACTAGCATGTTACCGGTGCTGGCGCCCATAAAAATTTTGATCCCGCAGGGCAAAAGCGGATCAATGCTTTTAATTACTTCGAGATTGTCGTTGGTCGCGCCGAGGTAAAAACCAAAGTTGGCAGCTGACCGGTCTGCTGCTCTCGCGTATTTATCGTTAAGTGTTTCTGCGGTGACGGTAAGCGGCAGACAGTTCGGCATTTCCATGTAGCTGGTAATGCCGCCTGCGACCGCGGCGGCGGATTCCGTAGCGATTTCGCCTTTGTGCTCAAAGCCCGGCTCGCGAAAGTGAACCTGATCGTCGATCATACCTGGCATCAAAAAGGCGCCGTTAGCATCGACGACTTCGGCACCAGGCGCGGGCGCGACATTGATGCCTTTAATACGGTCACCCTCAGTCGCCAGATCGCCTTCAATAACCTGGTTTTCGTTGACTATTTTCGCGTTGACGATGTGGTAATTCATGAGTCTGTTCTCGCTGCGATTCGTATTGTGGTTATAAATTGATTAAGCGAACCCGGCCTCAGTCACAGATTCTGCCGGTCTGAATTAAGTCGCGTGCTAACTGCCTAGATGCATCACATTACGGCTAAATTAGCATGCAGCCTAAATGGCTATGCTGCAATTTGCTACAAGGCTCGCTTGCGATTTTCAGGTTCAGCGACGAGACGGTTTCGGCTGGTTAGGAGTCATCACGATGCCCAAGGCGAAGCTCGCAAAAGCCAAAAACCTGACTTGTGCTCGGTCAGAACCCTAGGCTCAGGCCTGAAGGTGGTGCTAAATCCGAATTAGACGTCTCCATTTTTGCTTAGCTCCCCTAAAAGCTGAAGCTGTCGCAGCTATGTCTAGCTAATTTCCGGCCATACTCAGATGAATTGCGGCATAATATCGCGCATGAAAATGACCCAAGCAAAGCAAAAGAGCGCGCTAAAGGAATTAGCCAGCGTGTTGCGGGAAGGCGAGTTAATCACTGACCAAGCTGGCTTGAAGCCTTACGAAACAGATGGCTTAACTGCCATTCGGGAAATGCCCTGGGCTGTTGCCTTGCCAGCGAGCGAAACAGAAGTGATCGCGGTTATGCGAGTCTGCAAAGCGCACGACTTGCCAGTGATTCCACGCGGCGCAGGCACTGGTTTGTCCGGCGGCGCGCGTCCGCATGAAGAAGGGGTTGTCTTGGGTCTGTCGAAGATGAACCAAATCATCGATATTGACATAGACAATCGAGTGGCTCGAGTCCAACCCGGTGTTCGCAATTTAGCGATCTCGGATGCCGCAGCCGAACATGATCTATATTACGCACCTGATCCGTCTTCGCAGATTGCCTGCAGTATTGGTGGCAATGTTGCCGAGAATGCGGGTGGAGTGCATTGCCTAAAATACGGATTAACGGTGCATAACGTCCTCGGCCTGCGGTTGTTGACCAGTTCTGGAGATATGCTCGAAATCGGTGGTGCCGAATTTGATGCCCCAGGGTTAGATCTACTCGCGTTGACTTGTGGTTCTGAGGGGATGCTCGGCATCGTTACGGAGGTCACCGTTGCGCTGCTGCCTAAGCCGGAAGAAAAAACGGTACTTTTGGCCGGTTTCCACAGCGTCATCTCGGCAAGTAACGCGGTCGCCAGTGTTATCGCAGCGGGCATTATTCCAGCAGGCATGGAAATGATGGATAAACGTGCGGTGGCTGCAGCTGAACAATTCGCCCGCGCCGGTTATCCAACAGACGCTGCCGCCATTCTGCTCGTAGAGCTCGATGGCGCTGCCGTGGATCTCGCCGAACTAAATAGTATTGTCAGCGATATGCTGCGTCAGCATGGAGCGTATTGCCTCGAGCGTGCAGATGATCCAGTGACTCAGGCAAGGCTTTGGAAAGGGCGCAAGTCGGCTTTCCCAGCGATCGGGCGGCTGTCTCCGGATTACCTGTGCATGGACGGCACTATTCCACGTCGGCAACTTGCTGATGTGCTGACCCAAATTGATGCGATCTCCGAACAGTACGGGCTGGCCGTCGCCAACGTATTTCACGCTGCGGACGGCAATTTACATCCACTCATACTTTTCGATGCTAATGTGCCAGGGCAAACCGATCAGGCAATGGCTATGGGCGCGGACATTCTTGCCGCATGCGTCGCAGCTGGTGGTACGGTGACCGGTGAGCACGGAGTGGGTGTCGAGAAACTTGATGCGATGTGCGGTCAGTTTTCGAGTCAGGAGCTTGAGCAGTTTTTTCGTCTCAAGGCCGCACTGGACCCAGCTGGTTTGCTTAACCCGGGAAAGGGTATTCCTACGCTCACTCGCTGTGGCGAGCTAGGCGGCATGCATGTTCATCAGGGCCGCTTGCCGCATCCACACTTGGAGCGGTTTTAGTGACCGAGAGCAGCGTTGGCGAGACTGCTGACCATGATAATAGCGATTTTTTGATCGATAGGGTCGCAGAAGCAAGCAGCAGTTCCCGTTTGATACAGGTGTTTGCAGGTTCCACCAAAAGGCATTGCTTGCCTGAGTGCGACGCTACTCCGCTCGATATGCGATCCCATCGAGGCATCATCGATTATCAACCCTCCGAATTGGTGGTAACCGCTCGCGCGGGCACCCCGTTGCAGGAAGTCAATGCACTGCTTGCTAAAGAACGGCAGATGCTAGCCTCGACCCCCCCATTTAGAGTCTACAACCCAAATGCCGCAATAGAGGGAGCTGCAACGGCAGGTACCGCGACAGTAGGTGGCGCAGTGGCAACAGGTTTGTCTGGGCCAACGCGTCCATTTGGCGGTTCTTTGCGCGACGCCGTTTTGGGCGTCGAGATGATCAACGGATTGGGCGAGCACCTGCGTTTCGGAGGTCAGGTAATAAAGAACGTGGCTGGCTACGACGTATCCAGATTGCAGGCAGGTGCGTGGGGAGGCCTCGGAGCGTTGTTAGCGATCAGCTTGCGAGTGCAGCCAATATGGCCTTGTGAAACGACCGTTTTTCTGCGCTACTCGCCCCAAGAAGCCGTCAGCAAACTACCGCGTCTCCGGCTGAAAGACTGGCCCCTGCAGAGCACCGTTTGGCATCAAGGCAGCCTTGCTCTGCGCTTTGCAGGGCAATCTTCCGGTGTTCAACAAGCGGTAGCCGCTCTTCCCAGCGAAACCAAACTTGAGGGTAAAGAATCTGCCTTGTTCTGGGATGACTGGCGCGATCAACAAACCGACTTTTTTCGATCTGACGGCGACAAGCGAGCGACAGGACAACGTCTTTGGCGGCTTATTACACCGCCCGCCGCACCTT
>DJYW01000104.1:5830-13172 GCA_002450255.1 Gammaproteobacteria bacterium UBA6968
TTATTACCCCGCCCGCCGCACCTTTGCCGGTTATACCTTCGCCGGGCACGCCTAATCCCTTAGTTGAAGAGAGTACGTTCGGGTCGGGTTGGGCTATGGAATGGGCTAACGGCCTGCGCTGGTTGTGGTCAAATAATGCCGACGCCGTGTTGGACTACGCCCATCAAGTCGGCGGCTGGGCCTGGCCTATTGGCGGAGCGATGCCGGTTCCGGCTGCGCAGCGCCAATATATGCATGCCATCAAAGCTGCGTTTGATCCACATAACGTGTTCGCATCAGGTCTGCGGTTCGATCATGCAGACTAATTTGCCCGCCGATTTTATCGCGACTTCAGCTGGCCAGCGCGCAAATGAGATTTTGCGCAGCTGTGTACATTGCGGATTTTGTAACGCGACATGTCCGACCTATCAGCTTTCTGGCGATGAATTGGATGGGCCCCGCGGCCGCATTTATTTGATTAAGGAATTGCTGGAAGGCGGCTACGATTCAACTCGCGCCATGACCCACTTGGATCGGTGTTTAACGTGCAGAGCATGTGAGACCACCTGTCCATCAGGTGTTGCCTATGGCGAACTCGCGGAAATAGCGCGAGTTCGACTGGGCCCGTCACGCAGCGGTTTGAACGGGCTCATGCGGCAAGTGCTGCGCTGGCTAATACCCTATCCTAAACGGCTGAGTCCGCTGGTCACGCTTGCCAGTAAAGCTCGGCTGGTGTTGCCAAAGCAATTGCGCCGTTATCTACCTGAACCCACACAATCCAAGGTAAGGCTGCCGGCCGATTTCCAATCACAACCTCGACAAAAAACCGACGGGGACCATGATGCGGTGGTCGAAGCGTTGCCCTCACGGCAGGTCGTGATCTTACAAGGTTGCGTGCAGCGGGTGGTCACAGCGGAAGTGAATACTCACCTTCAGACGCTTCTGGCAGCACGGGGTATAAAGATGATGACGGTGCAGGCGGAAGCATGCTGCGGCGCATTGGATCTGCATTTGGGCGCCGAGTCTGCCGCGCTCAAAAAAATCAAAGCTAATATTGACGCGTTAGCGCCGCTGGTCGGCCTCGTAGACGCCATCATTTCGACAGCCTCCGGCTGCGGGGTGACATTTAAAGACTACCCTCGCTTGCTTGCTGATGATCCGGAATATGCTGAGCCTGCTGTGGCGGTGGCCGGGCTCGTACAAGATGTGGCGGAGTATGTTGCCACGGCCGATCTGGATTTGGCGGTTGCACAGAAGGGCATCAAGGTTGCGTGGCACCCGCCATGCAGTTTGCAACATGGCCAGCAAGTGACCGGCGTCGTGGAAGAACTGTTAACGCGCGCGGGCTGCGAATTGGTGCCGGTGGCTGATGCTCATTTGTGTTGTGGATCCGCCGGTACCTATTCGATCTTACAGCCAGCGCGGGCCAAAGCACTCCGCGAAGAAAAGCTGGAAGCTTTGCAGAAACAGTCGCCTGACGTCATCGTGACGGCCAACGTGGGTTGTCAGACTTTTCTTGCGCAAGCCACGCCGGTCGCGGTCCGCCACTGGATCGAACTGCTCAAGTAACATACTCTGCGCTCCTCATCTAAAGAGGGGAAAGGGATGACCAACGAAACAAACCCGTCGACACGGGACTACGGTTTTTTGATGTTTCTCACATTGCTCAATGTGATGAATTTCGTCGATCGGCAGTTACTAGCAAGCTTTGCTAACTGGATCGTGCCAGACCTCGGCCTGACTAATACGCAATTTGGCTGGTTGACGGGTATGGCGTTTATCGTCTTTTACTCAATCGCCGGACTGTTCATGGGGATTTTAGTTGACCGGGTTAACCGCACCCGATTGATCGCTGCTGGGCTGGGTTTATGGAGTGTGCTGACGGCGATATCTGGCATGGCGCGAGGTTTTGTCAGTTTGTTGATCCCGCGTATGTTTATCGGTGTTGGTGAGTCGATTATGACGCCCGCAGCGATGTCGCTGCTTGCCGACCGTTTTCCGAGCAAGTATCTGGGTTTTGCTTCAGGCGCTTATTACATGGGTGTGCCTGTAGGCGTCGCGCTCAGCTTGTTTGTTGTTGCGTATTTGGAGCCTGTGCTCGGCTGGCGTGGTTGTTTTTATGCGCTGGGTGCTCTGGGAATCGTGCTCGCCATTGTCATGTTGTTTATGCGTGAGACACCCCGCCGACACGAACTCGAAGCTGCAATTGAGGCTAATAAACCCAGTTCCCGCGAAATTTTAAGCACGCTGGTAGGCACCTTGCGTCGGTCGCCGGCGCTAGCAATGACCATCGGCGGCGGCGTAGCCTTTCACTTTGTGCTTGGCGCGGCAACTTTCGAGCAGCTTTGGTTTGTGCAGGAGCGGGGCTTTGATCGTAGTGAGATTGCCGCGACGACGGCTTGGTTGAGCTTCTTTGGCGGTATTCTCGGCAATTTGTTTGGCGGTGTTGGCGGTGATGCGTTTCTCAAACGGACCGGTCTGGGTAGACCTATGTTCCTATTTTGGATCATGCTCGTGCTGACCCCTGCTGGTTTGGTTTACCGTCTTATCGATCCAACCAGTGTGTTCTTCATGGTCGGGATCTTCCTGGGCTATTTCCAGTTAGGCTGTTTTTACGGGCCGACTTTCGCAACCGTTCAAGAGCTTGTGCCGCCGCAGATCCGTGGCACGGTTGTCGCATTCTATATCCTGTCACTGAACTTTGTTGGTTTGGGCATCGGGGTGACCGGTGGCGGCATGGTCATAGACTGGATGGCTAACAATGGTGTCGCCGAGCCTTATACCTGGACCTTAGTTGCGTTTACGGTGCTAACCGCCTTTGCGATTCCATTGTTTTACCTCGCTGGCCGACGCTTCGAGCGCGATCGCGCTGCGCTGTATTCAACTATGGAAGCGGAAGCCACGGCGAGCTAAGCAGCTCAGCTGGGGTTAGTGTTAGATAGGTTAGCGCGAGAAGGGCCTGTGTTTATATCAGGGGCTAAGCTGCGCGAGTGCGGCTTGAGCCTCCTGGGTGGGCAGCAAGGCGAAGCTTTTGCGTAGTGCGTCATCCGCTTTGCTAACCACGCCTAAACGTTTATAGGTAAGGCCCAGGCGCAAGTAGGGATAGTAGTGGGTCGGATTGAGTTTGCAGGCCTGCTGATAGCTCTCCAGCGCAGCTTCAGGCTGCGCTTGCAGCGCTTGTATATCGCCAAGTCGGCCGTAGAAGAGACTCTCCCTGGGTTCTATGCGAATGGCATTTTCAATAAGCGCTTTTGCCGCAGAATAGTCTCGTTCTGCCGCTGCCTGCCCTGCCTGATCGTAAGAATCATAGGCGGGCTGCGCCTCGCGGAGCTGAGCCATTGCACGGGCATAGGCTTCGATTCCCATCTGCCCACCCTTTGGCAACCGCTGCGCTTGTGCCCGGTTGGCCTGCAAACGTTCCTGTGAAGGTGGATGACTGGCGAACAAACTGGTCGCAAAGCGCGCATCGTTTGCCGCGGATAAATTTACGAAGGTTTGTTGTAACGCTACCGCGCCTTGCGGGTCATACCCGGCACGCTGCATATAGGTCATCCCAAATGCGTCGGACTCGCGCTCTGCTTCACGGCTATAGCGGCTGGTCACCATCTTCGCGCCATAGCTCGCCCACTTTTGAGTATCTTCGCGCACGTCTTCGGCTACTGCGTTGCCTAGCAACGCTATGCTCCCCTGCAATAAAGCTGAACGCTGATAGTCCTTAGCGCTGTGCCGAGCCGCTGCGTGAACGATTTCATGGGCTAAAACGGCGGCAAGTTCGGCCTCACTTTCGAGGGTCAACAGTAGTCCTCTGTGGACACCAATTTTGCCGCCGGGGAGTGCCCAAGCGTTCGGCGTCGCATCGTTAACAACAACGAATTCGTAGGGTAAATCTCGGTCGCTGGCGCGGGCCAAGGTCTGTCCAATGCGCTCGACGTACGCTTGAACAGATGGGTCAGCTAGGTAGTCGCCACCGCTCATTTGCCGCAGTTTGGGATAATTTTCAGCGCCGGTCTTAATCTCCCAGGACTTATCAACCAAGCTTAGTTCGCTGACCCCGGTAACCGGATTCGTCGCACAGCTAATCAGCAAAAAACTTAATGCGACAGCACCTAATGCTTTACGCACGGCAAGATGGTGGTTGTTTCCCAACACGGTTGCTTGCTCCCTTAATTCGACAGATATGTCTGTATTTCGCAACAATAAGATCCTTCAAGGTCAGAGCTGCAGAGACGCGATTGAATTTATCTTTTTGTGTTTTAGTCCTGTGCCGGTGACTGCTAGCCCGAGCCGCGCTGAAACCGTGCTCGTATGGAAGCGGCTTCACCGTATTCGCCTTGTGCCTCTTTTATGTTGGCGAGTTGCAGCCAGGCTAACGCCGTTGCTGATGCTGAACCCGACGCTAACGCAATTGCTTTGCGGATATGTTGCGTTGCCACTACTAGCCGATTTTCCGCCAGATGCGCTTCGCTGAGACGAGTCCATAGTTCCGGACTGCGTGGACGTATTCTGATCGCCCGCTCTAGCATCAAGATCGCTTCGTTATTACGATTCCTCAGCATCGCTACGCTCGCTTCTGCAAGCAAGCTATCCGCCGCTTTTATTTCAGCGGCTCGCGGCGATAATATGGCCTTAGGCGCGTCTTTTTTTGTGGCCCTGCCTGCGTCCGGTGCCGGTTTTGAAGTTTCAGTAGGCGAGGCCGCGGGACGCGATGGTTGTACGCCTGCGCAGCCAACTGCCAAGGTGATGAGCAGCGTAGCAATGGAAACATAGGCGAGTCGCAGCGAGGTCATTTTATTCCTCAATAGGGTTCCCCAATCTAACGTAGGTGTTCAGCTTAACAGTCCGATATCTGCAAGCGATAGCAAGTCGAGAGAAGTTTAGCGGCTTTTGCGCACCTTGCGAATCTTGCAGCCGCGTTTCGCGGCAAGGAGGTCGGGGTTCGGTATGGCCAGATGAACCACGTCCGCGCAGCGGTTATTCGCTCTTAAGCCGGTAGAGAATTCAACCGCTGTCAAACTGTCGGTTGTCGGTAGGATCAGCGGATCTACTCCGGTGTACTTTGTGATTTCGTTCCAAACGCGTAATGCGCCGCTACTGCCCGTTAGTCCAGTGGATGCATTGTCATCTCTGCCCACCCAGATTACGGCCAGGCTTTGATTGTCGAAACCAGCAAACCAGCTGTCGCGATAGTCGTCTGAAGTGCCAGTTTTACCGGCAACCCCCTGAGCCGCGAAAGGCGAGCTGCGTCCGGTTCCTCGTCTCATGACCAACTCCAAACCGAGGGTTAGTCGTTCGACTATATCGGGGCGAATGCTCTGGGTGAGTTCGAACGGATAATGGCTGAGAGGCAGCCCTTGCTCATCAATTACGGCGATTACGGCTTTCGAGGGAGTCCTAAATCCGCCGCTGGCGAAGTTACTGAATAACTCTGTCAGTTGCAGAGGCGACATCTCTTCAGCGCCGAGCAAGAAAGAGGGAAACGGATTACTGGGACGCCTGCCGGTTAAATCTGTGAAGCGTTCTTGAATGGTGTTGAGGCCGATGTTTTGACCGAGATGAACCATGGGGAGATTTAACGATCGCGTCAGCGCCTGAACCAGCGGCAAGGGTCCGCTGGTTTCGCCGTCAAAATTTTTCGGTGACCAGGTTGAGCCATTTGGCTCCGTTAGGGTTATCGGTTCATCCAACACGGTTGTAGCCAGATTGAAGCCGTTTTCCAATGCAGCCAACACGACCAAAGGTTTGATGACCGAACCAACCGGACGTTGCGCGTTTAGTGCGCGATTAAACCCGTCCACGCGGCCATTGCGGCTGCCGACAAAAGCCAGTATTTCTCCAGTCTGAGGATTGCTTACCACGCCGGCTGCTTGAAGTGTATCGTTAGGGATGCCGCGGTCGCGTTCTATTTGCGCTAAGCTTTTGCGAACGGCGGCTTGTGCCGCATCTTGCAGGTCGGGTCGAATGGTCGTAAATACTTTTAGCCCTTGCGTACGCAGTTGTTCTGTGGCGTAGCGCTTGGTTAACTCCTGCCTCACGACTTCCATGAAAGCGGGATAGAACGCGCCAGCACTCGTTGGTCCCGAAACCACCCCAAGTGTCTCTTGCTTCGCCGTACGATGCATCCTTGCATCAATGAGACCTTCCGCGAAAAACGTATCCAGTATGCGGTTGCGTCGAGTGAGCGCACGTTCTGGATGTCGAAACGGATTGTAATAAGAAGGGCCACGAATAACGCTTATTAGCGTGGCAAGTTCATCGATGTCCAATTCACTGATGGGTTTATTGAAATAAAACTGCGCGCCAAGGCCGAAACCGTGGATAGCTCTCGCGCCTTGCTGGCCAAGAAAGATTTCATTGATATAGGCCGTCAGCAAGTCCTCTTTCGAAAAGCGCAGTTCCAATACCACGGCCATAGCGACTTCTCGCAGCTTGCGTTCAATGGTGCGTTCGTTCGTCAGGTAATAGCTTTTAACCAGCTGTTGGGTCAGCGTGCTACCACCTTGTCTGCGTTCGCCGCTCCTAAGATTGACCAACAAAGCGCGAAGTATGCCTTGCAGGCTGAACCCTAGATGCTGATCAAAATCTTTGTCCTCGATGAGTTTCAAACCTTCTGCCAGAAGAGGCGGAACTTGGTCTGGGGTCAGGATAAGGCGGTCTTCACCATGTGACGGGAAAAAACTACCGATCACTGCGGGGTCCAGGCGAATCAGTGGGACCGGTCTTCCCGTGTTATCGCGAATAGAGCGGATACCGGTGGGGTCAAAAACAATTTGTAGTTTGGCTGCAGGACGCGCCCCTTCGATGAATTGGAAGCTGCGTAAATGTAGATCCACACGAGGACCAATAATGTTATAAGCACCCGGCGTACTGATATCGTCTTGCCCCCGATAGCCCAGGGACGACAGCACTGCTGTAAAGCGGGCTTGGGTGATGCTTAAACCGGCATAGAGTTCAAAGGGTTGTGCGTAAACTTGTGCGGGGACAGACCAGCGCCTGCCTTCAAACGTTTTGGTTATGGTTCGATCAAGGTAATAACCATACCCCATAAGTAGCACTGCAATAACCGGGGTCAGGTATAAAACGCTGCGGAATAGCAAGCGGAAAAAACCCATAAAGCTTCGTTTAATCAAACCGGGTTGCTTGGCGACGCTGCGCGGCTGACGTCGAGCCGACGAATCCCGAGTCTTTACCTTTGGCCGTTTGGGCGCCACTTTTAAACAACCTCGCTGAACGGTTGGCAGGAAACGAAACAGAGCAAGAAAGCGAAGTATAGCTAAGTTTTATCCTTATCCCAGTAACCAGGCTGTAACGCTGGTCATAATTGGTTCCATAGCGGAGCTCGTTCGATAGCGGCGTTTTGGGTAGT
>DJYW01000133.1:0-3843 GCA_002450255.1 Gammaproteobacteria bacterium UBA6968
TCGGTGCGAGGAAATAAACCGAGTTGCATTTCGTCTTGTACCAGGCTAGCAGCCTCATCTTTTGCTACCTCCGGCTGCTCGTAGCTAGGCATTGAAGCCAACCCTCCTTCCGCCAGGCTGTCAGCATTCAAACCATCAACAACAGTCGTTTCGGCTTCCCGCCACACCCCGTTTGCAGGAGCTCGCGAAGAAAAATCAGACTGCAGCCCACCCAGTGCGAGGCTAAATTGGGCAGGCTCCGGACTCGACGAAATAGCATTAACATCACTCATGATTGTCTCTGCGGTATTAATTTTTTCATAGTTTATAGATACTGTATAAATATACAAGCTGTGCTTTTAACCATATTCCGGCCACATGGTTTGACCTTGGGAGATCGAATTCAGCCGATCTCAAGTGTGGAAGAAAGCAGCCTGCCGTTTGCTATTCTGCCAATTCGCTTATCACGAACGCGCCCTCGCGCCAGGTTGCTTGCAGCATAGTGCCCGCTTCGTAATGCTGTTGAAGCAGCAGGTTTGCCAGGGGATTTTCAATCAACCGCTGCACCGCTCGTTTTAACGGCCTAGCCCCATAGATTGGGTCGTATCCTGCATCAATGATTGCGGTCATTGCCGCCTCGTCTAAAGTTAGCGACAAACCCTGCTCAGCCAGGCGTTTGTTCAACCCCGCAAGTTGTAATGTTGCAATCTGAGCGATCTCGTTCTTGCTTAACGGCTGGAAAACCACCACATCATCTACGCGATTAATGAACTCAGGCCTGAAATGCTGGGCCACAATCCCCATGACCGTCTCATTGATCCGCTGGATGTCACCGCTTTCAGTCAGTGCTTGAATGGCTTCCGAGCCCAGGTTGGAGGTCATAACCAAGACGCAGTTTCTAAAGTCAACGGTTCGGCCGTGGCCGTCGGTTAGCCGGCCATCGTCTAAAACCTGCAGGAGTATATTGAACACATCGCCGTGGGCTTTCTCGATTTCGTCGAGCAATATGAGCGAATACGGTTTACGCCGCACAGCTTCAGTAAGGTAACCACCCTCTTCGTATCCGACGTATCCCGGTGGCGCGCCGATAAGCCGCGCTACCGAATGCTTCTCCATAAACTCCGACATATCGATTCGCAGTAGAGCATCTTCGGTATCAAATAAGACTTCAGCCAAGGCTTTGCACAGCTCCGTCTTGCCGACACCCGTAGGACCGAGAAACATGAATGAACCATTCGGCTTCTTCGGATCCGACAATCCCGCGCGCGAGCGTCGTACGGCCTGGCTGACAGCCTCGATGCCTGCTCGCTGGCCAATAACGCGCTCTCCCAAGAGGCTTTCAAGATGCAGTAATTTGTCGCGATCTTGGGACACCAGCTTGCTAACCGGAATGCCGGTCCATTTGCTGACGACATCGGCAACTTCCTCGTCGGTAACGCGATTACGCAATAGTTGGGCTTCTGGCGCATCAACTTGCGGTGCTGCGAGACGTTTCTCCAAACCTGGAATAACCCCGTATTGCAACTCTGACATTTTGGCGAGATCACCATCTCGCCGTGCAGCCTCGAAATTGAGCTTGGCTTTTTCCAGCTCCTCCTTGACATCCTGAGAGCTTTTGAGGTGACTCTTTTCCTCCAACCAAATGGCTTCTAACGCCTGATACTCGTGCTCGACTTCGTGCACCGTCTCACGCAACTCCGCTAACCGCTTAACGCTCGCTTCATCAGTCTCTTTCTTTAACGCCTCAACTTCCATCTGCAGCTGAATCAGGCGTCGCTCCAGGCGATCCATACTTTCCGGCTTGGAATCCATTTCCAGGCGAATTTGACTGGCCGCCTCGTCAATCAAGTCGATGGCTTTGTCCGGCAACTGCCGATCAGTAATATAACGATGTGAGAGGGTTGCCGCGGCAACAATGGCCGGATCCGTGATGTTCACCCCGTGATGGACCTCATAGCGTTCTTTTAAACCGCGCAGGATGGCAACGGTATCTTGCATACTGGGTTCATCCACCTGCACTTTTTGAAAACGCCGTTCCAGAGCTGCATCTTTTTCAATATAAGTTCGATATTCGTCCAGGGTGGTTGCGCCAACGCAGTGCAATTCACCACGAGCCAGCGCTGGTTTGAGCATATTGCCAGCATCCATAGCGCCTTCCGATTTACCAGCGCCAACCATGGTGTGCAGTTCGTCTATAAACAGGATGATGTTGCCGTCTTGCTTCGACAAATCATTGAGAACCGCTTTCAGGCGCTCTTCAAACTCGCCGCGATATTTAGCTCCAGCTAACAGCGCGCCTAAGTCCAGCGACAGAACCTTTTTATTTTTAAGGCTATCCGCGACTTCACCGTTGATAATGCGTTGCGCCAGGCCTTCAACGATAGCGGTCTTGCCGACACCAGGCTCGCCAATCAAAACCGGATTATTTTTAGTCCGGCGCTGCAGTACCTGCACCGTTCGACGGATCTCATCATCGCGACCAATAACTGGATCAAGCTTGCCGGCAACCGCAAGTTCGGTCAGGTCTACCGTATACTTTTGCAGCGCTTCGAGATTGTCTTCATCACCCTTGTCCGTCACCGGCTCGCCCTGCCGTACTTGTTGCAATGCGCTATCCAATCGATTGAGGTCCACTTTGGAAACCGCCGACAACTTGCTGATATTCGGCTCACGCAAAAGCAGCTTTAAGAGACGATCTTCGGCAATAAATTGATCCCCATCGCGGCGTGCATCTGCCTCTGCCTGAGCGAGCAAACGAGCCAAATTACGGGAAAGCTGAACTTCGGCTACCGGCTGGCCCATTTTGGGTAAACTGCGCAGCGCTTGATCCAGTTGGGAGCGCAGCATTGCCACATCACCGCCCGATCGTGCCAACATCCGGCTGGACAGCGTCGTGTCATCTTCTAAAATGCCACGCAACAGATGCGATGTTTCGATTGCAGCGTGGTTGTAGGACAGAGCGTGAGTCTGCGCCTGACCCAGCGCTTGCTCTGAACCTCTAGTGAACTTATCCATGCTCATTATTAACCCTCAATGACTAGCTCAACTCTTTTGACGTTACGTAAATGGTTTGCCCTAAGGTTAATAAACAACCATGGTTTCACCTGATTTTTACTGCCGATGCCGCCAAATAGCGTCGAGCGAATAGCTAATTTGTTAGCCTCACTATGAGGTTGGCCGATCGCATTTCAAGCTGCCTGACAACGTCCTGGTATATGCCGGACTCTTCGCTGGAGCCGAGCATTGTGAGCGACCAGACCATGTAGTGTTCTTCGCATACCAATGTTTTCAGCACACTGATCCTTTGCAAACGACCCAAACCTAAACCCTCACTGGGATACCTATGATTGCGAGCGAAATACTTCCAGAACCCGATCCGAGCAGCGGTGTCGTCGGCCATGTCACGCTACAGCCCAATAACTCGATGAGCTGGCGAGCACTGAAATGGTTTCTGCTTTTTATGATGACCGTCTCATTCAGCATTGCCATTACGCTTACTGTGCTCGGCTATTGGGTCGTTTTGATTTTTACCACACTGGAAATGGCCGTACTGAGTTACTGCCTGTGGCTCTGTGTGCGCCGATCTAGTATCCAAGAGGTCATTTCATTCGGTCCGGAAACAGTAACACTGGAGGTCGGCATTGATTCGCCTCAGGAACGCCATATTTGGCAACGTTTCTTCACTACCATCGAAATCGAAGCCGCCCCGCATCCGTGGTACCGCAAGAGTGTAGCGTTAGTGCACCGCGGCGAACGCCGAGAGGTGGGTAAATTTTTACCCCAAAAAGAGCAGGAGCAACTGATCAAGTCGTTGCGAGAACTGGTTAGAAAGGCTGATGAAGCGCTGCCTTTTAGAGGCTAATT
>DJYW01000133.1:4221-7364 GCA_002450255.1 Gammaproteobacteria bacterium UBA6968
AAAAGTAGCTAAAACGAGTGCCTAGAACGACCGATAAGACAACAAATGTGGTCGCTGTATGGCCTTCTTTTTCTAACCTCCGTGTCTTAACGGCAAAAACCAGCGTCCAACCTGGATGCTCGCAACGCTTTAACCGAAGCAGGATGACTATTTATTGGGCGCTCGGAGAACCTCCCCGGTAGCCTAGTCGAGTCGGGAAAAGAAGACACACTGCACTCAGCTGACGGCGTCAACTTTGAAGTTCCGCTGCACAAAGAACTCAACGAAAGTTATTCGTGGACCAAGGGTTCTACCGAAACCAGCTCAACTCATTAGGAGCACATGGGTCTAATCAATAAAATGCTTAGAATGTTTGCTAAATCGAGAAAAATGCGGGGTCGCATCGGTTCTTAGATGCAGCGTGGGTCTGTGGACACCCCGTAGCCTACTCTCTAAGCATCCCCGCCTTGTGCTTGATCTTCTTCTCGTTGGCAATTTGGACCGCGGGTTTAGGCTAAGTAGAAACGCCCTATTTTCTGGAAAATCGGGGGCGAAGCTCGCTTTATAGTTAGAGTCTGACTAGGTGCCTTTTGAAGCGGGGTTAGCAGGTCGGTGGATTTTCGATCGGCACTGTAAACATCGCTACGAATCGTTTGAGATCGTGTTCATTATCCTCACGATCAATCGAACCCTTACCGATTATAACGATCCAAACGGCACCATCCGGGAATCTAACAGCTTACATTCACTGCAGCTTGAGTGCTTGCTACAGTATGCAACTCAAACCACAAACTTCGACCACAGACCCTACTCGTTGGAAGAGACAGGTGAATTGTCTAACGCCAGGGCTGCTGCCGCGTCTGTTACACCTCATGAAACCGTAGCGAACGCCGGCAGCGGAGCGGTGATTATCGGAATCCAAAAATGCCACGTGGCTGACTTCTATGCTTTTTTCCCGTTTGATTAATACAACGCCATACAGCCCAATATTTCTGATGCGCTGGCGGCAAGACAATTCGATCTATCTACAGAAGGCAACTAACTCACATCTCTACATAAGCACATAAGTTTGCCGCCGACCCACCAGCACATGCCACGCTCTCGGCGATCCGTGTCTGGGATCTGGGCGGTGACTCACATTGCACCCAACCTTCGCGGTGCGTTAAGACCTCTGCAGGCTTCAAGCTTTGCCAAACTACCCCACCCACCTCGCCGCTAACTAACTGACAGCTGCCCACTTGACGATAGCGCTGGCGGATAGCCGGATGGGGATGGCCATAGCGACTCGCCTTGGCGGCAGAGTGAATTACCCACCTAGGCTGCACGTGACGGACGAATCGTAATGAAGAAGAAGTTCGACTGCCGTGGTGCGGAGAAACGAGCAAGGAAATCCGCCGCGGCAAGTCCGGCAAGAGGTACTTTTCAGCTTGTGCTTCAATGTCACCGCTAATATAGAGGGTCTGATTCCCGTTGGTGATGAGAACGGTACAAGATCGATTATTCTTAGACCGAGACTGACGATCGAAAAGTAACGTAAAGGTTACGCCGTCCCAGACCCAGCTATGGCCATGACGACACCAAGGCCCGGGCATGAATAATTCGGCGCGCGGGTAACGACGCCGTACCGCAGCAAAACCGCCGGCATGATCGAGATCCAGATGAGTAAGAAGGATAGCATCGACTGCGTCTATGCCACGCATGCGTAGTGACGGGATCACCGTTGCTTCTCCCTGATCTAGACCACTTGCGAAACGCGCACCCGTATCAATCAATAGCCGATGCGAATGCGTATCAACCAAGGCAGCGCTACCCTGCCCGACATCAACAACAAAAAGATTCATTTCGCCATAAGGCGGCGCGGACTCTGCCCTCAACAAAACAGGGACGATGCCCAGCAGTAAACAACGACGCAGTGTGTTGGGTAACGGCACAAGCCATAGCAATAAACTTAGGCCACAAGTCAATGCGGCAGTTACGCTAAAGAAGCCAAAACTTTGGGCCTGGAGCGGGATGCTGCGCAACAGCCAACGTAAATATCTGACGCCTGCATCCAGCCCAATGTCAGCTAAGCGGAGCAAGAAACGCCCTAACAACGCGCCAAACTCCTGTGCCTCGATGCCCCATATATAAAAAGCAAGCAACGCGGCCAACGTTAACGGCAACACAAAAAGGGAGACTAAAGGTACAAGGATAAAATTCGCGGGCACGCTGAGCGTTGCCACGCTGCCAACAGAAAGACCGAGCACCGGCGTCATACCGATGCATAGCAGGCCCTGCGCTAAAGCAAAATTCCTTATCGGATGATACGCACCCAGTCGGGTGGAGAACGCGAACAATAACCAGCCAACAGCAGCAAAGGAGAGCCAGAAGCCATTAGTCAAAACCGCTAGCGGCTGGACTAACAGGCACACAAAGGCGGCACTACAGTAGACATGAAAAAGGCCGGTGCGACGACCACACTGTAGCAAAGCAATACCAATACCGAACATCAATGAAGCGCGCACCACCGGCACACCGAAACCGCTAATCTGGGCATACCCAAGTGCAGCGAGCACACCCGCCCACCAGGCCGCAGATAGCGCTAAAAAATAACCAGTTTGCCAAGGCAGAAGCCGCAAACCCTTGCCTACTATAAGAAAGACCAGTGCAATTGCTATGGATACGTGAAGTCCCGATACCACCATGAGATGAATGGTTCCGGTAGCCCGAAACAACTGCCAATCATTCACGGCGACCTGCTCACGTTTACCTATCGAGAGCGCCTGCAACAACCCCCAATGCCGAAGCAATGCCGGGGGCGCGAATGACTGCTGCTCTGGTCGCGGTAGCGCCCGGGTAATCTCGCCGTGCCGGATATAGCCCGTTGCGCTGTAGCCTTCCGTTAGCAACCAAAGGCCGTAGTCGAACGTCGCTGGATTACTCGTCCCCCAGGGCGGTTTCAGGCGAACCGTTGCGATGACGGTCTGACCCGAAGCCAAAGGCAGGTAGGTACGCCACGACAGGCGGATTTTCTGATCGACTTGCAATTCACAAGAGGCGCTGTGTGTCGCGTCTAACTGCTCTGCGCTAGCTGTGCGCAGAGCTTTTTCTGTACCGACGTACTCGTCTAACCTCTTCACCCCGCCGGATAAAACCTGAGTGATGGACCGAGGCGTTTGCGTCGC
>DJYW01000133.1:7734-18651 GCA_002450255.1 Gammaproteobacteria bacterium UBA6968
GCTGTAGTTCCGTTTGTTGCGAGAAGGTTCGCAACTGGAGTCCTGGTTATCGGCGCTTGCGCAAGCACGCGTGCGCTAATTCGCCAGCGCCCTCTGGCTATCGCAGTGGCCTCCTCAATATGAAGTGAAACACTTATGTCCTGGCCTGCCACGCATGCCGGGACCGCTTTTTGGAGCGCGAGATGGTAAGCTAGTGACGGCCAAGCCAAGGCGACACTTATTGCGACTAAGCCTAATCGCACCCGCATTTAGCGAAATTTGCCAGGCGCCGCATAGGCTATCATCGACTTCCCAGTTTATTAATGTGTTGGCTGTTAGGCGCTATCAGCGCACATTCAACAACGTGTCATATTTAAGGCTGATTCTGCCCATATGCTAAAAAGCCGTCTGAAAAATTACTTGCCAGATCCGGCAAAACTCCGTGAGACAAAGGTGTTAAGACCCGTAGCTCATTTGCTCGATAGGAGCGAGCTATGGCATGTCAATAAACGCAGCTTGTCAGGCGCTTTTTTTGTCGGGCTATTTTCCGCATTCGTACCCGCGCCCTCGCAAATGCTGTTAGCCGCGCTTTTAGCAATTTTCTTTCGTGTGAATCTGCCGACTTCTGTTGCTTTAGTGTGGATCACGAACCCGATCACCATGCCGCCAATGTTCTATCTGGCCTACAGCTTTGGATCCTGGCTGCTGGGTTCTAGGCTCGAAGTTCAGAGCATCGAACTGAGCCTAGGGTGGTTGTTAGAGAATTTAGGCAATATTGGCCTTCCGCTCATGCTCGGGGGCACCATCCTCGGCACGATTTTTGGATTGATAGGCTATTGGAGCGTTCGTCTGATCTGGTTACTTGATGTGCGTCGCAGATGGCGACGTAGAGCGAACAAAAGGCGACCGTAACCATTATGCGAGTCGAGACCGTCCTGGTAAGACCGCGAGACACAACGCGCTCCAACTCGGAAAACCGCAGAGAACATTAGCGAGCAGCACGCATCAAACCAACCGGTTTTGACCGAGGCGTCGAACCCAGCAGACAGTCCGTAACGAAAGAATTTTCAGCAGATACACGCGTTTTCCGATCTTTTGCTGGATCATAAGAGCCATCCAAAACCGGACATCAGCATTCGGTTGTCCGCTTCAGTATAGATGCTTGGCCGGGTCTAGCCGACTGGCGCGAACTGCCGGCAACAAGGCAGCCCAAAACGCCAGTCCCATACTGAGTCCGGCGATCAAGATTAAATCACCATACCGCACCTCCGTTGGCACGGTTATAAAATAGGAGCCGTCTAATAAGTGTTGGCCGGTAAAACCAGCGAGCATGTCGACTATTGTATTGATGTGCCCGGCCAGCCACACGCCCAAGCCCAGTCCAGCAAGTGTGCCGACGATACAAATCATCGATCCCTGGACAAGGAAAATACCGCGGATCATGCGGGCGGAGGCACCCATGGTCCGGAGTATCGCTATGTGCCCACGCCTGTCATGCACCATCATCGTTTGCCCGGCAATTACGTTAAACGCGGCGATGGCAACGATCAGCAGCAACAGCAAAAACATCATGCTTTTTTCCATGCCGATCGCCTTAAACAATTCACCATAGCTTTGGTCCCAACCGAGCATTTGCATACCCGGATACCGCGCAATCAATGCTTGCTTAATAAGGCCTACCTGCATTGGGTCGTCTAATTGCAGACGTAATCCCAGGCGGCCAACCCGCGACCATTCCGCTTCAGAACGGCTGGCGAAGCTAAGCAGAGCCAAGTTGTAATCAGGGTCTGCACCAATCTCAAACGTGCCAGCGACTTGTAAGGCACTGGTTCGCGCGGCAATGCTGTCGCCGCTGGGCACCGTCATAACCGCGGTAAGGCGATCGCCGGGAGCCACACCCAGTCGCTGTGCCAGAGCAGCACCCAATACAACCGCATCCGGTCGGTCCAAAAGTGACAGGGCCGCGTTCATGCCACCTAAACTTGCGACCACCGCTGCCATCGCACCTAAACCTGTGGCGTCAACGCCATAAAAAGTGACCGGCCGAACCCGTCCGGCAAAAGAGAGTGCGCCCAAGCCACGAAAATAAGGACTGACAGTTGATACACCGGACAAGGCAAGCAAATCCTGAGGTTCGGGTGCCGCCTCGACTTGCACCGGAATCATGATATGCGGCACTGAATTCAGCAGGCGCGTCTTCAGCTCTCGATCAAAGCCGTTCATCACGGTCACCACAACCGTCAGCACCATTACGCCAAGTCCTAAGCCAAGCAGTGATACCCAAGTGACGAAACGCGCAAATTTATTTCCGCTTCCCAACAAAAAGCGTGCTGCGAGGCCAAGCGTTAAGACAAATGAAGCATTCACGACATGGTCGGCTCAGCCAGGATCTTGCCGTGATCCAGAACGATCACGCGATCAAAATGGTGCAGGTGAGTGCGATCATGCGTTACGACCATAAAGGCCACTTCGGCTTGCCGGCTGAGGTCGACTAGAACCGCCATGACTTCCTGCGCCGTCGCCTGATCTAGGTTGCCAGTCGGCTCGTCGGCCAGCACCAAGCGGGGTTGATTAACCAGTGCTCTGGCGACCGCAACACGCTGTCGCTCACCCCCGGATAGTGCGCCTGGCAGATGCTCGGTGCGATGGCCTAGTCCTACTTTCATTAACCAATCAGCGCTTATCACATCCGCTGCAGCCTTACCGACACCGTGCAAACGTTGCGGTATCGACAAATTCTCAAGCGCAGTAAATTCGGGCAGAAGGTGATGCATCTGATAAACAAATCCCATATACGTGCGGCGTAATATTGCGCGGCCCTCACTGGACGCTTTGCTCATGCTTTCACCCGCTATTAAGACCTCGCCCTGATCCGCAGAATCAAGCCCGGCCAGTATATGTAGCAAGCTGCTTTTACCCGACCCGGATGGACCCAACAGCGCAACACGTTCGCCAGGTTGCAGCACCAATTCTGCACCCTGCAGTACTGGCACGCTGCGGTCGCCGGTGACGTAAGTTTTGTGAATATCAGTCGCACTAAGAACCGGTTGGGTTGTCATATGGCCTGCTTACCCTCGTGCGCCAATATTGCGCTGGGCGCGAAACTTGCCGCACGCAACGCCGGATAGAGACTCGCTAAAATGCTTAGTAGCAGCGCGACCCAAATAACGCTGAGCACATCAGCAAAACGAATATCTATGGGTAGATAATTAACAAAATATTGGTCCATTAGATTGAGCTCCCAAGTCACCGAGAGCCAGCCGAATAGCAACGGTAGTCCAGCCGCAATCACCAGCCCGGCCAACACGCCAAGCATGGTGCCAAATGCGCCAAGAGCTAACCCCTGATAACAAAATACTTTCGTAATAAAACCACGTTCCGCACCCATGCTGCGTAAAATCGCGATGTCCGAGCGCCGCTGCTCTACCAACATCATTAAGCCGGAAACCAGGTTAAACGCCGCGACTGCGATAAGGAACGAAAAAATCGCGAACAACATGGTCTTCTGCACTGCAACCGCCTGATATAAAGCCCCGTGAGTAGTCATCCAGCCATAAACCTGGACCGGGTGGTCAGCAAACTGCTGTCCCAAAAACTGCCGACCGGTCTGTATATCGAACACATCCACCAACCGCGCATGAAGGCCGGTCACGCGTTGCGGTAAACGCAGCAATTTCTGCGCATCAGTAAGGCTGATAAAGGCACCGCGAGTATCTAATTCGGATTCGCTGCTGAGCACATCGACGACCGTGAAGCGCTTTTGGCGTGGCAATGCACCCATCAGGCTGACGGCTGTGTCCGGCAACAGCACCATGACTTGATCGCCAATATCCAGGTGCAGCCGCTGCGCGAGTCCCGCACCCAACACGATGTTGTAAGGCTTCGCTGTTAGCTGATCCAGGTCGCGCAGCGTAGTAAACGATTCAATGCTGCTTACGTTGCGATAACTATCTGGCTCTATCCCGGTCAGGCTGACGCCTTCCACACCGGCGGCAGTTGCCAACAATGCGGCGCTTTGGGCGATGGGTGCGAGGGCTTCAACACCGCTGGCAAGACCAAACTCGCCCGCGCTCACCCGAGCGGCAAGTGCTGCAACTCTTTCTGCGTCGATATTGTTAAGGGAAGTCAGGGAAAGTTGCGGGATGACTTGCAAGAGCCGTTCGCGAAGTTCGCGGTCGAATCCGTTCACAACCGCCATGACCACAACCAATACGGCAATGCTGATCGCTAGGCCAGCGAGCGCCAGTTTGCTAACTAAGGTAAGTGCTCCGGCTTGTCCTGCAGCGTACCGCACGGCCATAAAAACCGCAGAACCAGACGATTGCGTCATGAAAACAGCGCGACCAACACGCCAGCCGTTTGGCTAGCGACCAACGCGGCTGGAAAGATCCGCAGCTGACGCGGATTTCTGCCCGGATCCAGTAGGCTTGCGCGAAGTCGTTTCACACTTCTGCTGATCGCCGCCGCATATCTCGCATGCCATATCCATACCGAGTGCTTTCATGCCGCCGCAACTGCCGCTAATGGGCTTTCGGCCTAGCAACACGCCCACTGCCATCGCTGTAACGATCATGACTACGAATACGAAACTGAATACCAAAGTCGCCATTATCTTGCCCGCCTAGCTGTCATTTGGATTGTTAAGAAACGCCAACATTGCGTCAGTATAGCGCGCCTCAAATTGATCCTCAGCGGTTTTTATCACCATAAACGAGGCCAAATTTTGGGCCGCGGCGAAGGCTAAACCGGCGTCAGCACCCAACACCATCATGGTCGTAGCATATGCATCCGCAAACATGGCTGTTGGATGAACAACAGTCACCGAAGCAACTGCGTTGGCAGCCGGTTTGCCGCTACGAGGATCGATCACATGGTCGACCCGAATACCTTCAACCAAACGAAAATTTCGATAGTCACCAGAGGTCGCAACGGCTTGATCGGTTACGTGCACGACGCGGAAGACACTATTGATCAATCCTGGCTCCGGCGTTTCGATACCAATCCGCCAACGGGTACCGGAAGGATTCAAACCGCGCACCCGCACCTCGCCACCGATGTCCACCATATAGCGCATACAGCCTTGCGATTCCAACAAGGCAGCAACTTCGTCAACGCCCTGTCCTTTAGCAATAGCCGATAAATCGATGTAGACCCCAGGCGCGGTTTTAACAATCTCGCCGGACAAGCCCTCGGCTGCTTGGTCCGGCGCCACTTGCAACTGCAAATTCGACATGCCGACAGCCGCGGAAGCCGCCGTTTGTTCAGCCTCGGAAGGCAGCACAACGCCATCGGTAGGACCAAATCCCCACAAATTCACAAGCGGTCCAATGGTAATGTCAAAGGCGCCCTGCGATGCATCGTAAATCTGTTTTGCGGCCAGTAATGCAGTCCAAAAGCGTTCGCTGACCGCTACCGCGGTGTTGGCAGGCGCGGCGTTGAAACGACTGATTTCCGAACCAGGGATGTAAGTGGATAAGCTTTGATTGAATTCCTGTAAAAGATAGTCAACCTGCAATGGCGTAGGTGCACAGGAGTCAGTAGAGAGGAACTGGACCCTATAATAGGTCCCCATAGTCTGTCCTTCGAGCCGCTCAAACGTGGGGGGACGCTCGGCACAGGCAGCGACAATAATCAGGGCGAAAATCGATGCGAGCATTCGAGTCGATGCGTACGCACGGTGTTTAGCAGCCCGCCGGACAGCTAAACCGACGTCTAGGAAGTTCTTGTCTACAAAAAGTTTGCCCACGAAAACTCCGTTAAATTAGCACTAAACGCCAGTGTGACTCGCTTAATATAGGCGCCCACAAGCGTAATTGGGGTGGTGTTGGTCAACTCGGATCAGCACAATAGCGGCTTCATCAGATGGGTGGAAGTTTATGTTGAAATCACGCTGGTTCGCGCCTGCCATCTTTGCGGCTGCTTTGCTCGGATGGTTGCTCGCAACCACTCTGGTCGAATTTGCCCCGCTGCTCGCTGACGTACTGGATCGGCTAACGCAGTTTATCAAAACCGCATTCTTTGCGGCGTTGAAAATGATTATTGCACCGCTCATTTTCTTCTCCTTAGTAGCCGGTGTATTGCAGTTACGCAAAAGTGAGCGAATGGGACGGCTCGGTGGCGTGGCGCTGGGCTACTATATCGCCACCACCTCTATCGCAATCACGATTGGTTTGATCGTCGTGTTCTTTATCCACCCGTGGACTGCGACACCACCACTCATTGAAGACCCCACCGCACTTGGCGGCGCCGTGCCTGTTAACGCCCAGTTGATTAACCCTGCTGACGGATCCACATGGTCACTACTCAACAACCTTGCCCAGCGAATGTTAGTCAATCCATTCAATGCACTCGCCGAAATGAACGTGCTGGGCATTCTGGTAACCGCAGTTATTTTCGGCCTAGGCATCGCACTTACTGTCGGCGAAGACTCAGTAATCCCAACTTTTTTCGACGAGATGACTGCCGTCATTTTTCGAGTCAGCGGCTGGGTTCTGTCAACCCTGCCCTTGGGCATTTTTGCAATCGCTTATCAACTAGCCGGACAGCTAAACTTCGAAACTCTGGTATCTCTGGGCCAATTGGCTGGTGTCGTATTTGGCGCAACCCTGGTGCACGGACTAGTCGTATTGCCCTTAATCGCCTGGTGGGCCACCGGTTCGCCGCCCTGGCAATTTTTGCGTGATATCAGCCAGCCGCTGGTCACCGCATTCATTACCTCATCCAGCGCGGCGACTCTGCCATTGTCGATGGCCACCGCCGACAAATTGGGCGTGCCGCGAGCCAAATCCGCTTTCGTTTTACCGCTAGGCGCTACCGCAAACATGGACGGCACAGCTTTGTTTGAAGGCATCGCGGCTGTCTACTTAGCCTATATGTTTGGGATTGAGCTGGGCACCACTGGCATCATAGCCGTGTTTATTGTTGCCATGTTGTCATCAGTAGGTGCACCAGGCATGCCCTCGGGTTCTATGGCGGGTATGCAAATGGTGCTGCTCGCAGTAGGTATTCCCCTCGAAGCCATCGGCCTGTTACTGCTCATCGAACGGCCACTGGATACTTTCCGCACTGCAGTCAATGTCGAGGGCGATCTCGTGGGCACATTGGTCGCGCATCGCTTTACGGAAGGCGACGGATCAACCGATATAACTAAAACGTTAGCAAACGAACCGCAGAGCGAATTAGCATAGACGCTGCATTGAGCGGCGAAACGACATTACATTTTCAGGGTCTAAGCGCGCTCAACAAAAGCATGATGACGGAAATTTTACATGCCCGCGCCGCAACCTTGAATTTCGTCGCCGCCAGCAAAAGCAAAGCCCTGCAACAAAAGCCCTACAACAAAAGCCGTGCAACAAAAGACAGGCCTATAAAGGCGAGGCGATAAAGTGACCCGCAACGCATGCTCTAACTTTCGTCCTTTGCGATTTCTTGGCCTGTAACAACCTTGTCGCCTGTCGAAATCTCTTCATTCTTGGCGATCAAACGCAACGCTGCCCGGGCCCCGATAAACAGAATAATGGGTGCGATGAAGATACTCGGTACCCCCGGCAAAAAACCCAAAATGCTGAGCCAGTCGGCGCCGCCTAACGGACTATCACCAAAAGTTAAAGATCGGTTCCCGGAAGCATTGCCGATCCAGTAAAACAAGGTAAACGACCAGGCGACGTAGATCAGACCCCAGGCAAAAAACTTGTTCATCGCTTCGCTGAGCTTCAAATAAGGCAAGGCCAAGGCAACGATTACCACCATCATGCCGTTGGTGATACCGCCACTGTGGGCCCTAACCCAACCCTCTACTGTTCCGTAAACGGAGAATTCGGCGATCCGTCCCGGCCAAAATTCAAAGCCGCCGATCAATGCAAACAACAGCATAAACCCAGCAATGAGACCGACTGCCATGACTAAAAAGCCATGTGCGATCATAAGTTTTTGATAGCGTTTCATAGGTTCTCCAAGCAAAGCGTTTTAAAATGCGGGTAGTTATTGATATGGCACCGGCATAGCGGGATGCTGAGTATCGACTAACGGAATTTTCTGGCCTTCGGGTAACTTCGCATAACCCTCGATCCAGTCTCGCATCCATTGCGGGTCCTGTTCGCGGCGCGGATCGTGACCGGGCAGCAACGCGCGCAGCATAAATGGACCAACCTCGTAAACGAGCGATACGGCTTCGCGAAGCAGCTCTACCAAGGTCCTAGGCTGTGTCAGAACCCCATCTTTGCGCAGCGCAGCCACCATGCCGATAACGCCCCAGCCAATAACGTGAAAAGAACCATGCAATACGCCTAAAAACCTCGGTAAGAAGCGTCCCGAATAAGCCATGTAGACATCGAGCGCTACCGTTTTGTGTTCGGTTTCTTCGACCATGTGGGTGAGCCAGAAAGAAGTGATATGCGGGTCAGCGCCGCGAAAAAGTTGTAAGCGCTTTTTGATCATCCACCGCGTAAATCCGTTAGTCATCGACTCAAAACCAGCAGCATAGGCGAGCCGGGTTTCTAGATCCCTGCGCAGCAAACGCTGCCAAGAGCGGGCCATGCGTTCTTCGAGCTCAGCAAACTCGGAATATCCGTTTTCGCGCAATACCGCATTTAGCCGTTGATGACATTTGTAATGTTGCGCTTCCTGGCCACAAAAACCACGAATGTCTGCCTGTAATTCCTGGCTGTCGATATAATTCGCGGCTTCCCGTTCGGTTTTGACCAGAAAGGGTTCGAGATACGGCATGGTTAAAGAAACGCCGTTAAAGAAGTGACTGCGGACACGCTGGTTAGGTATCCAAAGTGGATCTGTGTCGGGCGGGAATTCGAAAGAAAAATTGCGGATAACGATTGTGTCCACTGACTTTGGCTTATAGCGATAAGTTGATGTTCGAGGCTGATCTGCATCGCCACGCTCATCCACTAGCGCCTGCTCCTGGACTCTGCGCTCTCCTTGCTTGCCGTTATCACTCGACTTTGTGTGACCTTCGCTCATCCCATCTCCCCAGGCTTCGCAAGCACTCAATTTCGTGTAAGCAGCAACATGAGGGCGACTTCGAGATGTAGGCAAAGTGTTACTGACAATTGGTGGTAACCGGCGGATAGACAGAAATATCTGTCTTGAAACCGATAGGTTTCGGTAACTGAACTGATTTTGATGTAGCGAAAGAACACCGAATTGTAGGAACCAGCCTGGTTAGCATCACCATCAAGTCTGCTAGCGACTCAGCCAGATTTAACAATTTTATTGCTGCAATGACTCGAGGGCTGCTTTTAGCGAAGGGTCACACACAGCTTTTGCTAAGACGGTCAAGGAGACAGGGCTGTCGCAATAGCTCAGAGCCTAAATAGCCTCCACTGAACCCTGAGAATTAAAGCGGCGAAACCCGCCTCGCTTGAAAACAAAGCTGAACCGACACCTAATCTTAGGTCCAACGTACTGTTTTACTTCGGTGGAGCAGTATAGTGTCTAGCTAAACTACGTATTTCATCCGTATCAACTTTCAGCGAGCCAGATTAATTAACCATGAGTCCCCGAATACTTCTTTTACGGCACGGCCAAATACGCGCTAACCTCGAACAGCGCTGGCATGGCTCAACGGATAGTCCGTTGACTTGGACAGGACGCCTACAGGCGCGTCGCACGAACCAACATCTAGCAAGTCAGCCACGCCTCGCAGCAATCTATACCAGCCCGCTGCAACGCTGCCGTCACACCAGCCACCTTGCCACCCAGCACAGCAAGCTCGCACCAGAGGTTGTGCCAGGGCTCGCGGAAATGTCTGTCGGTGATTGGGAGGGGCGCAATTTCCGCGAGCTGAATGAACAGGAGAACATGATCACCAGGCTAAACGCGGATTTGCGCTGGACGCCACCCGCCGGTGAAAGCCTCAGCGAAGTTGCCGAACGTATGCAAGCAAGCTTGATACGCATTGCCAGTCGGCATACCGCCGACGAAACCGTCCTAGTAGTTAGCCATGGCGCTGCCATGAGCATTGCGCTCGCGCAGCTGCTGCACAACGACCCGCGCAACTGGATGGATTACCACTTTAGCAACTGTGGGCTTACCGAATTGCACATAACCGAACCCGCGCGACTCGGTCGCTTTAATGACTGTGCACACTTAGCGCCCTTCGGTTAAGCTCCGCCAACACAATTCGGCAACGCTTATGCACGAGGAGGGAAGATGACTGAGTTTTGTATTGTAGAAAAATCGAATCACATTATGACGGTGCGTATTAACCGGCCGGACAAGCTCAACGCGCTGCATCCACCGGGTAACGCTGAGCTTGGTGAGGTATTTGACGACTTTGCAGCCGATGACGATATGTGGGTCGCTATCATCACCGGCGAAGGCCGTGGCTTTTCCGCTGGTAACGACCTGCGCTATCAGGCTGAAGGCGGAGAGCGAGTCCCAATGCCACGTGGCTTTGGTGGGCTGACATCGCGCTTTGATATGAATAAGCCAGTTATCGCTGCGGTCAATGGCGTCGCTATGGGCGGCGGCTTCGAAATTGCGCTTGCCTGCGACCTCATCATTGCATCAGACAAAGCAAAATTCGCCTTGCCGGAGCCAAAGGTTGGGCTCGCGGCTCTGGCCGGCGGCCTAAATCGACTGCCACGTCAAATTGGTCCTAAGCGAGCTTTGGGCATGATTCTCACAGGCCGGCACGTTAGTCCAGAGGAAGGCGTCGAACTGGGCTTCGTCAACGAAGTCGTGCCTCATGATGACTTAATGAACGCCGCCATGCGTTGGGCAGAACAGATATTGGCCTGCGCGCCGCTGTCTATTCGCGCCAGCAAAGACGTGGTCTACAAAAGCCTCGATTCCGCGTCGCTTCAAGACGCAATGGAGGCCAAATATGACACCGTTGCGGCAATGGTGGGTAGCGAAGACTTTGTCGAGGGTCCAAAGGCATTTTCTGAAAAGCGCCCGCCAAACTGGCAAGGCAAGTAGGTT
>DJYW01000186.1:0-3969 GCA_002450255.1 Gammaproteobacteria bacterium UBA6968
AAGAAAGACCGGAGGATACCGCTATCTCCGCACCTATCCCAGTTCCTTTACAAACACATTCCCATCTCTACCCTCACAGTATTCCAGAGAGTTACCAGAACTATCCGACAAATCTGAAGATGCTGACGTACACCGGGCTATGCAAGAAGCATCTAAAGCATACGACCTTCACATCAAGATGCTTAACGCTAGCGACCCTGCAAGTTTCACTGAGACAGAAAGGACTTTGGCTGTAGGAGAAATACTTCGTAGGAGAAAGTTAAAAGCAGGAGAGTTTCACGGCCAAGAAGATGGGAGTGCATGGGCTGATGGCGCCTTTCCAGAAATAGGCTATGAAATTAGGCCAGATTCCAACATTGACCGCGCTAGAACATTCCAAGAAGAAGTAACAATTGATGCTTTCTTCGCAAGCCAAAAGCTCCCTGAAGTGAAAAGAAGAAAAACTTTCAGACAGGCTTGGCGGGACTATCTAAAGGCCAAGCGTCTAGACACAACAATTGGAGATGGCAAAGCGAAGCAACAGCGTTTTGAACGTGTCATTGCTATTACGGGCGACTTCACTATAGCCGACGAGACCAAAGATGACGTTCTTGACCGACTTCAGCAGTTTATCAGTTTCAAAAAGACAACGGCGGCAAAGCACAAGGCATAATGCGCGAACTTAAACACGTGATTGCGGCAATTAGAACAGTGCCACGACTAGCTTGGAGCGACGCTGTTACCTTGGACAAAAAGAATAATAGCCTGTTCATACATGACGAAGAACATCCAAATAAAAGCAGAGTGTTAACCAAAACTGAACTGAACGCTCTTATAGTGCAATGCTTATCAAACCTAGACGAAAAGTGGTGCAGCCTACTTATACAGCTTCATGCGGGCATTGGACCGCGGGAGATTAACCGCCTAAGAATGGACAAAGATGTGTCTCTGGACAGCAAATATTCCCATATTATCCCCATATATTGTTCCGCGGCGGCGATGACGGCATCGCTAAGAAACTAGCGCGTATTAGGGTCGTACCAATAGTTTTGGGCTTGGACACAATAAGAAAATAGCTGCCGACCATAATTGCGTGGATTCAATCTCTAAACCAAGATTCTCCAGTCAATACATTGCACAAACGTCTTAGATCGCTACTGAATGCAAACAACGACAAACACTTTATGCTCGGAAGCCATATACCTAATTTGTCTCCAGAAGCGATTCGCAAAGCTGAGCCAGATTACGTTGTTATTTTACCTTGGTATATTGCCGATGAAGTCCAAGCGCAGCTCAGCCCAGATCTCCCTAACACGCAGTTTTTAATCGCAGTGCCCGAGTTAGAAATGTCATGAAATCAAGAATCCACTATACCAAACCTTCAATTACTGAACTCGAGAAGGACTATGCAGCTGATGCGGCTGCCAATGGCTGGGGCGACCAATGCTATGCTTACATAAAGAGATTTGAAGATCTGTTCAAACAGCATTTAGGTGTAAAGCACGCGATCGCAACGTCAAAAAGGCGGCCTGATCTATGGCAGAGATCGCCTTTGCAACAAAAAGACCAACAGTGCTAAACGCAATATCGGCTGCCCACATAATGTTTAGCGGGGGCCTAGCTTGAAAATGAGTTTACCTTCACTTAGTAGATCTGCGATCTTCAAATCTTACACGTCCTCCTGGACCATCGTTGCGGGATTCATAATCCCTAGGCACCTGATTTCCTTCTGCGACCTAAATCTCTCGAAAACACCATTTGCATTACCGATTAGGGTCACGCTCATGCTCGCCATAAACATTGGCAACGATATCGAGGGCTATGTTTTATGTCGCACTTTCGGTCATTCGTTGTTCCTGCGACCTTTTCTCTCCTTTTCAGATCATCACGTTTCTCAATGGATAGAGACACTTCCATCTCGCTTACCTAACCACATCGACAGAACCTTTCCATATAACAATAGGGATAAATAAAATGCTGAAAGTCGGAGTTAAAAAGCTGTTTGTCGTAAAGTTTTCTTATCTAAGGAGTAAAAGTTTCATCTAACACAAAGAGCTCAACCCCGCCGGTGATCTTGTCGTTCGCCATTGCTTCTGCGGTTGTAGGGTCATTAAAGATCCTCAAAAACTCATCAACATCATTGGTTTCAAACACTCCAATTACGGAGTTCCCTTCGGTCGCTCCCATATACGCAACAGACACTCCCTGACTCTTAAACAAGTCTCCGTGTGTCCTGAAACCCTCTCTCCACGCGCCTACGTCCTCAACTTCTGCCCTAACTGCTATCAACATTTCCTTCTCCCAATCAACTTGTTTGTCACCCATCCGACTTTCAGTGAATGGAGATTTCTTTATCTCGTTTACCAGACCACATTTTGCAAAATTCATCTATCTCACCTATGCGACTTCTCCAGATTCCCGATATGTCCTCATACCCAATTAATCGCGAGTGATTCAGGATCTGATCCAATTGTTCGGTAATCCAAGAAACAAACTCGACATCGGTCATCATTTCCGGCGATGCGATGAAACTCTCTTCCGTGATGGTCATCTCAGACAAGTTTCCAGAGATATACAGAGTGAGATTAGATAGTAGATGTAAGTGGATCGTTAACCACCACTCATCTTGTTCCAACCATCTACCATTCTTTTCGAAGTATTGTGCCTCTAATGATGTAAAAAGGCCCAATAGGACATTAAAGAAATGTCGATTGTCTTCTAACACCTATTTCTTAACTGCCTTCCACGTTCCTCCGTACTGATAAGAATCGGGGTTTTGTGTTTTTACCTCGATGAGACAGGACTCGCACAGGAACGACCACATCATCTCTTGATACTTACAACGATAGAGGACTTCTTTCTGTTCCCTACAACCAAAACAGGTTTTTTTGCGAGCTTTCATAACGCCAATACTACTGGATACATACACAGCATCCAAATCTGATTGTTTTTGGCCATGTTGAATTACAAAAAGCATCGTTTCTGACGCAGAAAACGCATTTTAGGTGTGGACTAAAGCGACGGACAAATAATTTCGATACAACAAAAGTAGCGGGATTTACGACAGACTTCTATCCGTCCGATCTTTAACCACCACTCATTCTGTCGATGATTACGGGTTACTTACCTAACCATTAGCGATGAAGTAGGCGGCCGTAAAAATAAGCAAATATGCTACGGCGTAATAGTAGAGTAGCGTCTTCTTGTTCATCTGTATTTTCCTTTAATGGGTAGATCACACATAACATCTTTGAAATCGAACATTCCTAAAGGGTGTTTCTATAATGTTTAACCTTCAATGTAATCTTCTAGAAACTTGTTGAGTTTTCCTTTTCCCGAGGGTGCTTTTTCGTCCACGCCCTTAAAACGCCTGTATGGCGCTCTACGTGCGTTTTCTAAGGTGTTTAAGTATGGTCCTCTATCGTTATCTGGTTAAAGTTTAATCACCGAGAAACTCTTAAATGCTCTAAAAACCATTCTCAAGTATCTCTCCAGAACCAACAACAACTAGACAACACATACTGCTACCCCCGTGCCATCAGAAGATCCCACCCCAGATTGAAAGCCAGCGTTTTGCGCTATGCAGCGTTTTTGTCAGTAATTTGATGTGCTGTGGCCGGAAAAGCAGCTGCGAAAACGATTTAGTGAGGGTTTGACCTATATTGGGTGCCGTTTCTGGGCACCACCTTTCCTCGCCTATCCCATCACGCAATCGTGAACCAAAAACATAACTTAGAGCATTAAGAAACGCTCAAAATGCATTTCGGCGAAAGGCTCTAATCGCGATAAATACCAAACTAGCTAGGGCTTAAATGTGGCGGAGGTAGCTGTCTTGCTACGCTTGGTCGCAGCTATCGTAATCGTTTAATTGTTCTACGGTAATCCCGAAGGCAGGCTATTGAAATAGCGCTGCGACAAACATCGAACTGTAGCCATGGAAGGTTAGCATCTGTTGACTGTTGAGCAGTCAGCGGTCAGCGGTCAGCGGTC
>DJYW01000186.1:4294-16738 GCA_002450255.1 Gammaproteobacteria bacterium UBA6968
GCGGTCAGCGGTCAGCGGTCAGCGATCTTGATTGGATATGTAGCCGAAAGAAAATTGCATCTGTAACACTTGGGGGGCCTGTTCCCTGATCAGAGCATATGACAATTGGTAACATAGGCGTCATGAGCCTGCTTTTAAACGCCCAAAGAAAAACCCGATAAGTCACAAAGTATCTTATCGGGTTTTACCTTTATGATCCTTTTTTCATCGGATCTCTGTTTTTTGACGACATTCGCGAAAGCAACTTACAAGAATGTTCGCTAAAGCAGATCAACAGACAGCATTAAAAGTAATACGTTGCGCTCAACTGCTTAAGCCGACGCTTATCGCCACCAGCTATAAACGAGACAGCGAAGTTGTCGCCAATGTTATAGCCGAGGCCGAGGGTCATACCACTTGGATTCTTTTCTTTTAGTGTCAGCTTATCTAATTTTGCTTCGTCGCCGTCTTCATCTATTGAAACCAGGTCTGTAAAGGAAAGAGTCAAATCGCTCTTTACAATTGAGTAGCCTACGCCAGCCCAGAGCTTATCTGAGATGTGATACGTCGGCATCACGTGGATGTAGTACTTGAGCTTCTGTTTTCCACTCGCTTTTCCCCACTTTCCGACGGTTTTGCCTTTCTCTACGGCTTTTCCTGCACCCATTGACGCTGTTTTTGCTCCGGAACCAAATCCACCGATGAGCCTCACACCAAAGTTGTTATCTTCAAAGCGATAAGCATACACGGCTTCTAACGATAGAGGCTTGGTTTTGATGGATCCAACAGGGTCAGCGACCCCTTTCTGGTTTCCGTAGGCCAGACCTACACCAAACTTTCCTTCGGCGGCGGCGGCTGCGCTAAAGCCAACTGCCGACAATAAAATCATCAACGCACTAAATATTTTCATTGACCTAATTCCTAATTGTTGAACTCTGTTTTCTCGGTTGCGGCAAAGCAAATCAGCAGCAGTCACTCATTTGTTTCAGTAAGTCGCTTTGCTGACTTTCCAGCGATTCAACTTGCCGTCCTTGCAGCAGGTGAAATACAAATCGGGACTGTTATTTACTCGGTACGACCAACTCGATTTCGCGGCTCATACTAAGAGTTATAATTTTTGCCAGAAATCAGGAATCGATAGTCGGTATGAAAGTGCTGGTTTACGGTATTTCTCCCTTTTAGTTACAGATTTAATGCGGTATTCGGCTGGTTTTGGCTACGCTCTAGGTAATTACAACGAGAGAGATCCTTTGAGATAGCTATAGATAACCGCGACTACGTTCTCCTCAGAAATCCCTTCCAAACCAGTAAAAACACAGATGCTAAGAGTTAATATAAGTAAATTCAGGGGCGCTAATATAAACGCACCAGAATAAACGCATTAGATTGATGCCAATTGACTCGAGCGCGACGGTGCTGCACTTGAGCAGCACTGGATAGGGACGTGAGCAGCCAGCTTAAACTGCCAATGGAATAGCGAACGTAAGATCGAATGGGACAGAAGCGATTGAAGGGTAATCACCAAGGGATTGTTTCGCCATTCAACCTTAGGAGTGCGCCGGTAGTTGCAGGTTGTATCGACTCTATTAGGGCAACCAACTGGTCTGCACAAACTTCCGCGGTTTGGAGATTAGATG
Organism: Gammaproteobacteria bacterium UBA6968; assembly: GCA_002450255.1. GTDB lineage: Bacteria > Pseudomonadota > Gammaproteobacteria > Pseudomonadales > Azotimanducaceae > UBA4421. The sequence continues at coordinate 5,911 of DJYW01000186.1, forward strand.
TCCTTTTCGCCACATATTTCTCGGACAGATTCGTCAAGGTTGTTCCGGGATGCACAGCAACAATACACGCGTCGTTACGCCAACGTAATGCTTCAATGGCTGCGCACTTAACGCCCATATTCAAAGCAGCTTTGGACATTCGGTATCCATACCATCCGCCGCTACGGTTATCTTCGATGCTGCCGACCTGTGCGGACAAAAACACTGCTACCGGGCGATCGGCTTTGCGCAGACCGCGCTCGCACGCTGCAAAACATAGCATTGGCCCACTCGCATTGACCGCAAAGTCCATCGCGAGTTTTGACGATTGCAGCGCGCGAAGACTTTTTTCTGGTCCGCCTAAGGGCCCATCCAAGTATCCCGTTGCGCACACCCAAAGATCGATGCTGTCCAGACGCCCGTCTACATACTCTTTGAGGATCTGCGGATCATCCGGCTGAGCTAGGTCAAAGTGAAACCAACTTAGGTTCGGTGCCTCAATCGGCGGTTGCCGACGCGCGAACGTTGCAATGATTTTACACCCGTCGATCTGCAACAACTGTTGCAGCAAAGCGGATCCAATACCGCCTGTAGCGCCCATCAAAACAATGTTCATAGTCGTAACTTTTCCCTGTAAGTGTCTAACTCTGCAGACCCGCGGCATAGTTACGGTTACGTTTATCATTAACAATGTTAGGAAATTGTATTTTCCTAGTTGATTTTTAGGGTTCATTTCGACATGATTATTCGACATTTCCTCACCAAAGTAATCCTAATGACTAACCTGACTCGTCGCTCTGTTCTGAGCGCTGGGGCTGCCGTGTGTGCAGCGTCAGTGATTCCATCCAAGCTTATCGCCCAAGAATTGCCTATGATTGAAGCTTCTGATCCGCTCGCAATCGCGCTCGGCTATCACGCTGATGCGACTGCGGTAGATCCGCAGAAGTACCCAAAGCGTCCTGCTAATGCCCCTCAATTTTGTAGTAATTGCACGCTATACATTGCCGAAAACGACAAAGTAGGAAAATGCACAGCGATTCCAGGCAAGCTCGTGGCGGCAGAAGCCTGGTGCAACGCTTGGATCAAGGCGTAGTTTGTTTGATTTTTTACCTTACTGAAGAATGGCTAAGACTATGGATAAGCTGACGATTGGGGCTGTCTCTAACCTTACTGGGATACCAACTCACACGCTGCGAAAGTGGGAGAGCCGCCACCATGTCGTCACGCCGGAACGCAGCGAAACCGGACGGCGTTTTTATACCAGCAATCATGTTGAACGATTGCAGCATGTAAAGCAGCTTATGGCTAAGGGCCATGCCCTGGGCGAGCTAGCAAAGCTCTCTAAGGAAGACCTTGCGGGGTTGGCCCAAGTGCATTTAGACAGCGACCGCAAGCTCAGAAACCAAGAGAACGTCACGTTCGTAGGAACCCATCTCACGGCTATGATTGAACGTGAAGGCGAAAAGCGGTTTTCGTCAGCGACGCTTAATCGCCTGACCTTCGAAGATTGGATGAACCGTGATAGTCAAGGCATCGCTGCCCACGGCTCTTTAGTTGTCGAGTGTTCAACGCTACCGGATTCGGTGGTAAACGACTTGAGCACACTTCGACGGAGCGGCTACAGCCGCGTGGTCTGCATCTACAGTTTCGCGCCGCGCCGCGCTGAAAGGCTTCTGGCATCACATATGGTTGAGCCGCTGAAAGCGCCAGTCTCGTCCGCTCAAATTGCGCAGCAACTCAGCCTGCCAGCTGTTGCGCCGAACGACCTTGACCCTCAACCCAGCCGCTTCAACCCTAAGCAACTGGCGAAAATCGCTAATATGATCCCTAGCCTCCACTGTGAGTGCCCAAATCATATTGCCAAGCTGTTAATCGATGTCAGCGGCTTCGAACAATACTGCAAGGAATGCGAGGATGAAGATCCGAAGCAGCGCGCTCTGCACGTAGAGCTTGGTCGAATGACCGCACAAGTGCGCACGTTGCTGGAGGACGCACTCAATATGGTCGCTGAAGCCGACGGGCTGGACCTAGCCACTTTTTCAACCTCATCCTAGGGCTAGACTGGGTCGGCTGAAAACGACCCAGGATGTGCGAGGACCGGCAGGCTCTGTATCCTATTTATTCGCCGGCTGCGTTAACCACTCAATTGTCGCCCAGATTTTTTGCTTCTGCGTGAACTATTCGGGCGCGAGATATGATGGTTCGAATTAACACGGGGCACCAATCTAATTTCGATGGTGCGGGTGTCTTTTGTTCCGACGAGCCCTGAAAATTGAACAGATTCTAAAACACAGCGAAGAATGTAAAAATAGATTTGAATCGCTATAGAAGTTTTAAGAGAGCTGCGCTGTGGCGCGCGCTCTTTCTCCTCCATTTTGACAAGAGGCTTAATACATTCCAGGCTTGATCAGTGCGCCGCTTGGCTACCTTCAATGAGCGACGGAAATGGCACAAATAGGCACTGGCGAGACAAGGTAGGCCCACAAAACGCTGTGAACCCTTCTTTTAAGTAGGCCTTTACCGGGGGCAATTCTATCGCCACGTCACACTCGATCGCGGCGATATGTGTTGTTGCTGCTGATCCGACGGCCACCAACATCAGGCCGCCGTTTTCTCATCTTTTAAGAGAAGGGCATTATGGGATAGGGAGGTATCCGTCCTCTTTGCCCTTCGTAAAGACCCCTACCGCATCATGTGCGTGAAGACTCTCGTGATGCTCAATTCGCACCCAGAAATCACTCCAACGGGAGTCTTCATTAAATTGATCTTTCAAGCGTCGGCCAGCGTCTTCAACGAACATCAGGTTCTTTCCGTTGAGTCGAGCAAATTCTTGCTCGTCCTCTCGCTTGACCGCGCTCTGCACCGGCGTTTTCAGCGCCTCTTCCGCCTGATTAATTAACGCGGTGATCGGAAATTCTTCCAGCGATGGATCAAGACGGACCAGAATTTTCGCAGTACTGCGCTGGCTATGTGGCGTCGCTAGGATGCCCTCTTCCGTACCAATCCAGGACTTAACATCTTCTATGGATACTGCTCCTGAAGCACCGAAATCAGCTTCGAATTGCTCTTGGATCAGTTGCCTAGCAAGTGCCGCTGAACAAGGACAGGTCGACGAGTATTGAACGCTGACGGAAAGCTCTAACGCGATTTCGCCTTGGATTAGGGTTCCCTTAACCATAACAGGATAGGATGCCCAGCCTCGGTTGTCGCTCAATAATGCTTTGCGACGAATGAAATAGTCGAACTCAAATTGCACAAAAGCGTTGGTGCTTAGGTCGCGATGAGACTCAAGGATGGATGAGAGCAGTAACTTCAATCCAGACGCAGTCAAGGGCCGCGTCTCTGCGTGTTCGTCTAAGATGAGATACAAGCGCGACATATGGATGCCTTTCGCTTTGGGATCGGACAGATTCACATAGACCTGTACATCTGCTTGTACATCTTTAATCGTATCGGCATCTTTTACGCGTAGAGGCTGATGTACGCTGCCCATACCAACCCAGTCTAAAGTGGTCTGCTCCTTGGCGAGTGTCTTATTCGCAATATCCGGCATGCGATTGGTCGCCAACTTCGGTGTAGACATGACTATTCCTAATTTGTTTTATTTTGAAGCGCCCTCTGCGCTTCTTTGATCCTTAGTCTGCGTACCTCATAGTCAATGAGGTGTGAATGCTTAGAATGAACACCAACCACCTTAAATCCACATTAGCAGGGATTCTGCTCGGCTCAATCTGTTCGTACGCTTTGTTGAACTAGATATCAGGACCTGTTTACGTTAGCTCATAAATGGTTTCCCTTGTTTTTTATGAGCGATCTCTCCTTCTATCTCTTCCATCTCTTCTATCTCTTCTATGCGCTTTCTGTGCAACTTCTATGTATGCAACCTCTCTGGACTTTCTTTGCACTTTCTTTGGATCTTCTTTGAATGCTCTTCAGGTACTTTCTGAGTCTTACGGGCGTCGTCTGGAACTTTTACCTATCTATGCTTTATCGCGACATAATCTATTCGCGAAAACAACCCTTTTTCATAGAACCTTAGGGACTGACCAATAACCTCATTTGAGACTACTTACTTCCGCGTCTGTCAGTTCCCGACTCTCGCTACTCAACATGACAGGGATGCCGTCTCTGATGGGATAGGCAAGCCTGCTAGCGCGACACCACAGCTCGTTCTCATCACGCCGCAGCACCAAAATCCCTCGACTTACAGGGCATACCAATAGTTCCAGCAATTGACTATCCATTAGCCTCCTTCGAACGGCGCATCTAAAATAATGGTCTCGTTACGACCTGGCCCGGTCGATATGATGGCAATCGGCGCGCCAACAGTCTCTTCTACCCTTCGAACGTATGCACGCGCGTTCTCAGGTAGTTCGTCCAAACGAGTAATGCCCAGCGTGCTATCTTCCCAACCGGGCAAGTCCTCATAAACCGGCGTTAACGTATCGTAGAATTCGCTGCCATATGCGGCGACGCCCATCCCTTCACCCTCTTCTTTATAGCCTACACAGATGCGTATTGTTTCCAATCCATCCAGCACATCTAATTTTGTTAGGCATAATCCAGAAATACTGTTGATTTGCACTGATTTGCGAAGAGCCACAGCATCAAACCAGCCACAGCGACGCGGTCTGCCTGTCGTTGCTCCAAATTCATGACCGCGTGCCGCCAGACGCTCGCCTACTTCATCAAATAGCTCAGTCGGAAAAGGTCCGGTCCCGACCCGCGTCGCGTAGGCTTTGGTTATGCCAAGGATATAGTCTAAATACTTAGGTCCAAACCCGCTGCCGACGGCTGTTCCTCCGGCGGTGGTATTTGAGGACGTGACAAATGGGTAGGTCCCTAAGTCAACATCTAACATGGCGCCTTGCGCGCCTTCAAACAACAAATTTTCGCCTTGCTCTCTGAGGTCATGCAGGAATGGCACCACGTCGCAAACCATCGGTTTAATCTTTTCAGCAACCTTCGCGCAGTCATCCAACGTTTGCTGAAAATCAATCGGTTCCACCTGATGATAATGCTTCAAGACAAAGTTGTGATACTCCATCGCTGATTCCAATCGCTGAGAAAAATTATCCCAAGAGAACAAATCACCCACCCGCAACCCGCGACGAGCTACCTTATCTTCATAAGCCGGACCAATACCGCGCCCCGTCGTGCCAATTTTTTTATCACCAAGGGCATTTTCACGTAGTTGATCGAGGCGAATGTGATGCGGAAGGATAATTGGACACGCTGGAGAAATCTTAAGCCGCGAGCGCACTGGGACGCCCTGGCTTTCTAATTGCTCTATCTCTTGCATTAACGCATAGGGATCTAGCACGACGCCGTTGCCGATCACACACTCCACGCCTTCACGCAAAATGCCCGACGGGATTAAATGCAGAACCGTTTTTGTGTTCTCGATAATTAAGGTATGGCCAGCGTTATTCCCACCTTGAAACCGCACCACGGCAGCTGCATCTTCGGTTAGCAGATCAACGATCTTTCCCTTGCCCTCATCACCCCACTGAGTGCCAATCACTACTACGCTACGGCCCATAAAATTTACCCTCTAAATCCACAAGATAATAACCACTGAGTTTGACTATTGAGGAAGCTCGACAAGCTGCCATTGCCCGGAGGAATTGGTCAAATAAGCTGTGAACTGATCATCGAGCGCATCCGCCGCATTAAGTGCGACCCGCACGGCCAGCCCAGAATTGCGCAACTCTGCGACCTTATGCATTAGAGATTTTTTCTCATCCCCCTCGCAGAAAGGAGCGAAAACCAGTGTCCTAGATTGGACTGCTTCCGTGATCAAACGCTTTAAGTCGATATCGAATCCAGTAGCTGCACGGCCGCGGCCAAATAGGCTTCCGATACCGTCGTACCGTCCCCCTTGAGCAAGGGCTTGACCATGGGTCGGATGATAAACGGCAAACACCGGCCCGTTGTGATACCCATACCCAGACAATTCTGAAACGTCGATTCGCATGGCCACATCAGTCTCCCCCTGCGTTAAACTGAGTGCCAGGCTCTGTAACCGATCGATCGCCCCTAAAGCGAGGGATGATGCGCCTGCTAGCAATGACTTTAGCTCATCAAAAACGCCCTGATCGCCCAACATGTTTGGCAGTGTCGCCACCACGCTCGAAAGATGTGACTGACCCAGAAGCGCCTTGATATCGGCTTCCGATTTTCGCTGTACGCATTGGAACAACGCCTCGCGATCTTCCGGGCGTAGGTCTCCCGCGGCCAATAACTCGGCCTCGAGTGCCCGGTAGACGCCCATATCGCCGAGCAAGAGCACCGGCTTAGAAATGCCCGCTTGGACAACAACATTCAGCATCAATTGGATTATTTCAGCGTCAGCGGTTAGCCCATCACAACCAAAAATCTCTGCGCCTGCTTTAAGCGGTATGCGCGACGCATAAGAGATCTGCGGGTTCGCATATACTACTGGTCCGGCATAACACAATCGTTGTACGCCCACTACGGGCCGGCTATGCGCGTCAACTCGGACGGCTTGTGATGTCATATCAGCACGGACACCTAGCTGGCGACCGCTTACCTGATCCACGACTTTTAGGGTCTGCAGGTCAAGATCGCTGCCGCTCCCAATAAGAAGGGAGTCAAGATATTCGATGAGAGGAGGGTCGATGTAGTCGAATCCCCAGGCGACGAAGAGATCAATTACACGTCGTCTGAGGACTTCTAATTCCCAAGCGTTAGGCGGCAATAGCTCGTCTACCCCGCGGGGCAAACGCCAATGTGATCTCATGATAAACCCGCTAGCTTGCCTTGCTTATTTTTTTACACTGCCGTCGCGCAAGTATTTGAAAAACTCACTACTCGGATCTAACACCAACAGATCGCCTTTGTTGTTGAACACCTCGCTATACGCATTAATGCTACGATAAAACTCGTAGAACTCAGGGTCTTTATTGAACGCCAGTGCGTAGACTTCCGCCGCTTTCGCATCGCCATCACCGCGTAGTAGCTCGCTTTCTCGATACGCTTCTGCCTCGATGACGACTGAATCGCGATCGGCTTTTGCGCGAATGGCCAGCGCTTGTTCTTGGCCTTCGGCGCGATACTGCCGCGCTTCGATTTCCCGCTCGGAATTCATACGCTCATAAACCGTGCTCGATACTTCGACCGGTAGATCTATTTTCTTGACCCTGACGTCAAGCACCTCAACCCCTATGCTTTCGCGCATTACCAGGTCCAGGTCCTTACGCAGCTCTGACATCAATTCATCGCGCTGCCCAGAAATGACTTCCGCCATATCGCGACGGCTTATCTGGTTACGAAGCCCTTCATTGACGCGCTCTTGCAGCAGGCGTTGCGCACGTAAATCATCAAACGAGGTGCCTTTGTAAAAAGCGCCGACATCAGTGACTCGCCATTTCACGAAAGAATCAACGATCAACGGCTTCTTTTCTAACGTGTAGTAGGTTTCTGGCACTGAATCCAGGGTTAGTACCCTAGAGTCGAATTTCTTCACTTCCTCAGCAACTGGCCATTTGAAGCGGAGGCCTGCGGCTACATCCTCGCGCACCAGTTCTCCGAAATAGAGCACAATGGCTTTTTCCGTTTCGTAGACTCGGTAAAAAGACTGACTCGCGCCGACTAGCGCTAGCAAGATAATACCAACTGCTATTAATTTACCCATAGACATCTGCTAGTCCTCTTCTAATTCGCGCCGCGAATGCGGTTCGGCTGTGTGCGGTTGGAATTAAACTCACGCCGCAACTCGTCAACTGCAGAACGAAGTGCGTCGCGGTCAAAATTCGGTGCGGCTTGCGTCTGGCCTAGTTTATCCAGAGGCAAATACATCATGTTGTTGCCACCTTCCACGTCAATAACTACCTTGCTCGAGTTTTTAAAAACCCCCTCGAGCGCGTCGATATAAAGGCGATCGCGCGTCACTCGCTCTGCCAGTGCGTACTGGCCCAACAATTTCTCAAAACGTTGCGCCTCACCATCAGACCGTGCGATTACACGATCGCGATATGCTTGCGCCTCTTCGATCTGGCGCTGCGCTCGACCGCGTGCCTCTGGCACCACCTGTTGTGCGTAAGCAGTGGCTTGGTTGATGAATTTCTGGCGATCTTCTTTTGCCTTCTGCACATCGTTGAATGCTTCTTGGACCTGAACCGGCGGGGCACTTTGGTCGATGTTAACTTTCAGTACGTCAATACCAGTGCCATAGTTTTCTAGATATGTTCTTAATCGTTCTTGGACCTCAACCGCAATCGATTCACGACCTTCGGTAATCACCGAGTCCATGCTGGAAGAGCCGACAACGTGCCGGAGGGCACTCTCCGTAGCGTGCGCCAAGCTCACTTTTGGGTCCTTCACATTTATAAGGAAGTCGGTGGCGTCGCCGACGACCCATTGCACGGTTAGACTGACGTCAACAATATTCTCGTCCTTGGTCAACATCGCAGCACTATGGCTATGCGATTGCACCTGCGTGACATTGACTAACTCAACAGTCTGAACGATCGGCCAAAAGAATTTCAGCCCCGAAGTTGTTTCTTCCGCGGATACCTGGCCAAAGGTGAAAACGACACCGCGCTCTTGCTCATCGACCTGATATATACCAGAGAAAAAGTAGATAAACGGCAATGCGATCAGCCCAAGCCAAATAGCGCGCGTGAAGGATGGACTGCCGCCCCCCGATGAGGATCCCTTACGACCGCCAAAGATGCCAGATAGCTGCCCTTGCAGCTTTTTAATCGCCTCGTCGAGGTCCGGAGGACCGTCGTTGCCACGATTGCCCCAAGGGTCTTTATTGCCACCGCCTGAATCATCCCACGCCATGGTCATTCACTCCAATTAGTCATTATTTGAAAGTGTAGGCAGGCGCAGGAGGGTACGCAACGTCGGCGGACCAATCTGGCCTAATTTTGTGATTTTTGCTCGTCTCAGCCCGTTTTGACCTCAACCGCCTTGCGTTGTTGCAGCCGGCCAAGCAGTTTTTGATCGGCCTGTACCGTCAGTTCTAAGGAACCATTTTCGCAAACGTGCTCCCCTAAAACTGCGCCAGTATTGTATAGCCAAGCTCGTGTCTGGCCGTCCTGAGGCTCGAGTACGACCTTGTGTGGCGCAAACACGCCAAGTTTCTTACCAACTTGGGCCGTTAACGCGTCGAACCCATAGCCGGTGTGCGCTGATACTGAACATTGATTGGGGCAAGGCGCTGGCATTTCTACCCCGACAAGCAAGTCAATTTTGTTGTAAACAATGATGTTCGGAATATCAGCAGCGCCAATGGCCGCAAGTACCTGGTTGACCTGCTCAATTCGATCCATCCAGACTGGGTCTGCAATGTCCACAACGTGCAGCAACAAGGCAGAGTGCGCGACCTCCTCAAGGGTGGACTTAAAAGCCTCTACTAGCGTGTGCGGCAATTGATCAACGAACCCCACCGTATCGCCAAGTATGATTTCGCCGCTGCCAGGGACCACCAGCCGCCGCAACGTCGGATCCAGGGTCGCAAAAAGCTGATCCTCAGCGTAGACACCTGCGTTTGTAAGACGGTTAAAGATGCTCGACTTGCCTGCGTTTGTATATCCAACCAGCGACACCGTAGGGGTATCCTGGCGATTTCTGCCGCGACGGCTCTGAGCACGCCGCTGGGCTACGCTGCCGAGTTTTTTCTCTGTCGCTTTTATGCGCTCGCTCAGCATTCGCTGATCTAGCTCGATTTGCTTTTCGCCGGCACCGCGCATACCAATACCGCCTTTCTGGCGATCCAAATGAGTCCAACCTCTCACCAATCTCGACTGGGCATGTTTTAGCTGGGCGAGTTCTACTTGCAATTGACCTTCATGGCTACGGGCCCGATCAGCAAATATCGTCAAGATGAGCTCAGTCCGAGTGATTACCCGGCAGTCTAGTTCATGCTCAAGATTGCGCTGTTGGCCCGCAGTAAGTTCATGATTGACTAGCACCAGCGAAATCTCACCCGACGCCGCGCATGCGCGAATTTCATCCAACTTGCCTTCGCCTACAAACCAACGCGGATGCGGCATATCGCGCTTCGCGACAACCGTCCCAACCACTTCAATTTCAGCAGACTTTGCTAACTCAGCGAATTCACTTGCTTGTGGATTTTTACGGCGGCGTAGCTCGACCTGCAATAACAGCGCGCGATCACCGGTTTCCGGTCGCTCAAACAGCATTTAATTCCATGGGTGTTGATTGGTCATACGCTAATTTACCCGAAATCAGGAGCTCGCGCCTATCGCATAACGATTTTCTCAGAGGCTGCGTCAGGACCGTCAAACCAGCAGAATAGATAGGCCTGCCCCATGGAGGCCTTAACACTGAACGCGGTGCCAGTGTAATCTGAGCCATAGACGCTGCAAATTAGGTGAAGACTTGCTACTGCAAGGTAGCAAACAGATTCCTTACCGGCAAAGGTTGTGCGAAAAGAGTATGAAAAGGGAATCAATAACAAAAACAGTAAGCCGACAGGCGCATAGGTCAATAGCACCCGCGAAGACATATTAGTCCACAAAAAAACGAGCGCCAAAACGCGCCCGTAAAAAGCCCGTCATTCATGCTGCCATATTTATTAAGTTATCAACGCTTCTGGCGGTATAGGTATATTGTGGGCCGGCACGACCGTAGATACTGCGTGTTTATAGACAAGTTGGGAAACCGCACCTTTGAGCAATATTGAAAATTGATCGAAGGATTCGATATGGCCTTGAAGTTTTATTCCATTAACCAGGTATATCGATACCGCTACGTTTTCCTTCCTTAACGCATTTAGATACGGGTCTTGTAAGCTATTTGTTCTCGCCATCATTCTTCTCGATTCTTTTGGATTCTTGCTTCGTTTCGTTTTTTT
>DJYW01000072.1:0-11119 GCA_002450255.1 Gammaproteobacteria bacterium UBA6968
AAAGGCATTTTCTGAAAAGCGCCCGCCAAACTGGCAAGGCAAGTAGGTTCCGATCGAGCTAACGAGCCGCTGATGCAACCTGCATTAGCGGCACTCAAATTTACTCGAAAACCTTGTGGAGGAATGCAGCTATGGCGCTGACAGTTACGCATAAGCAGTTGGTGGAAAAGGCCCTGGAGGAAGTGGAAACCCTCACTACTGAAGCAGCCGAAGACCTGCTGCAAGATCCTGAAGCTGTCTTTGTTGATTTGCGCGACCCTAGAGAATTAGAGCGCGAGGGCACCATCCCAAATGCTTTTCACGCACCAAGAGGCATGATCGAGTTTTGGATCGATCCAACCTCCCCGTACTACAAAGATGTTTTCGGGTCTGGTAAGCGGTTGGTGTTTTTTTGTCAGAGTGGCTGGCGTTCCGCGTTAACCACCAAAACAGTCCAAGATATGGGTTTATCGCCAGTGTGCCACGTTGGTGAGGGCTTCCGTGGCTGGAAAGACAGCGGCGCACCAACTCAGGAAGTTGTTAAAAAGAAAAGTAGCTGAGAAACGGCGCAACAAGAATCTATGTAATCGAAACAACACAGCGAAAAGCGCCAAGGGTCGATATGGCCTGGCTCAATGCGTCGCGACTAATTTTGTAATAGCTTTATCTAAAGCAGAGCTCAGCGCATACAGTGCAGTGGTTCAGGTTAACAACATCCGATTTACCAATCATTTATCAACCATTGGCCGGGAGGGTCGATGTCACCCATTAAGCTCGTTATTTATCTACTCGCCTTTTGCGGCGGCTTCATCATTATGTCGCTGGAACTCCTTGGCGGCCGCATGCTTGCGCCCTACTTCGGCAGCGGCATTTACGTCTGGGGCAGCATCATTACCGTGTTTATGCTGTCGCTGTCGCTAGGCTACTTGCTCGGCGGCCGCTTTTCGGTACACAACCCAAGCATCACCAAATTCGCTACCCTGTTCGGTGGCGCCGCTGTTTTGCTCTATCCGCTTGTTTATTTTGCTGACAGCATCATGCAGGTCATTTTTTTGCAGATTGAAGATCCTAGATATGGTTCTCTCGTGGCTTCATGCACCCTTTTTATCGTGCCGACCATCATCCTAGGAATGATCTCGCCCTACTCCGTGCGGCTGCTGGTCGAAACGGTGGAACGCTCAGGCCAAGTCGCCGGTAAACTTTATTTCATGTCGACATTGGGCAGTTCTCTCGGCACATTAATGACTTCCTTTTACTTCGTGCTGTGGTTTGAGGTGAATACTATTCTGACATTGATGACCGTGACCTTGCTGCTTATCGCAGCGGTTGCTGTAGCGGCGGACCGCTTCTTCGGCAATGATTTAATTCAGCTAAATGGTCTTAAGACACCGAATGCCGCGGATGACACGGCGCTAAAATAGCGCCTTAATCGCTAGGCGTCGGACCCGATTGGTGACCAGGGTTGGCATCTTGGCGGCGGCTTTGGCGCACGCATCGAGAATCACGACGCCAACAGCGACATAACCAACAGCCATGCTATGGAATGTATAAAGTGATCCGCTAAAACAGCGATTACGGTAAAGATCAAAAGGTACTAACGTGGATTTAAACGTTTATAAAATCAGCCACCGGCTGGCACAGTTGCTTAACTGGACCTTGCTAACTGTACTGGTTTGCCTGAGTTTCGGCAGTCTCCCCACTCATGCGGACCGAATCGTTCACCAAGAGCAATCACTGTACAGCAACATCATCGTTCGTGAATCCAATCGACGCTTATGCCTGCAGTTCACCCTGCGACGCGAAAGTAATCAGAGCTGTCAGGATCCTAGCGACCCACAGCGCTTGGTTTTTCATTACGCGCGCATGATTATGACTAGCTTTCTGTTTATCGAAGATCCTCAAGACATCCTCATCATTGGCTTGGGCGGTGGCACCCTGCCGGCAACCCTGGAGCGCTTGCTACCAGAAGCACGCATTACTACCGTCGAAATTGATCCGGCGGTGGTCCGCCTCGCCAAGGATTACTTTAACTTCGTCGAATCACCAAAGAACGAGGTCGTTGTGCAAGACGCGCGCGTTTTCACCAAGCGTGCAAGCTTACGGCAGCTCAAATACGACCTAGTGATCCTCGATGCATTTAACGGTGAATACATTCCAGAACATCTGATGACTGAGGAATATCTGCGCGAGGTCAGAAGCCTGTTGCGCCCCGAATCACTATTGGTTTCCAACACCTTCGTAACCAGCGCTTTGTATGACCATGAGTCGTCAACTTACGCGAAAGTGTTTGAATCGTTTATTAACTTTAAGCGCGCCGAAACCGGCAACCGTTTGATCTTGATCCCCAACGCTGCGCTGCCTGCAATGGAGCGACCCGAAATTGACCAGACGGCTTTTCTGGCAAAAGCCGAAGGTTTGCAGGAACGCCTGGCTGGCCTGGATGTGCCGGTAAGCCGCTACGTCAGCCAACTGGTAAAGCTGTTGCCACCGGATCAGCGCAAGCCAGATTGGAATGTAGCTGCACGAGCGTTAACGGACCAGTATTCGCCAGCCAATTTACTGCGCCATAAGAAGTAGCTCGGGCGTAGCGTTTCGCCAAACCCTCGCTTATCCGCTATCGGCCAGCCAGCGTGAGAACAAGCAGCTACTTCGCTGCCTCCCAATACTCATCTTTTAGCAGCCGTTTATACAGTTTGCCGGTTGGATGTCGAGGCAGTTCATCGCGGAAATCGATGCTACGCGGGCATTTAATGTGCGACAGCTTGGTACGGCAGTAGTCGAGCAATTCTACTTCCACCATTGGACCCGCCTGGGACGTATCCTTGAGCTGCACAACTGCTTTCACCTCTTCGCCAAAATCTTCGTTTGGCACGCCGAACACCGCGACGTCTAACACTTTATCGTGGGTGATCAAAACGTTTTCGGCTTCTTGCGGGTAAATGTTAACGCCGCCGGAAATGATCATGAAGTGTTTGCGATCAGTCAGATAAAGATAGCCATCCTCATCCATGTAGCCCACATCGCCAAGTGTCGACCAGCCTTGGGCGTGCCTAGAACTATTGGTTTTATCGGTGTCTTTGTAGTACTCGAAGGTGCCCCCGCCAGCAAAGAAAATGGTGCCGGATTCGCCTACCGGAACCTCTTCGCCGTTTTCATCGCAAATGTGTAGTTCACAGTTCAGCGCTTTACCAACAGATCCCTTATGCGATAGCCATTCTTCCGAATTCAACTGCACGAATCCATTGCCTTCGGTGCCTGCGTAATACTCAAAAATCACCGGCCCCCACCATTCGATCATCTGTTCTTTTATCGGCACCGGACAAGGTGCCGCGGCATGAATCGCGCATTGCAGAGAAGACGTGTCATAGCGCAACCGGACTTCGTCCGGCAGTTTAAGCATGCGCACAAACATAGTGGGCACCCATTGGCTGTGCGTGATTTGATAGTCCTGAATGCACTGCAGTGCAAACTCGGCTTCAAAGTGCTCCATAACCACCACAGCAACACCGGTGCGCAAGCAATTCATCGTAAACGCCAATGGCGCAGCGTGATAAAGCGGTGCGGGTGAAAGGTAGATTGAGTCTTGCGACGCCCCGTAAAGCAATTCTAGTAAATTAGGATCAGTGCTTTCACCGTAGGGGTAATCTGGTAACGGCCGCTTCACACCTTTCGGGTATCCAGTCGTTCCAGAGGAATACAACATAGCCACCCCCTCGCGCTGATCTGCGATCGGATGCGTGGGCATTTTGGCTATCGCTGCTTCCCAAGACTCATAGCCGTCGATCGTATCGTCTACCATATAGCGCGCCTGTACATTCGGCATCCGATCATGCAGCGGCTCTAAAACCGCCTTGCGTTCAACTGAGGAAATGAACAGCTGAGCCTCGCAATTGTTGACGATGTACTCCACTTCTTCCTGCTGCAATCGCCAGCTTATGGCCGTGTAATATAGGCCAGCGCGCTGGGCTGCGAAACAAATCTGGAAAAACCGCGGATGGTTCTCCAATAATACGGCGATGTGGTCGCCAGCCTGCAATCCGTGCGAACGGAATAGGTGTGCGCCCTGGTTAGCTGTCTCTTCTAACTCTTGGTAGGTCACGCGCTGCCCCGTATCAGCCATGATGTAGGCGGTTTTATTTGGCTCCGCCGCAGCTATCTCTGCTGGATTCATATTTCCCCTCTCTTCCCTCTGCCATGTCTTGCACATGCTTTATGAACATTCTTGCAACATCTCCGCAAACGCTAAGCGCGTGCGTACCGCGGCTCGCTAAAACACCACGTTGCCAAGTGTTGGAGCACAATTGGTTTGACTCTCAACCGGGGCATTGCCACACATGCTACCGGTAAATCCCCTGCGACTGCTCGTGTCTACAAATCTAAGACCGCTCGCTACCACATACCTAAAGTAGGGGTTCTAACACCCACTCGTCAAAGGGCCAGTGCAGCACAAGCTACTCTGCTTCCTCATAAAAATTCAACGAGACTGAGTTCATACAAAAACGTAAACCCGTCGGTTCCGGCCCATCCGGAAAAACATGGCCAAGATGCGCATCACAGCGAGCACAAAGGACTTCGATACGCCGCATACCTAAGCTGTTATCCTCACGAGTCGTTAACGCCTCGCGATTCAACGGCGCATAAAAACTCGGCCAACCACAGCCCGCGTCAAACTTAGTCATGGATTCAAATAGCGGGTTATCACAACATTTACAGTGATAGAACCCGTCGCGCTCTTCGTTCCAATAGATGCCGGTAAACGGCCGTTCAGTACCCGCTCGACGGGTCACGTCAAATTCTTCCTGGGTCAATTGTGTGCGCCACTCCGCTTCTGACTTAACCACCTTTGACGTGTTTAGATCGCCCGCTTCGCTCATGGTTTTCCTCGCTTTATCGTTACTTGAATAGGGCCCCAATTTTGGCTCCCCGCTTTGATTCGTTCAGCCGATCCATATCGATCTGCCTTGCTTGTCGTTCGCTTCCGCGTTGCTCGCACGCGTTTCGTTTTGGCGTCGCTGTTTGTTCAGGCGATTACCATTGCGTTTGTTTGCGGTTTCGTCAAGCACCAACGCACTATCCTTACTTGGTGCCCGAGCATAGTTGAAGACCGCCAAGAACGACCCCTGCATACTCGTGCTCGACATTGTCTTCGGTAAGTCCAACAGAAACCGGATCAACGCTGCTGTGGTGACGATCAGCGATAGACTTCGCGGATGCGTTCACTGACGCCAGTCTATAAACTAGCGATCCACCGACCGGGCGGCGCACTAAGCATGCATTTTACAGACGCTTTTCAGAGCGTTAGCGGAATATTAGCCGCTAGTCGGCAACGACTTTCGACGCATCTTATTAGGAACGACAAACTCGATCAGTAGATAGAAGAGCAACATATGTTGACATGGCGCCAGGCAGCCCATGCCTGGTTGCAATCGCTACCAGAAGATTAAGCAGATCGTGATTAGGTGTCTTTCGCATTGCGCTGAAAGCCGGCCTTGTTGAGCGGCAGGTCAGAACAGGATTACTCGGAAACGAACCAATGATTAAGAAATCTACAAAGTTAGATGACGTTTGCTACGACATTCGCGGCCCGGTCTTAGCGGCTGCGGAGCGTTTAGAGGAAGAAGGTCATCGCGTTCTGAAGCTCAATATCGGTAATCCAGCCCCGTGGGGCTTCGATGCGCCCGAGGAAATTATTCGCGATATCATCGCTAACCTCCCAGCGGCCCAAGGCTATTGTGATTCCAAGGGTATTTTCTCGGCGCGTAAAGCAGTCATGCAATATTGCCAACAGGTGGGCATTAAAAATGTAGATGTGGACGACATCTACATCGGCAACGGCGTTTCTGAACTGGTGGCCCTATCGATCCAAGCGCTGCTCAATAACGGCGACGAAGTATTGATCCCGAGTCCGGACTTTCCGCTGTGGTCGGCGGCAACTAACCTATCCGGCGGTAAAGCCGTGCACTACCTTTGCGACGAAGAGGATGACTGGCAGCCAGATTTACAAGATCTGCGCAGTAAGATCACGCCAGCCACCAAGGCAATGGTCATCATCAATCCGAATAATCCCACCGGTGCTGTATACAGCGTCGAACGATTGCAGGCCATGCTGCAACTCGCCCGGGACAACGACCTGGTGGTTTTCGCGGACGAAATCTACGACAAAATCCTCTTTGACGAACTGCCTTATACCCCCATTGCCGCACTGGCGGATGATCTGTTAGTTCTCACTTTCAGCGGTCTTTCAAAGTCGTATCGGGCGGCAGGTTTCCGCACCGGTTGGATGATCGTCAGCGGCACAAAAGAGAATGCTGCCGACTATATCGAGGGACTCAATATTTTAGCTTCGCTGCGCTTGTGCGCTAACGTTCCATCACAACACGCGGTGCAAACAGCACTGGGTGGCTATCAAAGTATTTTCGACCTCACCGCACCAGGCGGGCGCTTACACACTCAACGTGAAGTCGCTTGGCAAATGCTGAATGAAATTGACGGTATCACCTGCGTTAAACCAAAGGGTGCTTTATATCTGTTCCCAAAGATTGACACCGAGAAGTTCAACATACACAACGATGAACAGTTCGTGTTGGACTTGCTAGTCAAAGAGAAAGTGCTGTTGGTGCATGGCAGCGGATTTAACTGGCCAAAATCAGACCACTTTCGGATTGTGTTCCTGCCCCACAGAGAAGATTTGAAGGAAGCGATAAACCGGTTAGAGCGATTCTTAAAACACTATCGACAGGACAACCCCAGCCAAAGCAATGCAAGCTTTTCCCGGTTCTAACGGCACGGAGTGACACAGGATCAGGTTGGATCGCATTGAGTTATAGCGTCTTGATCAAGGTGTGTGTGCAACACCTTCGGCCTAGATCCAGCGGCTGCATTCGCAAGCCTGTATTCGCAGGTGAGGATTCAGCCGCTAGACTGAGATAATAGTTAGTGGCCGACCTGCGGCTATCGCAGCGAGTGATAACGCGAAGTTAAACCAGCGAGCGCAGGGCTGCGCTGCGGTCTAAGTATCGTCGGCGGCTTGATCCTGCACTCGATATAACACCCGGTCGTCATAGCCGGTGATTATCTCTGTAAACCCACTGAGCGCCCGGTCGACCGCAACGTCGCCACTATCCACTAGTAAAGGCCGCTGCTTCAGGCTATTGAGCTTCGTGCGACTGCCGATGACCCGAATCTGGCCCGAAGCTAAAATGCCGCTGAGCACGCGACCGGACAACTGCTGATTACCGCGTCCAAACAAGAAACCCTGGTGACGGGTAAAACTGACCACCAAGTCCACACTATGGTTGCGGGCAATAACTTCTAAATCGTGAACCGTCGCGTTCACTATTGGCGCACCTGATTTAAAAACCACATCGCAGCCAAGCAAAGTACCGACGCAGCCCAAACTTTGCTTAAGCGCCAAGCACGAACTGCCCGGCCCGATTATCCACGCCGATGCAGCGCTCTCTGCAAAGCATTCTCCAAGATAAGCGCAAATATCTGCGACAACCAATGCCTCGCTTTCTTTCCCAGCGATTTTTGTCTGCTGCAGATATCCGGATGCCTCGGGTACCCACAGCTCTCCATAATGTTGGGTTTTTATACTCGCCGATGCAGCACTCGCGCCTTCTGAGACTTCAATATAATCGCGCACCTCTCGCTGCGCTTTACCGATAAGTTCACCTTCCAGCAGTCCGGCAATGACATTGGCCGCGGCGCTCGGGCCAATAGCGAAAACGCCACTGTGCATCTTGACGCCAGCAGGCACCCCCAACACCAGCGATCTCGCTCGGGACTCATCCGCATTAATGGCAGCCAAAACATCTCTGGCCGTACCATCGCCACCGGCAAACACCAGTAGGTCGGCGCCTGCATCAATGAGGGCACAAGCAGCGCGATGCGTATCTGCGGCAGAGGAAGGCTGACTGGCCCGACCACATATCGTGCAATCCTCAACTTGGGTCGCGAGCAACTCCGCACCCATGTCACCAGCCCAGCTTAGCCAGGTGATATGCCGCCAGGTGGTCGTACTAACGCATTGCTTAAGTTCGTCGAGCATTTGTTGCACGCGGGGTACAGCTCTGGGTATACCTCCTCGCGCCAGGGCTTCGGCTTGTTTGGCCGGGCCATCGCTGCCCTGCAAACCTACCGCTCCACCAATGCCAGCAAAGGGATTTAGGACTAAGCCAATACGCATCAGTGGCTAAACTGCAGCTTTGCAATTCGGGCAACCCAAACGGGCATTATTTGAGCACCTCGGCAGTTACGGCATTGGCAATAGCTAGGGAAGCGGTTAGCCCGGGCGATTCGATGCCAAGCAGGTTTATTCTGCCCGGCTGATCATGGTGCGTCGGCATCTGCAGCATAAAATCCGCGGCAGGCTGGCCCTCAGCACTGATTTTTGGCCGAATACCGGTATAGCTGGGATGGAGCCGATTCGGGTCTAGATTCGGGTAATAAGCGCGAATGGCTGCAACAAAATCGGCAAAGTGACTTTCGTCGAAGGTGTAGTCGACGCCATCGATCCAACGCACATCTGGGCCAAATTTGACCTGGCCCGCCAAATCCAGCGTGACATGGACGCCCAATCCACCCTGTTCTGCAACCGGATACACCAACCTGGAAAATGGCTGTGGCCCGGAATACGCATAGTAATGTCCCTTGGCATAGTGGCCAGTGGGCGCGCCCGGCGAATTGCGTGCTAACTCCGGCGCCCAAAGCCCGGCAGAGTTGATCACCCAATCTGCCTGCAATGACATCGCCTCGGTATGCACCACAGGCGCTGGCGCCGACTCAATTTGATCAACTCGGGTGTCGAAAGCGATCATGCCGCCGTGTTGCTCGAGGATGCCTTGCAAACTCAGCATGTAGGCGTGCGAATCGATAATCCCTGTAGAGGGAGAAACCACGGCCCCGACCGCTTGGACCTCAGGTTCCTGTTCGGCCACTGCGTCTGCATCTATCCAGTGAAGATCGTTAACATCGTTAGCCTTAGCTTTGTCGATATAGGCCATTACCGTCGCGCGCTGATCTTCCCTCGCCGCTACGATCATTTTGCCGCATTGCCTGAAAGGCACGTGATAGGTCTCGCAATGCGCATATAACAAGCGTTTGCCGGCGACGCAGAGCTTGGCTTTGAGACTGCCTGTCGGGTAATAAATACCTGCATGAATCACTTCAGAATTACGCGAGCTAGTCTCGCTGCCGATTAAGTCGTGTTGCTCTAAAACAACGACCTCTTGGCCTGCTTCGGCCAGCTTCGCAGCAACGGCCAAGCCGACGACACCCGCGCCCACAACAATGCAATCCACTTTATCCATTGCTTATGCCATACATAAAAAATCCCGTATCTGGCTGATCCTCCGCACTTAGCTGTCTTTGCACTAAAATACCTCGCACTGCAACGCTTTGGTGAATCGAGTAGCACGGCTTTTTGGCGAAGAGGCAATGAACTTTTCCCATAAAATCCTCTGCTGTTCTATTCGCTCCCCAAAATCACCGCTTGGAACATCCAAATTGTCGACGCTTGGCACAAACCGGACGGCCGCTGTGGCCGCGAAACACTTTTCCAAAGCTTGAGTCTTTAGCTCGGCAGAGAAAAATGCAGCCTGCTCGGCCGCCGTACGCGGCGGCGGTATATAGCAATAGCCGAAATCCGGGAGCTGTCTTCGCGCGGACCCTGCAATGCACCAGTGCGCAATTTCATGCAATGCTGATGCGGCAAAGTCTTCGCGGTAGAACAGCCGCGCAGGATATTGGGCTGTAGCGGGTTCGTATTGTGGTTCAGCAGCGCCACCGATTAGTCGAACGTTGAATTCGAAACTAAATTCGCGATTGAAAATGGCTGCAATCTGTACATCATTTAGCACTGTTTTCTCTGTTTATAGCGCCTGTCTCGACAGTTGCCCCACAGCCCGCGCGGCCGTTAGCCAGATACAAACGTCCGTGCGCATTGAACAAGATCTAACCAGGCACGCGTCCGGCCTAATCTAATAAAATACCTTGCCCGAGTATTTTTCCTGGGTGCATGATCAGCGGCGCTTATCGCTTTATCAACACCAACTATGCAGCAAAACGTGGCAAAACGAACCAATACATTCGGCGGCGCTACCCAATAACGGGTCGCTCAACCGCCCGCTTTTTCGATCCAGAACTGGAACGCGTCGTCAGCGTTTGCATAGGCGATTAAACGATGTCCCATAAAGCGGCAAAATTGTTCCAAATCCCTCACCGTGGTGGGATCGGTAGCTACCACCTTTAAGACATCGCCAGTGTTTAGCTCGCGTATCTTATTACGAGTGAGCATAAGCGGTTCTGGGCAGGTTAAGCCACTCGCGTCTAACAATTGATCAGCATGCACAATAACGTCTACTTAAGTTACAAAACAGCTGTTGTTACAGCGAATTAGATTCACGATGGTAATCTAGCTCGAACCTATTTCCCAGCCGAGACAGATTGTTGACAGGCTTCATTCAGGCGAACAGACTCTCTTGACAGGTAGACTCTTTCAGCAAACTTTCACTTTCATGTTGCTAATTTAAACCTGTCACACGACCGCTAGGTTGCGCTAGATTGAATGAAGTCGACCGGTTTGGCGTAACCAGGAACACACGACAAAGCAGGCAGCTTTTGCCCACATGCAATGCCAGAAATCGTCTTAGTGTTCTGAATCGGCAAATTGAGGATCGACTGATAACCTATAACCAGAATATCGAACGAACACATCCACCGCGTGCCTCATTCCCACCACGGAAGGAGCCGCCCGCGGACAGCCAAGCGCGTTCAGATTCGCACACCCACTCATATCTGGAAAGAATGCTGCATTACAATCCGCCAGACAATCCCGGAGCAAGTTCGACAGGCGCTTCCGCCAACCGTTTTGCTGCGCGGCAAGCGCCTATAGTGGAGCCTCGATTGCGTTCTTGCTGCGCGATTAGGCAAACGGAAGGGCATGCGCGTTGCAGCAAACCAAAGCCCGGTTTATCAATACAAATGCGCATGCTAGCGCGTTACTGCAAAACAGTTGGTTTCGCCCTATGTATCGGCGCCCTCTCGCCTAATACGGCTGCGCAATCCACCCCCATGCCTCCTGAGACACCGTCTGAGGTGCCGCCTGCGATGTCGCAAGCGATGTCTCAGGCAATGTCTC
>DJYW01000072.1:11435-13094 GCA_002450255.1 Gammaproteobacteria bacterium UBA6968
ATGTCTCAGGCAATGTCTCCTGGAACCTCACCGGAGACGGACTACACATTCCTCGCAGAGCAGATCAAACGCGCTGAAGCCACCGAAGCGCTCGAGGCTTTGCTTACTCAAACAGAGCAAATCCGATTAGCACAAGGAAGATATGCGTTAGCATTGGTTGAACCGCTCACACTCAGCGGAGACGCCCTGGCGGAATTGGGCAATGTTACGGCAGCGTTAGATCAATACGATCACGCGCTGCATCTATCGAGAGCGAACCTGGGCTTACACAACCCGGAACAAACATCGATAGTCTACCGCCAAGCCGATCTGTATAAGAAGATGGGCGACCGGCGCAGAGCCCGTCAACGAGAGGAGTATGCGCTCGAAGTAATGATTCGTAGCCTGGGGTCAACTAATCTGGACTTATTGCCCAACATGACCCGACTCGCCAACTTCTATCTTGAAGAATCTAACTTTTTACCCGCGCGAGCGTTATTTCAACGCGGCTTAGATGCACTTCGCGCGTCAGGTCTCAGCAACAACCGCGACGCAATACCGTTTTTGCAAGGCATTGCTGCCACCTATCGCATCGAACGGTTCCCGTCAGTTTATTACTTCAACTCGTCACGCGACGCAGACGCTAACTTTGAGACTGACCTGCGCTCAATCTCGATGAGCCAGGAATACATCACGCTCAACAATTTTTCTGCGGGAGAGCGTTCGCTCCAGCAAGTAATTGAAATCATCCAACAAGACGAAACATCTACACCGCAAGCTTTAGCCGGTGCGCTGACCGATTTGGCAGATTGGCATTTGTTATTCGGACGTTTCCGCGAGGCGCATACTTTATACCAGCATGTCTACACAGAAACCGTGGCGCAGGAGGACGGTGCCGCCAATCCGTTCGCCGAACCCGAGTTGTTGTACTTCCCGCGGCCGAGACAATTGAGCCAGACCCCGACCGACTCGAAACCGGATATCCTCAGAGGAACCGTCGCAGTCGGATTCGAAGTACTTAAGAGCGGTCGCACTCGTCGATTAGAAACGTTGTCTTACGAACCAGACAAAGCCATGGAACACAGTTTGAGACGCAGTTTGCGTCTTTCAGTTTATCGCCCAATCGTAAACGCCGAGGGACCACAGATAGCGAACCAGACTTTTACCTACAATTACGAGTACTACGGCGATGCCAGAGCACAAGCACTGCGCCAGGCGCTAGCGGACAACCCGGACGAGTCATCTGCCGACGGAACGGATGCTCCGAGCGATGCAACGCCAGCCCCGCCTGAAAACGAAACGGAGATCGGGCTGGAAAATGAAGCCGAGACTGCCGCAGAAACCGTGGCCAAAGATGCGAGTCAAAGCGGATAGTTGAATCTGTTAGGCAAAATCCATTTCGCAAATCGCAAAATCAGCTGTAAGAGCCGAGTGTGAGGTAGCAATCTGACGCACACACCGGCATCTCCCACATTTTGCGATCGGCAAGAGCAGAGATCACGGAACGAAAATGACGAACACAATAGCAATCAGAGCAATCCGGCTGCGCCCGAAGAGCACGCTTAAGTCGGTAGGAGTCGCAATCGCGCTCGCGCTCGTGTTGAGCGGGTGCGCGCCCATAACGCCACTGCCATCGCAGCAACGAAATATACCGACGCCAAGCAGTCCCTCTTCGCAAGC
>DJYW01000011.1:0-143 GCA_002450255.1 Gammaproteobacteria bacterium UBA6968
GTAACCGTTATATCTCTAAGCAACCGCGATTGCATCCGGGCTGCAATTTCGCACGATGGTTCCAGCTTATGCGCCACGCTGCAAGCAAACGCGCCAGATCGCCAGCCGAGTGCCGAGCTGAGTGCCCAGCCGAGTGCCCAGCC
>DJYW01000011.1:471-2313 GCA_002450255.1 Gammaproteobacteria bacterium UBA6968
TGCAAAAGTGCTGGCATTGACAGGATTCCAGCATGCGCCGACACTTTTAACCCTTAGGGCAAGCGTACTTTGGTTTTTAAACAAGTGGAGACAAGATGTGGCACAAGATCAGAAATTGAAAACAATTCGTTCCGCAGCTATCGGTTTTTTGCTTGTGGTCGGTGCCACCTTACTTGGTCTGAGCATCTACTTTGGTGCGGCTTCAAATTCCGGTGAGGCATCAGTCGGGCGAGACTACGAGTTAATCGAGACAGGACAAGCTGAATCAAACCGTAGCAAACCCCGTTTTGGCCCAATTGAAGTCACCGAGTTTTTTTCCTACGGATGCGTCCACTGTCGCAACTTCGAACCGCTGCTGGAGGAATGGCTTGAAGAACTGCCCGAAGGGGTACGTTTTCGCCGCTCGCCCGCCGCTTTCTCGCCGACATGGTTAACTTTGTCGCAGGCTTATTTTGCGCTGGAGTCAAAGCGCCTCTTAAATCCTTATCACGCACGCATGTTTAGCGCTGTGCACGATCGAGGCATGCGGTTTAGCAACGGAGCGGAGGTCGCAGAGTATTTGGCGGATAGCCGTGTGAGCGCCGAGGAATGGGAGCGTGCGCTTAACGACCCGCAAGTTCGCCGTAAATTGTCTCTGGCAGAAAACGAGTCACGTCAGTTTGGCATTCGCGCAGTACCGACTTTGGTAGTCGCCGGCAAATATCGTATCTCTATGGATAACGGCATGCAGCGGGCCTTAGAAGTTGCCTCGCAACTGATCACAAAGGAACTAAACAGCCGTACACCAACGGACCAGTCCGCCGCAGGCGGTTAAGCTGCTGCGGCGGCACGCCCACGGCGGATGCAGCCGCCGCTAACGCTCGTATTGAATCGTAATACCGATTTGCTGCGGCGCGCCCAACTGAGTCCAAGCTTTTGCCGCGTAGTCATCACGTGGATCATTACCAAAGTAAAAACCGCGCACAAAGTAATCTGTGTCACCCAGATTGCGGCCCCATATCTTTACATCCCAAGGCCCTAGCTCACGGCCAACTGCCGCATTGATCAATGTGTAGGCTTCCGATTGTGCATCGTGACTATCCGAGAAGTAATATTGATCCTTACCCTCTAAAGCAAGCTGCATATATAAACCGTTTGCTCCTGCGTAATCAGCCGCCAAATAAAACTGGTAGCCGGGCGCATGTGCCTGCTCGCGACCGTCTAAATCACGCCCGCCGTTGTCGATGTAATCCTGATATTCGCTGCTCAAAACGCTGGCGTTTGCGGTAATCTGCAGCTGCTCGGTAAGCCTCGCTACAACCTCAAGCTCAACACCTTGATTAATCCCTTTTGCCGCATTTCCAGTGTATTCAATGAACTCCGCCGAACCGTCATCACGATAACGCACCGTTGAAGTGGCGACCTGAACATCGCGACGCTGCATATGGAAGACCGCGCCACGCAAAGCAACCCGGTCCTCGAGCAAGCTCGATTTATAACCCACCTCATAATTCCATAAATACTCAGGATCAAAGGAACGTAGGTCCGCATCCAAACTACCCGATGTATTGAAGCCGCCGGATTTATAACCTTGGGTTATTGCGCCATAGACGAGGCTGGCATCGGTAAGCGTTTTTTCGAGCAGAATACGACCACCTAACAAGTTATCGTCCGGGGCAAACGCGACCTGCTCACTATCATCGTAATCGGCTTGGTGCTGCTCAGTCCGCAAACCCAAGGATAGCAACAGATCTTGCGCTAACGCATAGCTTAATTCGCCATATACAGCGGTTCGCGCAACGTCAAAGCTGCTTTCGAAGTCGGCGCTGAGCCAAGTGTACTGGCGGGTTAGATCGACTGACC
>DJYW01000011.1:2621-4104 GCA_002450255.1 Gammaproteobacteria bacterium UBA6968
GGTTAGATCGACTGACCGGTCCATGACATATATGCCAACAACCCAATCCAGTGTGCCGTCTAAGAGTCCGGCGCCCGGACGCGAAAGCCAGCGGCCATCAGCTGAGAAGGTTTGCACATCGCGCAGATAATAGTCGGTAGAGCTATAACCGTAGGGGTGAAATCCAGCATAGGTCCAGTCTTCGTCATAACCGTAGGTAATATCGCTGTTGACCACCCCAAAGCTGCCTTCAAAATCCACGCTGTCGGTCAACGACCACTTGGTTGTAAAGCTGACGTAAGCGCTGTTTTGCCTGTCCGCACCCGGTTCATCCGAACGCGTGGTCCGATCATTTTCTAACGAAAATGCGTCGTAGCCATTGTCGATCTCGACGCGACCCCAAGTCAGCGCCCAGTTCACATCGTCGGTGGTCCCGTCCAAGCGCGCACGAAAAGTGCTCTCGGAGTGTTTATCTGTATCGGACGACTGCAAGAACGTGTTATCGATGAACCCGTCATCAGCATATTTTTGGGCACTGACCCGATACCCTATTTGGTCCGAAATAGGACCGGAAACCACCCCGCCAATACCGAGTGAAGAATAGTTACCAGCATCAACTCGCACTTTGCTGTAAAACGAATCTGTCGCTGCTGGCGTCACGACATTGATCAATCCCGCCAACGCATTCGCGCCATAGAGAGTGCCTTGGGGACCACGAAATATCTCAACTTGAGCCACATCAAACATGGTCGCCGCGGTGCCAATACCGCTGACATCGACCCCATCAAGCAACAACCCTACGGAGGCATTAAGTGGCTCTGCAAACTGGCCTCGCTCGCCGATACCGCGCACCTGAATAAAGCGGGCGCGCGAAGCGCCACTGGCAAAGTTGACGTTGCCGACCCGACCAAGAATCTCTTCAAGATGTTGCGCTTGGGTCGCTGCATCGTCGGGACGTAAGACCACTACGCTGGTCGCAAGCTCGTTTAATTCCTGGTTACGTAGTTCGCCCGTGACCACCACCTCCTCGATGGTGTTGGCTTCCGTATTTGTAAACGAGAATGAGAAATAGGGAACAAGGCAGACGAGCGTGATAGCCCGCAACGTTGATCGCCAGGTATGACGGCAAGGGGAAATTGCGAAAAAGTTTAGCGTGTGCTGCATGATGTGATGGTCTCCTTTGACGGTAACTTGCCTAAGGAGAACCTCGATTCAACGAGTACATCATTGCGACGCAGGCTAAAGGTCTGCTTGCAGAGCAGCCCTAAACTCGCTCGTCGGATGATGCCAACTTCCAGCTTGCGGCGTTCTGTTGAACGGCTTGGAAGTATGATCCTATCCCTACGCCGGCATTAACCGGATCAGGTTCAAAGGGTCCACGCGAATCGTGTCTCAGGCGTACCAGCCCCCCCTTAGGTGCGTATATTAAATGCGATCAGTAACGCGCTGTCTACAGGGCGCCGGCTTGCCCAGCCATTTAACTACCCAAAACGCCGCTATCGAA
>DJYW01000052.1:0-10232 GCA_002450255.1 Gammaproteobacteria bacterium UBA6968
GCGCAGACCCAAGCTGATCTGCTCTATTACCAGCTTGCCGGGCTGCAACAGCAGCAAACTACTGATGAAGTCGCCGCGGTGATCACGAGTCAGCTAAGCAACACTCAATTGGGCTTACTCCTGGGTATCTGCGAAGCGCTGCCACTCAAAGTGCGGTGTTTTATTGACCGCGCTCTGCTGGCGCACCCGCAACAGATGAGCAACGACAGTTATCACGTTCTCGATCTAGGCTTACATCAAAGTGTGCTCAGCCGTGTCGCGATGGAGCAGCAAACTTTGCGTGTGATAGAGCATAAAGCCCTCCCCAACCTAGGGCTATTTACCATCGTCGACGGTTGGCTGAATCAAATAGCCGACGTCTGTATCCAAAACAGCCGATTTGACCCCCTGCATAATGCCGCTGGAGAACAAAGCCTATTTGACCAGATTTACGCCTGGCTGCAGCAGGAGCAGGGCGGCAACCTAAACGTCAGCGTGATGCACAATGGCGCGAGCAGAAACATAGAGGTAACCACACAAGAGCTATCTGCGACGTTACAGAAGCGTATCGACCAAGAACTGTTCAGCGCAGTAGGCGCGTTACAACTGACCGCCACCAGCAATCATTTGCCAGGCCTTCAAAATCTGATAAAAAGCATTATGAATAACACCCAAATAGTTGATTTAAATCACTATTTGAGAAATGCCATCTCGATTCACGAAAACGCTAGTGAGGCTCAGGTTGAACGAATTAGCGAGCTCAATATGCAACGCACCGAGGCATCGCTAAGCGCGCCAGCTATCGCTAACAATGAGGACGCTAGCGGCGCCGCCAAGGTGCCTGCTACGCACCTGCTGCTTGGCAGCACAGCGAAACCCCTCACTCACGCAGACTTCAATGCGTTCCTAGATGCAGATGGTTTGTTAAGGCCGCAAACCACTGCCCTGATAAATGGTGCGGCACCGATCAGTGCGCGCCTCGCCGCGGGTGATCACGTTCAATTTGGCGATGCCACCTGGCTCGCTATCAGTGCGAGTTAACGTATAGCCATGGCTCAAGCACGCCGACTCACCACATTTTCGCTGTCTTTTCTAGACGTGATGTCGTGCGGATTCGGTGCGGTGGTCCTGATTTTTTTGTTGCTTAACCATGCCTCCAAAGAAGAACAAAAGGTGGTGAATAAGGATCAACTGGCAGAAATCAGACTGCTGGATTACCAAGTCCAAGAAGGTGAAAAAGAACTCTTTGAACTGCTTGAGACCACAACTGAAATCAATCGCCAACTGGAGCGCACAGATAGCCAAGTGGCGCGCGTTGAATCCCAGCTAGAAAGCCAAACAGAGGCTTTGGAAACTCTTGAGACCGACGCCCAAGCCACGCTTGAGAACGTCAATCGACTGCGCTCCGACCTGGACAGCAGACAGGACGAGGTGCAAAAGCTGCAAGCGCTGAAGGCAGCCGCAGATGGCACCCAGCTGCGCGCCATAGAGGGCGAAGGCGATCGGCAGTATTTAACGGGCATGAAGGTCGGCGGACGCAATATCGTGATCGTGATTGATACGTCAACCAGCATGTTGGATGACACGCTAGTGAACGTCTTAAGACGGCGCAACATGGCGCCAGAGCGCCAACAGCAGGCACCAAAGTGGCAACGCGCGCTGCGCACAGTGGATTGGTTAGCGGCGCAACTGCCACTAGACGCGGAAATTCAGCTGTATGCTTTCAATGAGAAGGCTGCGAGTTTGCTTGGAGACGGCGCGATGGACTGGCAGCCGATGGGTGATGGGTCCACTCTAAATCGCGGCATTGAGCGTCTCGCGGAAGAGATTCCTAGCGGAGGCACCAATCTAGAGGGACTGATTCTTGCGATACGCGAGCTTTCACCGATTCCAGATAATGTCTATTTCATTACCGACGGCCTACCCACGCGAGGTGAATCGCCGCCACGCCAAGCGACAGTTGATGGCAAACGTCGTATGCGACTATTTACCGAAGCAGTATCGCGATTGCCCCGGCAGATTCCGGTCAATGTCATCTTGTTTCCAATGGAAGGAGATTTCATGGCGGGGGCCGCCTGGTGGCAGTTGGCTCGCGCCAGCGGCGGCGCATTTATTTCACCGTCCTGGGATTGGCCGTAATGGCTCGTGGTCGCCGCGAAGTCGCGGAATTTTCCGTTTCGTTTCTGGACGTCATTTGCTGCGGCTTTGGTGCTGTTATCTTGTTGCTCATGGTGACTCGTATTCTGGAACCACAACTACTCGAGGCGAGCCAAGTCGACCTTTCTGAGCAGGTCGCGGCACGCGAAGCCGCTCTGTTTGAAATACGCGGCCAAATCAAAGAGCTACGTCGCCAAATGGTCGAGGAGTCGAATGATCTCGAAGCAGAGTTAACCCAATTAGCTGCACTGCAAACTGAGCTAGAGGCCGTGCTAGGCCGGTTCGATACCTTGTCTGAGTCACAGCAGGAAATTTCCCAGGAAAATCTGCAGCTTGCCGCTGCAAGGCAATCGTTGACAGACGAGATGGAACGCTTGCTGGGGCTCGATTTCCGCCGGGACTCGGGCCTGGTAGGCGGAATCACCGTGGATTCCGAGTACATAATTTTCATCATCGACACATCCGGCAGCATGCAATCAGCGGCATGGAATCAGGCCGTACGCAAGGTGAGCGAAACTCTCGCTATTTATCCTCAGGTGAAAGGCATCCAGGTCATGAACGACATGGGCGATTACATGTTTCCTCGCTTTCGCGGCCAATGGATTGATGACAGCCAACAACGACGTAACGAGATCATCTCGCGACTACGCACTTGGGCACCGTTCAGCAACTCCAGCCCTGTGGAGGGCATCCGAGCAGCCATTCAAACATTTTATGATCCTGACAAACGTATCAGCCTGTATGTATTCGGCGACGACTACACCGGTGATTCAATTGAATCTGTGGTCGAGGCCGTAGACCGGTTAAATACCGCAGATGACAGTGGCCGACGCTTGGTACGTATCCACGCGGTGGGCTTTCCAGTGTATATTGATCGACCCAACGCGCGCGTCTATCGCTTTGCTGCGCTTATGCGGGAGCTCGCCTACCGCAACGATGGCACCTTCGTCGGGCTGACCGAATATCAATAATGCCGACTCAGTGACGACCCATTTAACCCTATTCGATATCCAACACATTATGCCAACTGCATCTACTGACCGATTGCCAATGCGTCCTAGCGCACCCTCTTTAAATGCCACTAATGCCGCGCCGAAATCAAATCCGCGTCGCTTGTGGGGACTGGTCCTGCTGCTTGTGACTACGCTGCTTAACAGCGCTTGTGGCAGTCGTAACATAGAGCTGACCAACAGCTTCCCCGTGCCCTTGATTCAACCGGTGCCTGCCGCAATCGGGGTGCACCTACCGCCGGAGCTTCTCAATTTCACCCACGCCGAGTCTCTGGGTAACGACTCCGTCGCCATCAGTGTCGGCGGCGTGCAGCAGCGTTTGTTTCAGCGGTTATCCGGTGCTGCTTTTGCCGATATGGTGATGCTCGAAGGGTTGCAGCCGATGCCTGATCTGGACGGTATTCTGGAGCCGGAAATCAAAGACTTTCAGCTATCCACCCCGGCGCAAACCCGCTCTGACTATTACGAGGTTTGGATACGTTTTCAGCTGCATCTATACGATTCCGAAGCGAACCTGGTTGGCAGCATTGACCTGCCTGCTTACGGCAAGGCCAATAAAAATAACTTTGGCAACATTTCCAACGGGCTTTACGCTGCGACGGTTGCCGCTTGTCGCGATGCCATGGCCTACTTTAGCTTGAACTTTCGGCGCGAACCGCTGTTTAAACAGTGGTTGGCCAAGCCACCAAATACGAGTCCGGTTAACGGCGTGCAGCCAGGAGATCCCTCATGAAAGACTTTCGTCCCAAACAGTTTGCTCTGCTCGGCTTGTTTATCTTCCTTGCAAGCTTGCTCGGTGGCTGTGTGACCGCAACAGTGCAGGAAATGCGTGAGAGCGCCACTGGCTTAACCGGCGATGAGGCCGTTGTTGTCATCGGCCGCCGCAGTCGACCGTCACCCCAAGAAACCGAATTCGATTTCATTCAATGCGTTGCCAAAGACCTGCAATCCGGCAGCGGTGGTATTACGGTAATTTCGGAACAACAGTTTATGGACGCCACCTTCCCCTGGTTCGAGCCGCGCACTGCGCCAGAAAGAACCAGCGATCTGCCGGCCCTGTTGGAAGAACCGCTGCTTGCAGAGCGTTTGGAGGAGATTGGACTTAAATATTTGGTTTGGATTGAAGGTCAGACCATTCGCACTTCTTCAGCCGGATCGTTGGGCTGCACCGTATCCGGTGCGGGCGGCGGCTGTTTCGGCTTCCTGACCTGGGAGAACGATGCATCATACGAAGCGACTGTCTGGGATACGAAAAAAGTGCGTTCAGTGGGACGCGTTTCTTCCGATGCCGCCGGTACCAGCTATATGCCAGCCTTGATTATTCCCATTCCGATCATTGCGCAGGTCAAAAACAACGCCTGCGACGGCTTAGCCACCCAGCTTCGGACGTTTATGACTGAAACAGCCGGGGCGGGCTCCAGCGGCTAACGCGGACGGACTTCGACCACTTCGCCGATGTGGCGGTCGGGTTCGATGCAGTACCACTCCTGCAAAGAGACGCGGCTCTTTGCACCGACCTTGTCACAAAATTCGTAAAACGTCGGCCTGCCAGGGTCAGCGATTATGACTCGCTTGGTGCCATTCTTGAGTGCTCGCCAGGTCATTTTCACCAATGGATCGACCAGAGAATCCCAGAAACAGACGTCACTACCGACAATCACGTTCTGCTCTCCTAACAGGTTCCCCGGCATTTTAGTGAAGTCACGACACCGCTTGCGAACCTCGACCGAGTTAATTTCAGCCAACACATTGAGATAAGGAAACACCGCTGGATCTAAATCAACTGCTGTTACCTTAGCGTTGAAATGGTTTCCCGCAAAAATAGCAACGCCGCCCCAACCACAGCCTATCTCCATAAACGTGCTGTTTTTCTTAATGGGATTGTGGCTTAGATAATCCATCATGACGAAAGCCGACTCCCAGGTGCGATCACCATGCACTGATGGCTTATATCTCTTGTTTAAAGCTTTGATTAGCCTGTGCTTTTTTTTCAACAAAAAAAGCCCGTAAGCGTAATCGATATGCGGTTCAGGCAGGCGTTCGAGCCGTGGCATTGAGTTATTCTCTCATCAGATTATTGAGCACGTTCTATGGCACCCGACGCTTACGGGCCTTAAGTAAGCAATACGAATGCCTGTTTAGCTGTCCGGGAGCGAAGCTCGCTACGGCTGGCCGCGCACTTGTGAGTATCGACGGCAAATCGGTCGGGATAGTAACCGATGCAACCCCCAAAGAGACAGGAGAAGGACCAGAGGAGTCACAATAGAGAGGGCTCAGGACACCGCATTTTTGAGGGTGAATGTTGCGACACATGTGGTCGAAGCGATAGCGATATCAGTTACGGCATAGGCTGCGTTATCAGGTCTGACCGAAATTTCACGAAACTGAGCAGTTCTCTGTTCGATACTCCCCTTGGTTATTGCGTATGTGCCCCGATATTTACAACATCCGTGGCAGCCGCATGTGGCTCCGAAGTTAAGTTTTCGTTCGAGACGGCGGAGCGTATGATACGGATCTTGTTCCACCTATTTTCCGGGCGGTCTAAAGACCACTCCACGCTACCCCACCATACCGATCCACTTTAATTTAGAGGTCAGTCAGTGTCCGAATCATCGCCATCCAATCTCGACACCCTTGTCGCAGGACAACGCGAATATAGCGCAGGTTTTGTCACCGATATCGATTCGGAGACACTGCCTCCTGGTCTTGATGAAACGGTTGTCCGGTTTATTTCCGAGCGTAAGGGTGAACCTACCTGGCTGACTGATTGGCGTCTGCAGGCACTCGAGAAGTGGTCGACCATGCAGGCACCTAACTGGGCGCATGTACATCATGAGCCGATCGACTTTCAGGCGATCTCTTACTACTCCGCACCTAAGAATCAACAGGATGGCCCTAAGTCCCTCGACGAGGTCGATCCTGAGTTACTGCGCACCTATGAGAAACTCGGTATTCCTTTGCATGAACAGGCCGCATTGGCCGGTGTGGTCAGCGACCCGGATGCCCCGCTCACAGGTGCAACATCGGGGCGCAGTAACGTCGCGGTTGACGTGGTTTTTGACAGCGTTTCGATCACCACCACTTTCAAAGAGAAATTGGCGGAGGCCGGAGTTGTTTTTTGCCCTATCTCCGAAGCCGTGCATAGCCATCCAGAGTTGATTAAGCAATACCTGGGCAGCGTCATCCCCCAGGGCGACAACTTCTATGCAGCATTGAATTCTGCAGTGTTTAGCGACGGCTCTTTTGTGTATATCCCCAAAGGTGTGCGCTGCCCAATGGAGCTTTCGACCTACTTCAGGATCAATGAACGCAACACGGGCCAGTTCGAGCGAACTCTAATCATCGCGGATGAGGGCTCACACGTGAGCTATCTGGAAGGTTGTACGGCGCCC
Source organism: Gammaproteobacteria bacterium UBA6968 (assembly GCA_002450255.1). GTDB lineage: Bacteria > Pseudomonadota > Gammaproteobacteria > Pseudomonadales > Azotimanducaceae > UBA4421. The sequence continues at coordinate 6,539 of DJYW01000052.1, forward strand.
ATGCGGGACGAGAACCAGTTGCATGCCGCCGTGGTGGAACTCGTTGCTCTCGGTGATGCCGAAATCAAATATTCCACCGTCCAAAACTGGTATCCGGGCGACGAACAAGGACGTGGCGGTATTTACAACTTCGTGACCAAGCGAGGCATTTGCGCTGGCCCGCGAGCGAAAATTTCCTGGACTCAGGTTGAAACAGGCTCAGCCATTACCTGGAAATACCCAAGCGTGGTATTGCGTGGCGATGACTCGGTTGGCGAGTTTTATTCCGTAGCATTAACCAACAACCGGCAACAGGCCGATACCGGGACAAAGATGATCCACCTCGGTAAAAACACTCGCAGCACCATCGTCGCCAAGGGCATCAGCGCTGGCCGCAGCGATAGCAGCTATCGGGGCCTAGTACGCATATCGCCGACGGCGAAAAATGCCCGCAACTTTACCCAGTGTGACTCACTATTAATCGGCGGAGCCTGTGGCGCACATACGTTTCCGTATATAGAGAATAAATGCCGTTCCGCTATGGTCGAGCATGAGGCAAGCACATCCAAGGTCAGCGACGATCAACTGTTTGCCTGCCAACAGCGCGGCATCGACACAGAAAAAGCGGTCGGTATGATCGTTAATGGATTTTGCAAAGAAGTGTTTCGAGAGCTGCCCATGGAGTTCGCCGTGGAAGCTGGCAAGCTGCTTGAGGTCAGCTTGGAAGGAGCGGTCGGATGACTTTGTTACAAGTCACCAATCTGCAAGCGGATGTCATAGAAAACGAAGACACCCAGGCCCATACGCATATTTTGAAAGGCCTCAATCTGACCGTTAATGCCGGCGAAGTCCACGCCATAATGGGACCGAACGGCAGCGGCAAATCGACCCTTGCTAGTGTGATGGCGGGACGCCCCGGCTACGTCGTTACCGACGGCAGCATCTGCCTGGAAGGACACAATCTAGCGGACCTGGAGCCACACGAACGTGCTCGCGACGGTATTTTTTTAGCTTTCCAATACCCGGTAGAAATTCCGGGTGTCAGCAATATGGAATTTCTTAAGGCCAGCACAGACTCGCTTGCAGCAGCACGCGGTGAGTCTCCATTGAGCACCGCAGAATTCATTAAAACGGTTCGGAGCCTTGCTCAGTCGCTTGACCTCGATCCCCAGTTCCTGAAACGCGGGGTCAATGAAGGCTTCAGCGGAGGCGAGAAAAAACGCAACGAAATCATGCAGATGCTGCTGCTTCAGCCCAAGCTCGCCATCCTTGATGAAACCGATTCCGGCCTCGACATTGATGCGCTGCAGGTCGTTGCCGAAGGCGTTAACCGCTTCCGCTCAACGGCAAATGGCTTGATCTTAATTACCCACTATCAGCGCCTGTTGGACTACATCCAGCCAGATTTTGTGCATGTTTTGGCCGATGGCCAAATCGTGCAATCCGGCGATAAGTCATTGGCACTCGAGCTAGAAGCCAAAGGCTACGCATGGCTAAGGTAGCTCTCGCCCTGCCAGCCGACACTCGCGATTTGAGCTGGCTGCCAGAAACGCCACGCCAACAGGCCGGTAGCACTGCGTTAACAGCCGCATTGAATAGCACCCTGCATCGCGAGCGCTGGAAATACACGTCGTCCAAGCTCTGCCTCGAGGCGCTCAACGCAGTTATGCAACCGCCGCGCATTACAGGCTTGGACCAGACCGGAGTACAGCATTTAGACCTGGCGCCCTCTGCCCTGCCAGATGCTCTGTTTGATCCAATCAGCGCGCCTGAAGCTGCTGCTCGACTAAGCTATGCAAATCAGATCAGCATTGTTGAAATTACGGCGCCCCTGCAGCAATCGTTGCATATTTATCACGCTGCCAATACCCAGCCATGTATCATTTTGCTGCGAACGAACAGCGAGGCCGAACTGCTCGAAATCATTCAGCCAAGCGACGCGCCCATGCAACAAACCTTGTGGGTTTACCTCGAGGCCAATGCGCGTCTGGTGCATTCGCGGAACACTGAGCCTGCTGAGAGCACCTCCGGCCACGGTGCTGCCTTAAGCAGTGCGACTGATCATAATTGGCAATATCTGCGGATTTTGCTGGACCAAGCCGCTCGCTACAGCCTGCATAACCACCTGTGTGGCGCAAGCCAACGCCGTCAGGATATCCAGATTTGCCTGGCTGCACCGGACAGCGAAGCAAACTTGTTGAGCGCTGCAGCCATCGGTGCAAAGCAACATTTGGATCAGCAGGTCACCATAGAACATCGCGCACCGCGCACTCGTAGTCAGCAGCGCTTGCATAATGTGGTCGCCGATGGCGGCAATGTCACATTTAACGGACGCATCCATATCCACGCCGGTGCCAACGGCAGTGACGCACAGTTAAGCAACAAAAATATTGCGCTAGGCGATGGGGCGACCATTAACACCAAGCCAGAGCTAGAGATCTACACCGATGATGTGCGCTGCGCTCACGGTGCGACTATTGGCCAACTCGCAGCAGATGAAATCTATTATCTGCAATCTAGAGGCATCAATGCCGAGCAGGCCCAGACCCTGCTCAGTCGCGGCTTTTTACTACAGTGCATGCAAGGACCTTTAGCGGAGTCGGCACAAAAACTCCTCAACACACTCGGCTTGGCACAGGAATCGACATGAGTATTCGCAAAGATTTTCCGATTCTACGTACTAGCGAGAATGGTAAAACCATTACCTATCTGGACAGCGCGGCGACGACGCAAAAACCCACCAGCGTGATTGCTGCCGTAGACCATTACTACCGCCAGCAAAACTCAAATATTCACCGCGCGGCACATCATCTGGCGGACATTGCCACGCGGGCCTACGAGCACGCCCGGGAACTGTGCCGCGACTATATCGGTGCAGCAGAGACCGCTGAGATCATTTTCACGTCAGGCACCACTGCCAGCATTAATCTTGTTGCACAAGCGCTAACGACCTCGGTCAAGCCTGGGCAAACCATTGTGATCAGTGAGCTTGAGCATCACTCAAATATCGTTCCATGGCAGATGCTAGCAGAACGCACGGGCGCGCAAATCGAGGCCATCGCGATCACCGATGAGGGCGATCTGGATCTTGCGGACGCGCGCGTGAAGATCGATTCACGCTGTGCTCTTGTCGCAATTACCCACATCTCTAACGGACTGGGCAGCATTAATCCCGTTGACGAGATTATCCAACTAGCGAAACAGCAGGATGCGCTCACGCTTGTCGATGGCGCTCAGGCAGCATTACACCTGGACTTGGATGTTCAGGCTCTGGATTGTGACTTTTATGTCTTCTCCGGACATAAACTATTTGCCCCGACTGGTATTGGCATTCTTTATGGCAAACGCCGGCGTCTAGAAGAATTGCCGCCGGCGTCCGGTGGTGGAGAGATGATCGAGAAAGTCACTTTGACCGAGAGCACCTACCAAAAACCACCTTTCAAGTTCGAACCAGGTACACCAAATATCGCAGGGGCTATCGGCTTGGGGGCCGCCATTGAGTACATCAATCACATCCCGAAAGCGGAACTCAAGACCAAAGAAGACGCGCTGATCGAAGCCGCCCTGACGGGGCTGCAAAACATGCCTGAGGTGCGTCTTGTCGGCCGACCGCAGCAACGATCTGCCGTCATTTCATTTTTGCTCGAAGGCGCCCATCCTAATGATGTCGGCACACTCCTCGATCAACAGGGCGTTGCCGTGCGCACCGGGCATC
>DJYW01000052.1:10572-10788 GCA_002450255.1 Gammaproteobacteria bacterium UBA6968
TTGATGGACCGTTTAGGTATCCCCGGCACCGTGCGCGCCTCGTTTAGTCTGTATAACAACGAGCAAGATGTGGACGCTTTAATCGCCGGTGTGCGCAAAGCGGCCACTTTTTTGTAGCGGTTATTCGCTGACGTACAGCGTGGCGACCGTTCGATACGCCTATCTGGCTAAGTAACCCTACTTGCATTACGGAAAAAAAACGCCAACATGCTGGCA
>DJYW01000052.1:11141-11268 GCA_002450255.1 Gammaproteobacteria bacterium UBA6968
ACTAGAATTGAGCATTATGACAGCAGTTAACGACCTAAAAGTTCATATGACCGAACCCGCCGCGCGCCATGTCCGCACGCAGCTGTTAGGTGCCGACACCACGTGGTTAAGGCTGGGTGTTAAAGAA
>DJYW01000165.1 GCA_002450255.1 Gammaproteobacteria bacterium UBA6968
GGACGAACGCACCGGGCTGGAGTTAGAAGCCGCGCTGCAGACTGATTTGATTGGCTCTTCTAATCAGGTAGAAGCTGTGAAAGCGAACTTCGACCAACGTGCCCCCGAATTTGCAAACCCCGAGTAGCCGATGAGTTGGGAACCCGAAATTCGCGAGCTTGAACGCCGCCGGCATCTAGCGCTTCAGCAAGGTGGCAAAGAGGGTATCGCTAAGCAACATGCGCGCGGGCGAATGACCATTCGTGAGCGTATCGATGTGCTGCTCGATGAAAACAGTTTTCGCGAGCACGGGCGCGCCACTGCTAGTCCTGTTTACAACGATAACGGCGACCTCGAAGAGTACGTACCCGCTAACTATATTGTTGGCTTTGGCCAGATTGATAAAAGACGTGTCGTTGTAGGCGGTGAGGACTTCACCCTGAAAGGTGGTTCTCCAAATGCTGCAGGTCTGCGCAAGAGCGTCTACGCCGAACATTTAGCGGTGCAATACCGCACGCCTTTGGTAAGAATGCTGGAAGGCGGCGGTGGCAGCGTAAAGGGTAGTGGCAAGAAGGGTGGCACTGTCGGTGAACCCGTATTTACCGAGCCGCGCTTCAAAATTATTGCCGATGCGATGGGTATGGTCCCCGTTGCTTCAGCGGCCTTGGGGGCCGTTGCCGGTTTTCCTGCCGGTCGGCTTGTTGCTTCGCATTTTTCTGTAATGACTGAGCACACAGCGCAAGTTTTAATCGGCGGCCCTGCCTTGGTGGAACGCGCTTTGGGCGTGCGAATGACTAAAGATGAGTTGGGTGGCGCGGAAGTGCATTTGCGCAGCGGTATTGTTGATAATGTTGCCGCAGATGAACACGCGGCACTTGCGCAAATTCGTCGTTTCTTGAGCTATTTGCCGAGCAACGTATGGCAGCGGACGCCACGTTATGAAGTCGCCGATGATCCGCAGCGAATGGATCCAAGTTTGCTTGACAGCGTACCTCGCGATAGCAATGCGGGCTTCGACATGCGCGCTATTGTGGATAGCGTGATGGATACCGATAGTTTTTTTGAAATCGCTCCGCTATTCGGCCCAAGCCAAATCTGTGGTTTCGCTACGCTTAATGGGCAGCCGGTTGGTGTGCTTGCTAACGACTGTTTACATTACGCGGGTGCTATGACGGCAGAGGCCGCGCAAAAGTATCGGCGCTTTGTTGAACTCTGCGACACGTTTCACGTGCCGGTGGTCAATTTTATTGATCAACCGGGCTTTATGATTGGCCCCGAATCAGAGCGTAACGGCACGATTCGCTATGGTATGGCAGCGGTTGCAGCCGCGGCTCAGGCAACTGTTCCCTGGGCGGTTATTCAGGTGCATAAGGGCTTTGGTGTGGCTACAGCAGCACATTATGCGCCCGGAGCCTACATCTTAGCTTGGCCGTCAGTAGAGTCCGGTGCGCTGCCTTTAGAGGGTGGTGTTGCTGTCGCTTTTCATCGCGAAATTGCAGCGGCTGCAGACCCAGAAGCAAAGCGGCGTGAGCTTGAAGAACAGCTGCGTCAAAATCGCTCACCTTTCCCACGAGCGGAATCGTTTGCAGTGCATGAGCTGATTGATCCTCGCGAGACCCGACCGATCCTGTGCGAGTGGGTGGAATGGATTCAGCCGCAGCTGGATACCTTACTCGGTCCGGTATCGTTTTGCGTGCGTCCCTAATCAAGAACGCTGGACACAACGCTACCGCTAAATCTACCGTAATCGATCCGCAGTTATTCAACGCGGTTTGCTGTAAAGAGCAACGTGGTTGGCAAGCGATCTGCTTGTAATCACTTTTTTAAAGCACTATGTATTGGAGTAAAGCACTATGACCATTTCGTTTACAGACCAAGTAGCGATCGTAACCGGGGCCGGCGGCGGATTAGGCCGTTGTCATGCCTTGGAGCTGGCCCGCCGTGGCGCAAAGGTTGTCGTGAACGACCTTGGCGGCGCGATGGATGGCAGCGGTGGTTCTTCTGCGGCAGCTGAAGCAGTCGTTGCAGAAATCCACGGGTTTGGTGGAGAAGCAATCGCGAACGGTGGTTCAGTCTCGGATCGTGCGGGTGCGCAAAGCATGGTGCAGGCGGCAATGGATAACTGGGGACGTGTCGATGTACTGATCAACAATGCGGGTATTTTACGCGACAAATCCTTCGCTAAAATGACACTTGACGATTTCGATATGGTGGTGAACGTGCATCTCATGGGGGCAGCTTATTGCTCCCATGCCGTGTGGCCGATTATGCGCGAGCAAAACTATGGTCGTATTCTAATGACGACATCGCCTACCGGTCTGTATGGAAACTTTGGTCAGGCAAATTATGGCGCGGCCAAGTTAGCGCAAGTTGGCCTTATGAACTCGTTAAAAATTGAGGGTGCGAAAAACAACATTCATACCAACACCATTGCGCCGGTAGCGGCGACGCGCATGACCGAAAATCTAATGCCCGAAGAAGTGCTGAGCAAATTAGGGCCTGAGTTAGTCACGCCGGCGGCACTCTTCCTGGTAAGCGAAGACGCGCCTAACGGGGTTATCCTGCAAGCACAGGGCGGCAAGTTCTCATTGGCGTGTATCGTCGAAAACGAGGGTGTGAACCTTGGCGCAGATGCCACCGCAGAAGACATAGCAGACAGCTATAACGCGATTGTTGACTTAGCGGATGTGAAGCCGCGAAGTATGCTGCAATTAAATTCAATGTGACTGAGACCTGGCACGTGTGCTGTTTACAGCCATGTGTCATTTTGGCAAAGCGCCGAAGAGAAAATTATGGCTGGAGTGATTGCAATTTTGGTGCTGTCTTTTTTGAGCGCCGCCGCTCTTTGGTTATGTTTAGGCAGCCGCTTTCGATTTACACCGTCGCAAGCTGAGAACGATTTGGCCAATTTCATTGGCTATTTTGGCTTAAGCGTACCGATTATGTTGGTTATTGTTTTACTGATAGGCTGAAAGCCCGGGGCCGAAGTTGCGAAAACCCAGGGAAAACCTGTAGCTATGGAACTACCCATCGATCCTGACACCGTTAGAGGGTTTCTTCATCCAGAAGAAGGCGCTCGCTTGTACGAGTTAGCGATGCAGGCGATGCAACTCGGGCCTGGCCTTGAGGTGGGCAGCTACTGTGGTAAATCGACCCTTTATTTGGGTACTGCGGCCCGTGATAGCGATAGTGTGTTGTACGCCCTGGATCATCATCGTGGTTCCGAGGAACATCAAATCGGTGAGGCGTATCATGACGCTGATCTTTTCGATGAGGCCAGCCATCAAATGGATTCGTTACCTGCTCTCAGGCAAACCTTGCACCGCGCCACGCTGGAACAGTGGGTTATCCCGCATGTGGCTTCAAGTTCGCTGGCGGGGCGGTTTTGGACGACTCCTTTGGCTCTTATTTTTATTGATGGGGGCCATAGTCGAGAAGCGGCGCTAACCGACTACCGCACGTGGATTAAACATCTTTTACCTGGCGGGATTCTTGCTATCCACGATATTTTTCCCGATCCGGCAGACGGAGGGCAGGCGCCGTTCGAAATCTACTCGCTCGCGCAAGCTTCCGGTTTGTTCGAGACGCTGGAGCAACGCCAGACGTTAGGTGCTCTGCGACGCCTTTAAGTCTCGCTTACATTGATGAAGAAATTAGCTGCGGGTGTCATTTGGTACAGCGCATCGGCGGCTATCAAGATTGCTGCCGCGGTCCATGTTGGTCTCTCATCCGGCCAATAAACTTTGTCCGTGAACACATAGCCTGTCCACCAGCTGCCGTCCGTAAGTTGAAATTGCTGCAAATTTTTGAATAGTCGCACAGCAGCGTCGTGTCGTTCAGCTGCCAGACAGGCGAGTATTAGCTCGCAGGTTTCGGCTACGGTAACCCAAGGTTGATCAGCAACGCAGCGGCAGCCTAAATCGGCCTCCACAAATTCAGCCCAGCGTGCATCTAGGCGCTGACGCGCCGCATTACCACGGATAACACCTGTTAGTATTGGGTAAAACCAGTCCATCGAGAAGCGCGCCTTCGATTCCCAAGTTCGGTCAAAGCGTTCCGGTTTATTGCGTATCGTATCGCCCAGTTGGCGTCTTGCTTCCCGGTAGACCAAACCGTCTTTGCCAAGTCGGTCGGCGATATTTGCGGCTGCCTCAAGGGATTTATGTATGGAACTGCAGCCAGTCACCAGCGCATCTTCGCTGGTTCCTTTTGCAGTATCCACCGCCCAGTAGATTTCCCCAGTGGGCGCTTGTTGTGCAAGCACAAACGCCATAGCTCTCTCGACCATGGGCCAGTATTTGGTGAGGGTGTCCTGATCCTCGGTGCTCACAAAATAGTGCCACAGACCGGTCGCTGCATAAGCGACAAAATTCGTTTCAGCCCTGCTGCCATCGGCAACGCCCTGGCTGTTGTAGGCTGCGAACCAAGCACCATCGTCGCGCTGCTGTTTGGCCAGCCAGGCAAAACCTTTCTTCGCGCCTTCAAAGTGGCCACCAATAGTCAGCCCCATCACGCCTTCTATATGGTCCCACGGATCTGTTACGCCATCAGCAAACCATGGAATAGCCCCGTCTGCTTGTTGCAGGTTTGAAATGTAATCTGCCGTCGCCGTGAGATTGGAACGGAATTGATTGGAACTGGGTTTATTCATCACTACCGCCGCAGAAAATACATGGCGGTGCTTTTACCAAGCAACGGATTCAGCAGTTGATCGAGGTGATAAGTAATGGCGGGTTGCTGCATCAGATCCCAGACGAGTAGTTGGTGATAGCGCTGAACCAGCCAATGATCCTGGTCGCTATCCGGATTGCCAGCGTTGTTGTCACGCCAGAACAAGCATTTTAGCCACCAGTAAGGCACGTGTAATGAGTGTGCTCTATGCCGCTGCAGAAACTGTAAATCCAAAGCTTCGATGGCTGCACGTAATTCGCCTTCGCGAAAAATCCGTACATGGCCTCCTTCTACTTCATGATAGGCGTCACTGAGTTGCCAACAAATCCACTCTGGAAAAAAGCTTGGCACGCTCACCGCTAAGGTGCCCCCAGGTTTCAGCACGCGCCTAATTTCCTGCAACATTTTCGGGTAGTCCGGTATGTGCTCAAGTACTTCGGAACAAACCACTTGATCAAAACTATGCTCGGCAAATGGCAGGTTAAGGCCGTCGCCTTTGAGAAATTCGCAGGTTCTTATATGTGTATTGCCTGCCGTCAGTTCCGTGAGACGCTGGCGGGCGACACTCAGGTCGGCGTCGCTTTGGTCGAGTCCGACCACGTTAATATCGGCTTGTAAAAAAAAGCTGATCGCGTGGCGTCCCTGGCCGCAGCCGAGATCAAGCAGCCGGTCTCCGGGCCGCAATCCGAGGAGTTTGACGTTGATGGTTTCTAGACTCATATCATCGCATTCCACGATAAAGGTTGGTGAATTGCTGAGCGGTTTGGTGCCAGTCGAAGCAGTCTAGCATGCGGGCACGCCCGGCGAGGCCAAGCTGCCGTCTTAGCGGTTCATTAAGAAGTAAGGTTTGAATGGCTTCAGTTAATGCCGTGCTATTTGCCTTCGGCACCGTAATGCCCGCGTCACCAACAACCTCCGGGAGTGCGCCGCCGTCGGTCGAAACAACCGGGACTCCACAGGCCATTGCTTCAGCCGCAGGAAAGCCAAATCCTTCGTATTCCGACGGAACTACTGCGAGAGTAGCCTCAGCATAGAGATCGGCAATCTGGGTTGCCCGAATGCCATGATGGAAGGTAATGCACTTTTGGAGGCCCAATTTGGCTATCAATTGCTCTGTCGCTCCGCCGGGCTTCGGCTGACCGATAAAGGTCAACTGCAAATCAGCAAACGACTTTTTGAGTTCCGCTACGGCAGGAATGAGATATTGAGCTCCTTTAAGCGGCTGATCCGCGCTGGCTGTGGTGATGATGTGATTAGCTTGCCGAGTGATATTTGGCTTTGGCTTAAACGTTTGTGTGTCTACGCCGTTATAAACGACTTCAATCAAGGCCGGCGAGGTGCCAAAAGACGTGGTGATGTCGCGCTTGGAATTTTCACTGACGGTCACGATCTTCGCTAGACGTTTCGCCACGTGAGCCTGCATCTTCAAGAAATAGTGCCATCGTTTAATGAGCAGTCGCATGCTGAAGCTGTCGCAATTTGCGAGCGATATGTCGCGATCAAAAGTAATCGGGTGATGGATTGTGGAGATGATCGGAACGCCGTAGCTTTGCAGTTCCAGCAGCGCATAACAAAGACTTTGGTTATCGTGCACGATGTCGTAGCGGGGTCGATGTGTACGCCAATGGCGTAGTAACCGTTCTCCAAAGGTGTATGGTTCGGGGAATCCTCCGGTGATCATTGAGAACCACTCGAATAAGTCCTCGGGTACTTTCAAATGTTGCCAGCGAAGCGCTCGGAAGGGACTTTCTTCTGCGAATAGATTGAGTCCGGGAAGTTTGATTAGGTTCACGTTCGGGTCGAGGTCCGGATACGGCTCACCAGAAATAACGTCAACTTCGTGACCCAGTTCCACCAGCGCTTTCGACAAACATTGAATGTAGATGCCCTGGCCGCCACTGAACGGATTGCTGCGGTAACCGAGTAAAGCAATTTTGAGAGGTCGGTGGATTACTAGCGGCACCAAAGCAGCTTCCTCATATGCGTTGTATTGCGATGCGTGTTTTCGCGACCGCAAAGTGGTCAAGCAGTAACGATACCAGAGTTAAATCTCTCTTATGCAGAACTTACGCACGGTTCATGAACGTTCTAGAAAGTGCGCGGCTCCATTTGCAAAACCGGCCCAAAGCTTAGGCCGATTAGCATTAGAAGCGCGGTAGATGGAGTCCGCGAACTGTTCTGAGAATAACAAAAGCAAAGTTCGGTTGATCGGCGCTGTTAAGGTGTACTCCACGTCTCCCGAGCATGACATAGACGGTGCCGCAACTTATTATGCATTTTCAAGATCAGAGGTTGAATGCATGTCGCAAATTGAGCTAAGACACTTAAGGACGTTGGTTGCGCTGCGTGATACTGGCAGCCTGGTTGAAGCAGCAGAGCGTGTTTTCTTAACACAAAGTGCATTGTCCCACCAAATGAAAGAGCTTGAGGTCCGAGTTGGGTGTTCGTTGTTTGTTCGCAAAACGCGACCAGTACGATTCACCAGCGCCGGCGGTCGCCTACTCAAACTTGCTGACGAGGTCCTGCCGCTGACACACACTGCAGAGTTGGATCTACAGCGCCTTGCGGGTGGAGAGTCCGGCCGCATCTTCATGGCTATAGAGTGCCATACCTGCTTTGACTGGCTGTTACCTGCGATCGATGGATATCGAAATCGCTGGCCTGATGTCGAATTGGACATATCCAGTAGCTTCAATTTCGCGCCGCTGCCGGCGTTGATCCGTGGCGATTTAGATTTGGTTATTACGGCTGATCCCGTTGATGAATCGGGCATACATTACTTCCCTTTATTTAGCTATGAGGCGCAGGCAGCCATAGCAAAAAATCATATATGGTGCGATAAGCCGTGGGTCGAACCTCAAGACTTTAACAGCGAAGTATTGATCAGCTATCCCGTAGACCGAGACCGTCTTGATGTATTTTCCCGTTTTATGCAGCCCGCTAGTGTTGAGCCGCTGCGTATTCGCCACGCTGAATTGACCACCATGATCGTGCAGCTGGTAGCGAGCGGTAGAGGCGTCGCTTGCTTGCCGAATTGGGCGCTACACGAATATCTCGAACGCGACTACTTGGCTGTTAAATCACTTGGTGAAGACGGCGTATGGCCAACCTTATATGCGGCGGTACGCAAAGATCAGGCGGACGCAGCTTTCATTCGCGGCTTCGTCGATGCAGCGATGGACACGTGCTTCGACAATCTGCGCGGCATTGTCACCGCCGAGTTAGACCAGCTCTCATTCAAATGATGTTCGGCAAAAAACCGAAAACAAACAATCCCAGACAAACGAACTTATACAAACAAATGTCGGCCAAAAAGCTTGGGGCCAATTGCCCGGGACGCGTCCACAAAAACGATACGTCTGCCGTGTAGTGGATACGTATCGTTTTGGCGCGCAAAGTCAGTCGATTTTGTCTTGATCTGAGTCTTCTGGTAGAGCCGGTTCGTCGGCTTCCGCGTTTCGCAAATCGGCTACATCACGTTGGATTTCGCTAAGACGATATAGAACATCAGGCAACTGTGAGCTGATGCGCCAAAGAAAGTAAGTCATTGCGCCGAGTAACAGAAAAGAAAAGAAGCCCATGTGTGTCTCCACAGTGATTAATTTGACTGGACCGGTGAACAGTTCAGCCGCGAGCGCGTTATTGTATAGCGTGCACTAATTAAGTGAACCAGTGATAGATTTTCGCTGGCTTATCTCAATCCAATTACCATCAGGATCCCGCACGAAAGCGATGTACGCGACGTCCCCCAATCGCACTGGCTGGATACCTGACGCGCCACCTTGCGAGATGATCTTTGTATAAGTGTTCACAACATCGAAGACTTGAAAGGTCATATATCTGAAACCCAGTGCTTTTTGCTCGACCTCGCCGGCTGGCAGCGCCGCCGCCGCCAGCTGAATATTGGACTGACCGACACTGAAGCGGCTGTCGGCAATTTCAGGTAAGCCTAGCACTGCGCCGTAATAGTGTCGGCTGCGGGTTAGATCGCTGCAGCCGATATGTAAGGTGAGATTGCTGTCGGCATTACTGTCTTGTTGTGGGCAGAGGACCAAACGATTGCCGTCTGGATCATTGAGCTCCACCTCTCTGGTAATCGTGTTACTGAAAATATCGAGTTGCAGTAGTCCGCTAGGTGAGTGGCCGAGGGGAGCTTGAGTGTGGTTTATCTTTAGAATGCTGTCACCGATGTTATGTCTGTGCTGGTGCACTCCACCACCTACTTTGAGCAATTCGTCGTAACGCACCCACGGCTGGCTTTGCCAAAATTCGAGTAGCGGTTCTTTATTGTTAGTGTAGAGGCCAACATCTAACGCGGGTTTTGCAAGTTGCATTGGCTTCTCATTCTCCTTGATACGATGCCGCTTATTGATCTTCTGATTGTTTGGCGAATCGATGTTATGTCGTTAAGACGCAGATCTTCAATTGGTTCAGAATTTGTGGGCGTAAGCCCACTACTAAGACTGCTTACGCACTGACTTCGGTGTAAGGAATAGCGACATTTGACACTGTTCCGGATTTAAATCTACCCATTCGGAGGTTACCAGATAGTGCACCATGCCAAGGGTGGGAATATTTTCATATGCTTCAGTCCCGGCCAGATAATTTGCGCACTCGGTAATGCCGGGATTGTGTCCAACCAGAGCGATATGGCGCATCGTTTCGGGTGTGGTTTGTAAACAGTGAATGATGGTCTCCTGGCCAGCCAGGTACAGCGTATCCTCTTCTAGTAAAGGACACTGCCAGTGTTTGGCAAACGACGCGGCAGTATTGTGAGCTCGCACGGCGGTACTGCTCCATACCCAATCGCAGGGTTGCTGCCGAGCGCTCAATGGCTCTGACTGCTGCTGTTTCGGTTGCTTGAGCCAATCGGTCAGACGCTTTACGTCAGCGAGGCCTGTTGCGCTAAGCTCGCGGTCGAAGTCGCGCTCGCCGGCGCAGGGCTCGGCGGACTTGGCGTGACGAATCAACCATAGGCTTTTTTGCATGGGGTCGCTGTATGCTGAGTTTGACGGAATGAAAGGCTTAGTCCCAGATGTCAAAAAACTCCTGGATGGCTTGCATTTGCCCACCTTGAGCCGAAGAAGGAACGATGATTGGGGTCTTTATGCCCGCCTCATACCAGGCTTCTATGCCCTCTCGCACTTCGTTTGCACTTCCATACAGAGTGGTGTCGGCTAGCCATCTATCCGATAGGCATCCAGGGACTCGATCGTAATCTTTGTCTGCCAGGGCTTTTTCAACACCGACCATTTCTTCTTCATAACCGGCTTCTTTCCAATAATTCCGGTAGTTGGGCAAAAACGCGTAGCTGGTTAGGGTTTTACGATTAATTGCCGCCGCAGCTTCTTTGTCTTCGCTGATGCAGGTCGGGATCATATTGCCAATAAAAAAGTTGTCGTTGTCGCGGGACTCTGCATCCAGATTACCGAGAGAATGCCCCATATGCGATCTTGCACCGTTGGCAAACACCATCCCTCCACCGACTTCCTGAGCCAGTTGGATCATTTTGTCGCGCAAAGAGGCGAGGACGATTGGCGGCAGATCACCTACTCTGGGCACGGCGTGCAGATCGGCTACGAATTGACGCATATCGCTTAGTGGTTTGCCGGTTTTGACGCCAAGTCGATTCATCGCGGGTGCGTGGCTCACGCCCACACCGAAGCGAAAGCGGCCGCCAGATATTTCATGGATAAAGGCAGCTGTTTGTGCAAAGTCGGCGACATTGCGTGTATAGATTGGTGTGATGCTGGTGCCAAACATGATGTCAGTCGTATGCATGGCGATAGCGTTGCATAGCGCTAGGCTGTCACCAAGACTGGGGCCAAATATTCCCGAGAAGCCGCGTTTTTCAATTTCTTTCGCCAGTTCAATGGTTTTTATACGACGGCCTGGTACGGCGGCAAGGCTAATTGCAGGTTTCATGATTCCCCTCTCCTCCCATCTGATTGGGTCGATAGGTTACTCGACTTAATGGGTTCGCAGCAATTGACCCAAGTTATCTATGCCGGTGAGTTCGCGGTTGAGCCGCGGCGGGGACTGGTCTGACAGCGTGTACCTGGGCTGGCTTTATCTGCCCCGCCTATAAAAGCGCGTCGAGTGCCGCTAAGAGAGCCGTGTTTTGAGCTGCGGTGCCAACGCTGAAACGCAATTTGGTTGCGGTAGACTCGTGTTCGAAATAGCGCACGAGAATATTTTGCTTTTTTAGTGATTGGTAGATCGCCAGTGCCGAGGGGCCCGTCGCCGGCACGTCCATAAACAAAAAGTTTGTCTGGCTAGAGGGGCCACCAAAGCCGCGTTGCAAAAGCGCTGCATAAAGTGCGTCTCGCAACCCGCGTACCGCAGACCAAGTCGATTCGGCATAGGCTTGGTCTTGTATTGCAGCTAGTCCAATGGCTTGGCTTAGCGCGTCGATGTTGTAGCTGTCACGGGTTTTTTCAATGATGGGTTTGATCAGATTGGCAGCGCCGAGCAGGTAGCCTAGGCGCATTCCTGCCAAACTATAGCCTTTGCTGAAGGTCCGCATAATTAAAACGTTGTCCCTTTCATTTAGCAACGAGCTGCTGTCATAGTTCTGTGCAGGGTCGACAAAATCGACATACGCCTCGTCTATGAGCAGCACTCCGGGCACCGCCTCGGCTAATTCGCGCAGTTGCTCTAGTGGCGTGAGTTGCCCACTCGGAGCATGTGGATTCACTACAAGGGTTAGCTTTACGTCGGCGCGTTGCATGGCGTCGGCAAAGTGAGACGGGAGGGCATAGTCCGCTCTTAGCGGAATGCTACAGATTTTTGCATCCTGTATGGTCGCGAGCACCGGGTATAAAGAATAGCTCGGTGTGGCGATACCAAGCGTTTCACCCGCATCGACGAAGGTTGTAATTGCGAGTCGTAGTGCTTCGTCACCGCCGTGAGTGAGCACCACATTTTCGCGGGTCAAATTGTGGTGAGTCGCTAAGGCCTGACGTAAAGGATCTGCGGTCGGATTGGGGTAGGTGCGCAATGCACTGGGGTCAAAGTTCGCCAGCGCTTCCGCAACGGCCGGACTAGGTGGGTATGGGTTTTCGTTGGTATTTAACTTGACGATATCACTGTGCTGTGGCTGTTCGCCCCATACGTAACCCTGCATTTGCGCGATGCTATCGCGTTCGTAGTAGCCTTTGGCGGGTGCTTTGTTTGTTTTCGCTGAAGAGGTCATGATTAGATTTGGTCCCTAGCGTCGTCAGTGTTGCGCGGTGTCTTTGGTTCTGCGGGCCCAAGCAAATAGGCAAGCCAGTGTGTTTGCGGATTGGTCTCCAACGCGATTTTAGCAGTCATCGTCAGTGGTACTGATAGCAACATACCAACCGGGCCAAGAATCCAACCCCATACAATGAGTGATAAAAATACCACCAAGGTAGAGAGTCCTAGCTCGCGCCCCATAAATCGAGGCTCAATGAAATTCCCCATAAAGACATTGATGACTACAAAGGCCAAGGCAACAATGCTGGCGCTTGGCAGGCCGAACTGAATCATGGCTAGCAGCACTGGCGGGATGGCCGCAATAACAGAGCCGATATTTGGAATAAAATTAAGCAGTAGAGCCAGCAAGCCCCACAAAATGGCGAAATCAATACCGAGCACAGACAGTACTGTTGTTACTAAAACGCCAGTCGCTAAGCTAGCTGATGTTTTAATGGCAACGTAGCGGTTCATGTTAGCGACAAAGCGAGCGAAGTGCGGCATATCGGTTTTTGGGTCGCTGAGTATTGCCGTTAGTTTTTGCGGGATGCTAGCGGCTTCAGCCAAAATGAAAATCACGGTCAGCGAAATCAGAAAGCTGTTGCTGAGTGCGCCACCGAGTCTTGCCAGCGTATTACCAGCAAAGCTGAGTGCGGATCCTGGGGAGATTTGCTGCAAAGCTTGCGCCGCATTGACGTCCGGAAAGTGAATGCTTAGCCAGGCTAAAATGGCGCTTTGTATCGTGAATAACCGCTCTTGATAAAACGGTAGCTTGGCTGAGAAAGCAGAGGTTGATTGAGCCAGCAGCGCGCCGGTCAGAACCACGCCGAGAATAATGACAACAATGACGAGCGTCAGTGCCAGGCCGTTAGGGACTCCTTTGCGACGCAGCCAGAACAGCGGGGTAGCGGCCAGGATCGCGATAAAACTCGAGAGCAGAAACGGCACAAAGAGATCCTGCGCGGATTTTAGACCGGCGGCAATGACGAACAAGCCGGCAATGATCAAGACGCCGCGTCCAGGCAGAGAGGGTGCTAAAGGCGACGCAGCGGCAGATGAAAGCGTTGCAGGGGGCGCGGATGAGGGCGAGCGCGAGCCAGAATGCGAAACAGGCACCTCGGTGTCTGATTGCGGCGAATTTTCTTCAGTGGTCTGTGTCACTTTATTTGGCTTGTTCCAGTTATTTGTGCAAACGTGCTTCAGCTATTCGAATGCGCGACGGTTAGCCAGACTGGGCACCTCCTGCCGAATCCGGGCGACCTCGGCGGGATCAATGGTCGCTATTGCAAAGCCATCTCCTTGAGGTATTTCCGCCAGAATTTTTCCCCATGGGTCGACGATCAACGAATGTCCATATGATGATCGGTTGGCACTATGCTGACCGTGTTGCGCCGGCGCGATAACATAACTCTGGCATTCGATCGCGCGTGCCCGCAGCAGGGTATGCCAATGCACCGCGCCGGTGGTTGCGGTGAACGCCGACGGCACACTCAGCGCAATAGCGCCTTGATTCACCAGGCTCTGATATAAGTCAGGAAAGCGAACGTCGTAACAGACGGTTAGGCCCAACTCGCCAAATGGCGTTGTAACCACTTCGGTTTTAGTTCCGGCTTCAGTTTGTTTGGATTCCATTAGCCGCGGGCCGTCGCTGATTTGTACGTCGAATAGATGGATCTTTCGATAACTGGCTGCTATCTCACCGCTGCGAGTTAGATAGACACTGGTGTTAAAGCACCGCTCCGGCTCGTTGGGAACTGCTTCGTGGAAGCCACCCAGCAACAAATCACATTGTAAGCTGGATGCCAATTCTGCGCATTCTGCCAGAATAGGACCACCCTGCGGCAAAGGCTCCAGGATTTCTGTTTTGCCTGCATGCCGGCCAAGGTAGGCGAAAGCTTCTGCCCACATGACGACTTCAGCGCCGGCATCCACAGCCTGCCTGGATAAATGGCTTAAGGTTGCCAGGTTGGCTGCAACGTCAGTACCTGCACAATGTTGAATGACCGCTACTTGTGTCGCTCGTGCTGGTGTCGTCATAAGCTCTCTAGACTTAAAAGCCGTGTGGTTGATTCTTTGCTAATGAGTGTCAGTGTTTTCTACTTGGCGTTTCTGTTGCGTGCTATTTCGCATTTGGGGCCGCGTCTGTGAGGTCGGGCTGCGTGCATTTAATGGGTTCGCCCAGATACTCCTCAAGTGCCGGTAGATTGAAGCCGTCATCTTCGGAGATGAAACTGATTGACCGACCGCTGGCACCAGCGCGACCAGTACGCCCAATACGGTGTACATAATCTTCTGGGTCCTCGGGCAGTTCGAAATTCACGACGTGGCTCACGCCATCTACGTGAATACCGCGCCCTGCGACATCAGTTGCTATAAGACAGTGCAGCTTGCCCTGTTTGAAACGATTCAACGTTGCAAGGCGTTTGTTTTGAGGAATATCGCCAGCCAGTCCTTCGCATTGGACATCGTGTTTACGTAAATACTCGACCAGACGGTGAGTTTGGTCGCGCCGATTAGCAAAAACTATGGCTCGTTCAGGGTTCTCCTGGCGAATCAGCTTTACAAGCAACTGCTTTCGCTCCGCAGCGGCCACGGACCAGAATTTCTGATCGACGGTGTCTGTGGCGACGCTCTCCGGTTCAATCACGATATGCGCGGGATCTATCGTCCAGGATGAGGCCAAGCGCATAACCTCGTCGTTAAATGTGGCGGAGAAAAATAGCGTCTGCCGTTTCCGTTTGTGTGGTGTTTGATAGACGATGCGACGCACATCAGGAATAAAGCCCATATCTAGCATCCGGTCGGCCTCATCAATGACCAGCACCTCTGTTTTATCTAAACGAATCTCTCTTCGTTCAATAAAATCGATGAGCCGGCCCGGCGTGGCTACAAGTAAATCAACCGGACGTCGATTTAATTTTTCACGCTGTTTATTAAAGTCCATTCCACCGACGACACATACCGTATGCATATCCATGTGCTTGGATAGCTTTTGTGCATCGTCTTCAATCTGTAGCGCGAGTTCTCGTGTCGGTGCCAAGATCAATGCTCGCGGCGTCCCATTTGGCAGAGCCTCTTGCAGCGGAAATTCCCAGAATCTAGTTAGCATTGAGATTAGGAAAGCGGCGGTTTTGCCGGTTCCGGTTTGGGCTTGTCCGGTCACATCGTAATCAGCGAGGCTGTAGGGCAAAGTGCGGCTCTGGATGGGCGTGCAATGCTCGAAACCCAACTCCCGGATTGCTTGCAGCAGCGGTTCTGGCAAGACGTAGTCCTCGAAACGATCCAACTCCACGGCGGCTTCGCCATCTGCTGCGTCTGTAGCTGCCTCAGCCAGCGTCTCCCCTGCTGACTCTGCCGTGTCAGGCAATTCCTCTACTAAAGTTGCTGAAGCCGGTTCGGTTGTTTCTGAAGCCGTGGCGGTTACTTCAATGTTTGCAGAGGTCTTGGGTGCAGTATCGAGATCGCCATCAGCTGATTCATCAGCGGGCTCGGCTGCATGGGCAGTGCTTACAGCTGCGGAATCTTGCAAGGACTGCTCGGTTGTCTCTGGCGCCACGCTATCGACGCCAAAGTCTGCCGCTTGCTCAGGCAATTCAGATGCAGTGTGATCCGATTCGGTCGCGCCATCGAGCATTTGGCCTACATGGTCCGGGTCTTGGGACGAGACTGTATCTGTCTCAGTTGTCGCGTCTTCCAATGGAGCCGATTCCTCAGCGTTTTGCTTAATACCCTCGCCAATGGCTTCATCCAAAGCAGGCTCGTTCGCCTCAACGGATGCGGTGGGCGCCTCATCATCGGAATTCTCAGCCGCTGATGAAGCCGCTTTGTCAGCCACTGATGGGCTGATCTTTTTATTCAAAATTTCTTCTTCCGATGATCCGCTGGTAGGGTGATTCGACATTTAGGTTAAACCTTTTGTTGGCCTAGTGTGGCTTGTGCGCTGACAAGCTTAATACATAGGGTGAGGATGTGCATGGCTTGTTCCAATTCCGCTTCTTGCGCAAATGTCGGCGCAATCCGAATATTTTTGTCTAGAGGATCTTTGCCATAAGGGAATGTTGCTCCGGCAGGGGTGAGTGTAAGACCGGCTGCACCCGCCAAGGTGATGACCTTTTTAGCTAAACCCGGTTGTACATCTAACGAAATGAAATACCCGCCTTTCGGTTCAGTCCAATTGGCCACCTTGAGGTCGGCCAGTTCGGTCCGTAATTTTGTCAGTACCCGCTCAAACTTCGGTCTAACAATTGCCGCATGTGCGGCCATATGTTCTTTAAGCCGGCCGCCTAAGAACTTCACGTGACGAAGCTGATTGACCTTGTCTGGTCCAATCACGAACACCGATAGGTGTTTTTCGAGGACTTTAAGCACGTTTTCGGAAACAGCGATAAAACCAACGCCGCCGCTGGCGAGTGTGATTTTTGAAGTTGATGCGAATTGCACGACGTGATCGTAGGTACCGACTTTCAAACATGCCTCGCGCAGGCAAGGCAAAATATCCCCAGCTTCATCTAGATCATGCACGGCATAAGCGTTGTCCCAAAGCACAACAAAGTCATCCGACGCCGCTTGTTGTGGGAGTACCGCCATTGCATCGACGATGTCTTGCGAATAGGTATTGCCGGTCGGATTGGAGTATTTTGGGACACACCAAATCCCTTTTATCGACGGATCGTTTGCCGCCAACTCAGCTGCGCGCTGCATGTCGGGGCCTGCCGGTGTCATTGGTATATTGATCATTTCCAGGCCGAACGATTCGCTGAGTGCGAAATGCCGATCATAGCCGGGCACGGGTGTCAGCAATTTAGGCCGCGGATCGTTGCGCCATCGGCGCTGATCGCCCCAAAAACCCTGGTGCATTGCTGTGCCCAAGACAAAGTGCATCAGGCTCAAGCTAGAGTTACCACCGGCGACCACCTCGTTAGCGGGTACGCCCATGAGTTCGGCGCCGAGTGCCCGCGCTTCAGGAATACCCAGGACATTGCCGTAATTTCGCGTGTCGATGCCACTTGGGGTGATAAAATTACCGTGGAGAATACCGTCGAGCGAATCACTTAGCGCCAATTGTTCTGGTGCCGGTTTGCCTCGGCTTAGGTCTAGGCGCACGTTGTTTCCAGAGATTAATTGTTTGTACTCGCTTTCCCAGGAGGCGGCCATTTGCTGTAGTTCGGTAACGGCGATATCGCTCATGGCTTGGCTCATAACCCTAATCCCTCATCAAAATCTAACATGATATTTAAGTTCTGTATGGCGGCGCCCGCAGCGCCTTTGCCCAAGTTGTCATAACGTGCGCAGATAACGAGCTGGTCTTTTGTGCCGAACACCATCAAATCAATGTAACTTGTGCCATTACAGAGAGTCGGGTCTAAAAAACCTTGGTCGAGCACGGCGTCATGCGCGGGTTCCAGTACGCGAACCAGCGGTTCGTCGGCGTAGCGCTCCGCGAGCAGCGCGTGCACTTCTGTTGCCGACGCGCCGGAAAGCTCTGTTGCGAATAGCGGAATCTGTACCAGCATGCCATTGTAAAAATGGCCAACGTTCGGAGTGAAAATAGGCCGCTGCTCAACGCCGCTGTAGCGCGTCATTTCAGGAACATGCTTGTGCGTGAGCGTTAAACCATAAAATTGATTGGCGCGGGGTGCTTTTTGCGACGCGTCCCACAACTGGTAGCGCTCGATCATCTGACGACCGCCGCCGGAATAGCCCGATACGGCATTTGTGCGCAGCGGTGTTGTTGGGTTGAGCAAACCATTTTCGATCAAGGGTCTAATGGCGAGGATAAATCCCTGGGGATAACAACCCGGATTGGCCACGTAGGAGGAGGCGGCAATTGCTTCGCGCTGCGTGCTGTTGAGTTCAGGTAAGCCATAAGTCCAGCCGGTCTGTGTGCGATGCGCACTACTGGCATCAAGAATACGAGTCTTGCCTTTGGCAAGTGCTACAGCATGTTTTGCTGCATCATCGGGCAGGCACAGAATGGCTAAATCCGCGCGTTGCAGTAAATCCGCGCGCGCTGAATCATCTTTACGGTCTGTGGGCGCAATTGAGAGCAGCTCTATTCCTGGGTGATTGGCAAGGCGCGCGCTGATTTCTAGCCCAGTCGTGCCCGCTTCACCATCGATAAAAATTTTGGTCATAGTTTGTCTGACTTGAGTGTCGTAACAGCATCCCAGTGGGCAGCGGTGACTCAATATTGAAGTGCAGGCCTGCGAGTCGGGGACTTCAATCGCAGTGCCTCGAGGCCGGAAAGTCTAAGGCTTGAGACCGCAAACGTCTATGCGAGTAAACACCGCGTCGCTTTCACTTATTGGTCGGTCTCTATATCTGTTTGGGCAGTCGATCCGGGTATTGCTTCGAGTTTTGGCAGCTCAGATTAACCCCTTTTCTGTGTTGCCTTCTGAGGTCTTTTCTAACCTGCATCCGAGCGTCCTCTATACGGGCTTTATAAGTGTTTGTCCGGGCAATGATGGCTACGCCATCAACGCTACGATTCAAAGTAGTGCTATCAATGCAGTCGCGCACAATTGGGCAGTGTTTCGATCAAACTGGCCCCGACTCTGTTCTATTTGTTAAGGCGGGCCACCAGCGCGACCTCATCCGCAGGAGTGGCGCAATATGCTTTACCAGCTAATTTCATAAAAAGGCACCAATGGCGCGCTTCGCTGTTTACGATTGCACGGTAGAAGGCGTCCGATTGGGAGGCATTTAGGCCGTCGGCAATCAGACCAAACCGCTCTGCGACTCGTCGTTCGATAATCGCTGCCAGCAACAGTCGATCACACAGCAAATGCTGTGAGCCTTGGCCCAGGCACTGATTGAGTTTGTTTAGATCGGGGTCTTTCTGGTCTGGCAGCAATGCGACGCTCGTTGCTTGCAGCATACGTATGATTTCACGGTAGTGATGAAATTCTTCGACAGCTAAGTCGACCATTGCTTCGATTAAGCCTGGCTGGTCGCGAAAGTGAGCAACCAAACTCAAAGCCATGCCCGATGCTTTCTTTGCCGCTTACGCGTGGTCGTTCACAAAGGCCGAAAAGTCGCCCCAATACATTGGGCGACCATGCGGGGTTTGTGGCCGGTTGTTCCCTCAGCTGGTGTAAATATGGTTTAGCCATGCGCCGATTTGCTGGATTTCCTCTGGGCAAACCTGGTGTCCCATGTTGTATTCGTGCCACTCCACAGCATAGTTTAAGTCCATCAACGCTTGGCGCGAAGTGATCGCTCTGGTAATGGGAATCATTGCATCGCCGCGGCCGTGGGCCATAAAAATCGGCACGTCAATATTGGCAAAACTAACTCGTTCACTAAGACGTTCGTGATCGTGAACATGTGTCGATAAGGCCATGATCCCGGCCAAACGTTCGTCGTGACTTAAACCGAGTTGTAAGGCGATAACGCCGCCTTGAGAGAAACCTGCAAGGGTCACTCGGCGCGCCGGGATGCCGTCTGCCTTCTCAGCGTTGATGAGCTCGGCGATTTGCTTGGCTGATTCATTGATGTCGTCGGTGCCCGCAAGTGGTGCGCCCGGGTCAATGTCGTACCAGGCTCGCATTTGCATTCCCCCGTTGATGGTGACGGCCCGTTCCGGCGCGTTTGGAAAGACAAATTTAAGCGAATGGTTTAGCTCAAGCATTGGTACAATTGGCTCAAAGTCGTCGGCGGAGGCGCCGAGTCCATGTAGCCAGATGACTGTGCCAATCGGCGCATCGCCTATGTTTACTGTTTTGCAGTCTAGTGATTCCGTCTCGTTAGACATCGATTCCTCTCAAAAGCTTGATGCAGTAAAGATAGCACCAATGCGAGAAGGCTCAAATGCGAGGCGATTCAAACCGGCAAACACAATGGTGTTTAGCCAAACATAACCGTGGCCTTGAAGAGCGGTCACCCACCCCGGTTTAGGCGGTTCGGAACGATGAGAATGAGGCTTATCATCTAATTCCCACATGCTGTCGGTAAAATACTCGCGGCGGGGCCTGTTCATTTGGTGACAGTTCCCAGTCTTTGCGGTGCGTGCAAGCATTATAACTACTGGTCATAATCCCTCTGTCGCGGACCAAGCCTTATCCTTTTGTTGTCGAGACCCTGCTATGAATGCAAGCGCAGAGCTTAAAGCGTCTGAACTACCTCCAGCCAGGAGTCTTTCCCGATTGCGGCCTGCTTTAGAGTTTGTAGCGCCTTACAAGGCTCAGGTGGCGATTGCCGGTGGCGCCTTGCTTACCACTGCTGCCGCGACCCTGGCGATAGGCCAAGGTATGCGCTTGCTTATCGACGGTACGGACACGAGTGCGAGTTCGTTGTTAACGAACCCCAGTCTGCTGTTCACCGTACTTGTCGCTGTCTTGATCGCAGGAACTTTTTTACGCTTCTATTTTGTTTCATGGTTAGGTGAACGGGTGACGGCAGATATTCGTGCTGCGGTATTTGCCCACATCATTCATCTTCACCCCGGCTTCTTTGAAAGCAACGCACCGAGCGAAATTCAAAGTCGCATCACGACTGATACTACCCTTCTCCAAACTGTAATCGGCTCATCAGTATCGATTGCCTTGCGTAACATACTGATGTTTTTTGGCGGCATAGCGTTGATGTTTGTGACCAATGCGACCATGTCAGTATTGGTGCTGTCAGGCGTCCCTCTAGTGGTTTTGCCGGTGATCTTTTTTGGGCGGCGGGTGCGTTCACTCTCTCGAGATAGCCAGGATCGGCTCGCCGATGTGGGCAGTTACGCCGGCGAAAGCCTTCGCCAAATTAAAGTGGTACAGGCGTTTAATCGTCAGGAAGGGGACATTAGCCGGTTTTTGCTGAGGGTCGAAGAAGCTCTTGCGGTCGCGATTAAGCGAATTCGGCAGCGGTCGATCCTAATCGTAGTGGTTATGTCTTTGGCCTTCGGGGCGGTTAGCGCATTGGTCCAATATGGTGGTGCTTCGGTTGCGAGTGTGGGTGGCCCTACTTCGGGAGAAATGGCGGCTTTTATCTTTTATGCGGTGATTGTGGCGGGTTCTTTAGGTGCGATCTCCGAAGTTTGGAGCGATTTACAGCGGGCCGCAGGCGCGACAGAACGATTGGCAGAATTGTTGGCGGCACCCAGTTTGATTCGGGATGGTACCAAGGTGCTCGACGCGTCGGTTGACAGTGCCGGCGTGGACCTGCGTTTTAATCAGGTGAGCTTCAGCTACCCGACCAACCCTGACAAAACTGTCATTAAAGCTCTGAATCTGCATGTATCGCCAGGCGAAATGATTGCCATTGTCGGCCCCTCTGGTGCCGGCAAAAGTACGCTGTTTGATTTAGTGCAGCGCTTTTATGACCCTAGTAACGGGGCAGTTGTGGTGAACGGCCAGGACGTTCGCGAGTTGCAGCTCACCAGCTTACGGCAGGCGTTTGGTTGGGTACCCCAAGATGCCGCGTTATTCGCGGGGAGCATCAAAGAAAATTTGGCCTATTCGAATAGCGCAATTTCAGAAGCTGAAATCTACACTGCGTTGGAACAGGCTCATGCCCTCGATTTTATCGAAACGCTGGCCGATGGTCTGGCAACTCGATTGGGTGAAGGTGGGGTAGGTTTAAGTGGCGGTCAAAAACAACGCTTAATCATTGCTCGCGCGCTGCTTGCCAAACCGTCATGTCTATTGTTAGACGAAGTCACTAGCGCGTTGGATGCGGAAAGTGAGTCGGCGATTCGCAGCAGCATTCAGCAGTTGCAGGGACGTATGACGATACTGGTTATAGCCCACAGGCTATCAACGGTGCGTCAGGCTGATCGTATAGTTGTAATGCGCAAAGGCGAGATTATCGCGCAGGGTACCCATGCTGAGTTGCTTGAGACTAGCAAGCTGTATCAGCGCTATAGCGCCATGCAATTTGCTTCCTGAGCGTTCGATGCTGGTTAAAACAAGTCGATCTGGTGGTCATTCCGATCAGTTTCTAAGGCGACACCCACACCAATAAGGCGCACCGGGCGCCTGCCACGTTGCCAAGCCTCTTCTAAAACACTTTCGAAGAAGCGGGCGTCTATGCCGACACCGCTTCGCGATATGGTGGTTGTTTCAAACCCTGTAAACCGAAGTTTCAAGGTGCGACTTTTTACCGCTGAGGCATGGCCAGATAGGGATAAACGTCTTTGCAAATCTTCCACTAATGGCGGTAGCGCCGCCATGCATGCCTCGAGCGTTGGTAAATCCTGGTTGAACGTTGTCTCGGTACTTAGAGATTTGCGTGAACGATCGATACGAACCGGCCGATCGTCTTCGCCGCGACACAGGTGGAAGAGTCGCGTGCCAAACCTCCCGAACCGTTTAGTTAGGAACAACAAATCGAATTTTTGCAGGTCGCCGCAGGTCTGTGCGCCCATGGTCTGCAATTTTTGTGCAGTTACGGAACCAACACCAAAGATTTTTTCAACCGGTAGCTCATAGACAAAGTCAGCAACTGCTTCCGGCGCAATGGTTAGCTGTCCATCTGGCTTATTCCAGTCTGATGCGATCTTAGCGAGAAATTTGTTAGGCGCTATGCCTGCAGAAACAGTGATCCCAACTTCCTTACGTACCCGTTCACGCAACGACTCCGCTATCAAGGTCGCGCTGCCCTGAGCGATAGTGCATTCGCTAACGTCTAGAAATGCTTCGTCTAAGGAGAGCGGCTCAACCAAATTGGTGTACTCGCGGAAGATACTGAAGATCCTATGGGATACCTCTTTATATTTTTTCATATCGAGTTTCACGATAACCAGTTGTGGACATAGGCGTACGGCTTGTGACATTGGCATTGCAGAGTGCAGTCCGAACTTTCGTGCAGGGTAATTGCAAGTAGCGATAACGCCTCGTTGATCTGGACGTCCCCCTACGGCTACTGGAATATCGCGCAGAGTGGGGTTATCTCGCATCTCTACGGATGCGTAAAAACTATCGCAATCACAGTGAATAATCTTTCTCATAGCTTAGCTTGCGACAAAATCCCCAAAATTTGCATCATTTTAGTGCGGCGGTGCAACCGATTAGCATCTAGCGCCGAACAATGTCTCTAAATTTGATCTAACAACGGCATTCTGCTCTAGACGGAAGATATTTTTCGTTTATTATACTCGCCGCTCGTTAAAGTATTGTCATCCGAAAGTATACGATACATGTTGCGGCTGAAAGATGCTTTTGCACTTTGAACGATAGGTTTTAGGCCGGCTCGAAGAAATCGCAGTTAGGTTTTGTAGGGGCGGTATAAAACGCTATTATTTAGGGGTACAAAGCAAAGGGATCTTGTTAGAGTGGTACGCGCAAGGATATTGCTAACAGGGCTTATGTAACCATAGCTTAAAGTTGTTTGGGTCAAGACGGTTTGCGATATAGCTGTTTGTGCCAAACCAAAGCGGGTAGCACAGGTGCGTCGGCCGCCTACTGAGTAGGCGTCGCAGATTGTACGAGAAGCAAATATCAATTTGCCGAAACAAATAGATAAGCAGGAAAAAAAATGAGTGTAGAACTATTAGACAATCCAAGATTTTACGGTTATCGCGTTCGCAGACAGATCCAAGGCAAGACTTACCAGGAATATTTCTCTTTAAAGCAAAACAGCAAGCGTTTGCGCGGGGCTGCTCGTGCTGAAGTCAAGGCTGTTGCCGAAGCCCGTGATGAAACGTTGAAGGGACTGCAACGCAAGAACAGAGACAAGAAAGATCGTGAAATCAGCTACGATCCAACTGGCCAAATTCGCGGCATTCTGTGCCGAATGAAGCGTGAGAAAAGCGGTACGATGACCCCTGTATTTCAGGTTGGCGTAATGTCACGCGTACGTGAGAAGATCGTTAACACCACAGTTTCTATTGCTAAGCACGGCCGTGAAGAGGCATGGGAAAGAGCGGTAGACTTTTACTGTGAGCATAAAGGCATTGGCAAGCGTACAAAGGTCTATAAGGATCTTATCGCGAAGTGCCCTAAGCCAGCTCAGATCAAGAAGTTCACCGGGCAATAGCTTCTCGCTCTTATCGACCCGTTTCGACTCATAAGGGCCTCGTCATCAGACGGGGCCTTTTTGCATGTATCGACGTGATCTAAACCCGGCGACACGACCTTTAGGGACTTGGTCCGTACCGTCTTCAATGCGCCCTGAGATTGTCTTTCTTCAGCCTTTGATCCCTTCTTTTCACTCTGATTCAGGGTTTATCTCGTTGGGTCGTGTAATTAGCGAGTGACTCAGAATCCAGGCTTTAATGTGTACGGATGCCATCTCTGACTTTTGTTTGCAAGGTTTGGGTCATAGAGAACCTGTCCGCTGTGACGGTCACATTGCCAGATCAACCTAGTCTTGGTCACAGCCGCAAGGTAACCTTGGCGCTGTAAAGAAGTAACCGCTTCGCAATTGGGGAGACGAAGGTGGGATATGCCGAGGAATACCGCGATGCGCTCGCGGACCCAGTAACTTTTTGGTCAGAGCGTGGCCGTGATTTGCCCTGGTTTGAGCGTCCTTCAAAGGTCTTGGAACAGGACACCAATGGCGTATGGCGCTGGTTTGTGGATGGCCAGATTAACTCCTGTCATGTTGCACTGGATCAGCATGTTGAAGCGGGCCGCGGAGAGGCGACCGCGCTGATCTACGATTCGCCGGTTACGCAGACGATGCAAAAATTTACCTTTTCGGAGCTAACAGATCGCGTCGCGAAATTGGCCGGTGCTATGGCTAACCTCGGCGTCTCCAAAGGTGATGTTGTGGTGCTCTACATGCCCATGATCCCCGAAGCAGTTATCGGCATGCTTGCGTGTGCTCGTCTCGGCGCCGTTCATTCGGTGGTATTCGGCGGTTTCGCGCCTCGCGAACTGGCGCTGCGCATTGATGATGCGACGCCCAAACTTATTTTGTCCGCGTCCTGTGGGATAGAGGGGGATAAAATAATTGACTACACGCCGTTGCTCCTCGAAGCCTTGGCTTTGGCGCAGCAAGCACCGCAAGCGGTGGTGGTGAAGGAAAGGCAACAATCTCCTGTGGACTGGGACGCCGCCGGTTTTATTGCCTGGGATGATTGTGTTGCCGCAGCCCAGCCCGTGCCATGCACCCCTATGCTAGCGACGGATCCGCTCTATATTTTGTATACGTCTGGTACAAC
Source organism: Gammaproteobacteria bacterium UBA6968 (assembly GCA_002450255.1). Classification (GTDB taxonomy): domain Bacteria; phylum Pseudomonadota; class Gammaproteobacteria; order Pseudomonadales; family Azotimanducaceae; genus UBA4421. The sequence continues at coordinate 24,956 of DJYW01000165.1, forward strand.
CGGTAAGCCTAAAGGAATTGTGCGAGATAATGGTGGTCATGCGGTGGCGCTCACGTACAGCATGCGTGCTATCTATAACGTAGGTCCGGGGGATGTTTTCTGGGCCGCCTCTGATGTTGGATGGGTAGTGGGCCACTCATATATTGTGTATGGCCCACTCTTCGCTGGCTGTACAACTATTTTATACGAAGGCAAACCGGTAAAGACGCCGGACGCGGGCGCGTTTTGGCGTGTCTTGGCGGAACACAGAGTGAAGAGTTTTTTCGTCGCCCCGACTGCTTTTCGTGCTATTCGAAAAGAAGATCCCAATGGCGATCTGTTAAGCCAGTACGATCTTAGCGCCTTGCAGTATCAGTTTGTCGCTGGTGAACGACTCGATCCAGCAACTTATTTCTGGTTGCAGGAAAAACTAGACGTGCCGGTAATTGACCATTGGTGGCAAACCGAGACGGGGTGGTCGATATGCACCAACTTGGCAGGCGTGGAACTGCTTGAGACCAAGGCTGGGTCTTGCTCTTTGCCTGCGCCGGGATGGGATCTGCGCATTTTCGACGAGGCAGGGCAAGAAGTCGGTCCGGGTGTCGAGGGGGCGATTGTTGTGAAAGCGCCTTTACCGCCAGGCGCTATGCCAACCGTGTGGCGGGATCATCAACGCTATGAGGCTAGTTACTGGAGTGATTATCCGGGTTTCTATTTGACTGGCGACAGTGGTCTGCGCGATACCGATGGCTACGTATTCGTAATGGGGCGTACCGATGATGTAATGAACGTCGCAGGCCATCGTCTCTCAACTGGGCAGATAGAGGAAGTGGTTTCCAATCATGCTTCAATCGCTGAATGTGCTGTAGTTGGCAGAACAGATGCTGAGAAAGGTCAGGTGCCTGTCGGTCTGATAGTCGTTAAAGATGGCGTCGAGATCGCTAGCTCGGCGCAGCGCGACGCGCTCGCCGTCGAGTTAGTGGCGATGGTCCGCGCGCAGGTTGGGGCTTTTGCAAATTTTCGGCAGGTATTTGTTGTGGCCCGCCTGCCAAAAACGCGTTCCGGTAAAATTTTACGAAAAGTAATTCGCGGCATGCTCGACGGTGTTGCAGTAAGCGTGCCGTCTACCATTGAAGACGCGACGGTACTGGATGAACTAGCAGACAATTTCTCCGGGTCATAGCACGGCCAATGGTTGGGCTGTGCCCGGCGGATCTATCAAGCACTGAGGTTAGCGCAAAATTAGGTAGTATTTGCCGCAGAATCGGTCCATCCCGCTTGAAATTTAGGGCGCATTGCGAAGATCCTGAATGCGGCCGCGGTGCAAACCGGATAATGCTCGCGAGCCTAGAAATTAGAACCGGATGGCACTGACTCAACAAAACGAACGCGACATAACTTAACGCATCTAACTAACGCATCTA
>DJYW01000048.1:0-454 GCA_002450255.1 Gammaproteobacteria bacterium UBA6968
GCCGCAAGTTTCGGTGAGGCCATAAACTTGTTGGATGTCTATGCCCATGCTTTGAAATTGCTTGGTTAAAGCGACCGGCACCGGCGCGGCACCGGTCATAATCCAACGGAGCGACGACCAATCGTGTTGCTCGAAGTTCGGCACCTGCACCATAAAGTTGAGCATCGCGGGTACGGCGAGGCCGCTGGTCAATTTCTCACGCTCGATGGTTTCCCAGGCTTGCACCGGATGAAAACTGCGCATCACAACAGATGTCGCGCCTTTATAGACGTTCACCGCCAGCGGCGTCAGCGCGCCCACATGGAACATGGGCAAACACGCCAGAAAACGCTCCGGATCGTAATAATTGGCGGTTGCGGCGATGGTGATCATGCCCCACAGGGAAGTGTGATGCGTATGGACTACGCCCTTGGGCAAGCCCGTGGTGCCGGAGGTGTACATGATGTAGAGCATG
>DJYW01000048.1:466-53453 GCA_002450255.1 Gammaproteobacteria bacterium UBA6968
AATTGGGCACCTGCAACATGAAGTTGAGCATTGCCGGGACCATGAGGCCGCTGGTTAGCTTTTCACGCTCGATGGTTTTCCAGGCATCAACCGGGTTGAAGTTGCGCATGACAAAGCTCGTCGCACCCAGATAGACATTGACCGCGAGTGGCGTTAACGCACCCACGTGGAACATGGGCAGACAGGCGAGATAGCGCTCCGGATCGTAATAGCGGGCCGTTGCCGAGATGGTGATGACGCCCCATAGCGATGTGCTGTGCGTGTGAACAACACCCTTTGGCAACCCCGTGGTTCCTGAGGTGTACATGATGTAGAGCATGTCGTGATCCGCTGCCGTGCACACCGGCTCTAGCGGGCTGGCGGCATCGCGAAACGCACGATAATCCTCGGCGAAGTGAGCGGCCCCATCAGTGTTGGCGGCTCCAGTTACTTGCAGCCAATGTTTTATATCGGTTTTATCGCCACGACTATGTAAGTCAGCAACGGTATCCACAAAGTCATCATCAAATATCAGCCGCTGCGTGCCGCTATCTTTCAAGATGAATTCCAATTCGTCCGCTACAAGACGCCAGTTCAATGGCACGACGACGGCGCCGATCTTGGCCAGCGCGTAGAATGATTCCATGAATTCGCTGGAGTTCATCAACAACAGACCAACGCGTTCGCCCGTTACTATACCGGCGCCGGTAAAGGCGTTTGCCAGCTGGTTGCAGCGCTGATTCAACTCGCTGTAGGTCAGGCGTAAGCTGCCGTCGCTCTCTACATATGCCTCGCGCTCCGGATTCAGGAATGCGCGCTTGGCCAAGGTCAATCCCAGATTGTTTTGCATGACGTTACCTCTGTTAAGTCAGACTTGATTACTGGTGCGGAGATGTAGCGCAAAGCACGGCGGTTTTTCACTAGCCTGGCGGCCACGGTCGCTAACGGAACGATTCAGGCCGCGGCCCGACAAACAAGTTCCTGGACGCAACGCTAAGCTCCCAGCCGTCTTTCTACGACTCTTATCAACCGTTCTTATATTCGGCTTATACGGCCCGCTGTTTTAGCCCACTCATTATATCGGTTAACCCGGCCATCTGGATGCGCCAGCCTTTTTGCTGGCTATCAGCTTGGTGACCGTTAGCAAACCGCAAGTTAACGCCAGTTAGATGAGCAGGTAGCGAGCCGCAACCGCCCGTCTGTGCATTGCTCAGCACCCCTCCTACGAGACCATAGACTAACCACCGACCTGGCAATGAACAATACCCACACCCAACGCATTTGCAGGCGCAGTTTAGTCGGCAACACCAACCCAACTGCGTATTTGTTTACTGGACTCCGAGCAAGGCTATTTGGGCAAGGCGTTTTGAATAAGACCTGGTGCTTACAGAACAGTTCCGTTGCCACAAAGTTTGCAGAAGTGGGCGTTCCACGCCGATTCGCTGCCAAAAAAATCGGGCGAACGGAAAACCGCTTAAACGGACAACCGCTTAAAAGAAAGACTGGTCAGAAGCAGAAAAAGAAACAGAAACAGAAACAGGAAAAAGAAGCCAATAGAGAGAGCAGTAATAGGAGATCGAGCCACTAAAAGGTAGAGAAAAGCGCATAGGTTGAGGCGCATTTCTAAAAGGTAATTCCATCGCACAAGCACACCGCAGTCGCCGCATTGCAGCCTTACTAAAAAACCTGCACGACAAACTGCGTTTAGACCCAGCTACGGTTTGGTAAAGTTGAACACCTATCTCGACACCTCACCCGCCCAACGATTTGCTTAGCGGTCAGTATGGTGCCGAGCGACTGCGCGCTGCGGCTCTGTGTATAAACCTAGTGGATCATTGCGTCTCTCAAAGGCCATCTAAACTCGCTCAAACCCAACTCTTAAATCACGCAGAAGTTGCGCACAACAGGTCCGGGCGGCTTCTGGACATAAAATATTGCTATTGTACACTCGCAATCCGTACAAAGCCTGAACAATCCATGCCGACTCATTCTGAAACCACGCTATATCGCATTGGCACGGTGGCCTCACTCACCGGTGTATCGGTGGAGCGCCTGCGTGCCTGGGAAAGACGCTACGGGTTTACGCCCACCGCTAAGCAGGGTCGAATCCGTTTTTACGATGCGGCGCAGCTGCAACGCCTCGGCCTTATGAAACGCTTAACCGACTGCGGCCAGGCCATTTCCAACCTCATCGATTTGGATAGCGATCAGTTGCAGGAGCAGCTCGACCGCCTGCTCTCGGTGGCGGCCGAAACGGATCCACGAACTGCGTCGGCGGTACGCTCAGCGAATAATACTGCCAGCGATCCTAGTGTTGCGCCGGATGTGATAACCGATATGGCACCAGATGTGGCACCAGATACGCCGACAGATGTGAGACTTGAAGCCTTGCCTCACTCAACAGAAGCGCAGGTCAAAGTCGCTTTAGTCGGCCCGCAGCTGCTGCATCTAGAATTTTGCAATCGCGCTGCTACGGCACTGGATGTGGTGGATCGCTGGGCCAATAGCACCTCTTTGCTGGGCAGTTCGACAACGCACTTGGACGCCGTCACCACCGTTGTGCAGTTACCCGTGCTTACGCTGTCTGAAGTGGACGCTTTGCAGCACAAACTGCCGCATTGTCCATTAATTTTGCTGTATCAGTTCGCCAGCAGCAGCCAGCTCAGCGCATGTCAGGACCGAGGTCTGACGGTGTTACGCTGGCCGGTCAGTTGGACTGAGATCGAACACGCCTGCATAACCAGGCAGAAGCCACAACCAAGTGGCAATGCCCTGCTACCGCGCCGTTTTAGCGATGAAGAATTGATTGCTATGGCAGCCGAGGTAAACGATCCCCACGCTGCTACTGCGCATCTGATCGAAAGTATTCATCACCTGAACGGCTTAAGTCATTTTCTGCTCAGCGAAGCATCGAGCAAAGCCGAGTCGCCCAGAGCATCAGCCACAAGTCAGTTCCAGCCACTGCGCGCTGCGCCAACTGCTGGTTTCGCTGAGCTAACGGCAGCCAGTCAACATACCAGTCGAGCGCGCGCCTTTCTGGAACACGCGTTGGCTAGCATTGTTTCGGAGTCTGCAAGCTAGGCCGCCCTGCCGGAATGGTTGGGTCGACTAAACGTTCTATCAATCGTCCTATGGTTGGCTCTATTGATGCATTTGATCGCTCTAAGGAAGAGTCTGTCTATACAAATACTGTACAGGATGCTTTTTTGTTTCCAAAGTCGGTTGACTGGCGATTTTTGTACTGTACATTAGCTCGAGGCGTGGCGTGGTCAGTGAGTTTCGATGTCCTTCCCAGTTATCTGACCGCCGTTCGTTGAGCCAACACTCAGCGACGCGCCTTTTACCCCAACTTGATTCCCTCGCGCTCTGTGTCTCAGTCGTTACGCCGTTCTTTGTAGCGATTTAAAATACAGCGAATGATCCGTAGCTTTCGGTATCAGAGCGCATCCAGCGCTGCTTATCTCCAGGGATGTGAGGCACATGCATCAAGGCTCGGTGAGTGGTTCGCATTCATGCGCTCGGCAGGGGCTTGCTGTAAAAACGTTGGCAGTAATCTCGCTTCTGCCGGCAAGCTCATCTTAAAGTAAACAAGCGTTGCGCCCGGCTCAGCTCATGTTGATTTAGCTCATGCTGAGGAATTCTAGCGCCGCTTCTGCACGCAGGGTGACGCCGCGCTTTTGGGCATCTAAGTCCACATCGCGGTCTGCGCCCATTGCACCGACCAAGTAGCGTTTGTAAACACCCTGATTAATTGCGGCCAGTCGCCAGTGTGAAAATGCACGGTAGTAGTTAATCAAACTCAGGTCTCGGCCTGTCGCTTCGCTATAGCGCGCAGTCAGTGCATCGCGATCGCAAAATCCGCCGGCAGCGGTAGGAGTTAGATCTTCTTCCCCTTCGCCTGGTGCCAACCAGGAATTCAGCAAATAGCCGACATCTGCCAGCGGATCGCCAAGGGTGCATAACTCCCAGTCCAATACAGCCTTAACCTGCCCCTCGCCAACAATCATGTTGCCGAGGCGGTAATCGCCGTGAACAATTGTGGCACCAATTTGTTCTGGCATGCGTTCGCCAAGCAGTCGCGTGCTCTCATCCATTGCTGGCACTTTATGGGTTTCGGTCGCTGCCCATTGTGCGCTCCAGCGCTTGAGCTGCCGCGCCAAATAGGCTTCTTTGCGACCGAGATCACCCAACCCAACTGCATCCGGGTCAATCTGATGCAACGCCGCAAGGACATCTATCACATCTAATCCGAGCTTCGCCCGGTCGTCCATGCTAATGGGGTGGGTGGCTTCAGCATCATGCAAGACCGGTCCAGTCACATAGGCCATGACGTAAAACGGCGCGCCATTAACTGTTTCTTCACTACACAGCCCGACCACAGGCGCGACAGGCACCGACGCGCCTTGCAGAGCCGAAATAATTTTGTGCTCACGCCCCATGTCATGCGCGCTTTGCAACACGTGCCCCAGGGGCGGGCGTCGCAAGACATAGATTTTGCCCGCCGCATCAGTCACTCGATAAGTCAGATTAGAATGACCGCCAGCAATCAGTTCAAAGCTCAACGGTGTGCGCAAATCGGCTATTCGTTCTGCAAGCCAATCGGTCACTGGTCCGACGTTCACACCTTCTAATTCCGTTTGTGCTTCACTCACGCTCTCATCCCCCTGACTTTGACTTACAATCGCGGCGGAATGTTAACCTGATGGCTGGCTTGGTGACCATCGCTGTAAGCAGTGATATTCGGCATACCGAACCAAGCGGCGGAGTGCGATATGACTTGGATAACCGATGGACTCAATGGCGCTGGCTGTTTCTTCACTGGCCTCAGCTTAGCTATGTCACCAAAATTGCGCCGGTTCATCGTTATGCCCTTCGTGCTCGGCCTGATCATCGCGACGTCTGCCAGCTATTGGTTGGTCGCTACCGTAGAGGGTTGGCTGGCTGTGGACGCGGACAGCGTTTGGCGCTGGATCGTGACCCCATTACTGTGGTTGGTGGCACTCATCGGCAGCGGTTGGCTTGCGGCGTTATTGGCTGCCTTAATCAGCGCCCCGCTACTCAGCCATCTGGCGCTCAAGGTCGATGCCCTTACCAACTCCGACGCAGAGATGCCAAACGAAGACAGCTTGAGCATTGAGGTCGTCCAATCCATCGGCCGCGAGTTCAGCAAATGGAGATACCATCTGCCGCGTCTTTTGGGCCTACTGTTGTTAACCGTCGTACCAATAATTAATCTGGTGGCGCCGTTTTTATGGGTGCTGTTTGGGGCCTGGATGACGAGCGTGCAATTTAGTGATTACAGAAACGAAAATCTAAAGCACGATTTTGTCGTGACGTTGCACCAACTAAAGCAAGATCGATGCATGAGCCTCGGGTTTGGCATCTGCTGTTTCTTTGCGCTGTCGATCCCTTTGCTCAATTTTGTTGTGGTGCCGGTGGCCGTGGTAGGCGGTACGCTGCTCAATCAGCAGCTGACGCAGCAGGCCAGTCCAAACCCGGCATCTGACTAAAAACCAAATCCAGCGTTGCCAATGCGCCACCAAAAGCGTTACAAGACGCGCACTAAACAAGGCAATGCTATGCAAATGACTCAGTTCCTCGGCAATCGTTTCACCACTTACCTGCACATCGCTCTGCTGGCACTAGGCCTGTGCGGGGTTAACTACGCCAGCGCGAGTGATTTTTGGGCTCACGGTTTAGGGCTTCGCCTAGACATGCCCTACGGTGAAGACCCGGCGCAGCGCATGGATATTTATGTGCACGGAGAGCGCACCGGCGAGCCAAATTATTTTGCGGCCGACGGCATCACTAGACCGACGTTAATCTGGATTCACGGCGGCGGCTGGATAGCCGGCGACAAGGCTGCGGAAACCGCGCAATTCATTCCGTTTTTGCAACGCGGCTGGAACGTGGTCAACATCAATTATCGTCAAGGCCTGGCCACTGCACCGGCAGCGGTAGACGATGCCATGTGTGCCTATCGCCGCGTCGTTGAAATTTGGGCGGCACAAAATCAACCCCTGAATAATTTCGTTGTCAGCGGCGCTAGCGCTGGAGGGCACCTGGCTTTGACGGTTGGTTTTTTAAATGCAGACAGCGAGCATCCCTGCAAAACAGATCATCCGCCTCAAGCCATCGTGAATTGGTACGGCATTACGGACATAGAAGAGGTGGATCGATACTTAAATGACCTTGCGCCTGCAGGCAATTACGCGCGCGGCTGGGCCGGTAGTGCAGCAGCGATTAAAGACCTGTCTGCGCAATACTCGCCGTTGTTTCTGATGTCTGAAACAACTCCGCCGGTGATCACCATCCATGGCACGCTAGACAGTGTCGTACCCTACGAACAGGCCACCGCGCTCCACGAAAGCCTAAGCTCACCCAATGAGCTCGTTAGTATCGAAGGCGCTAATCACGGTGGTTTCAGTGACCAGGCTTTCCAACGTGCCTACACAGATATTTTCGCTTTCCTAGCGAACTACATTATGCCGCCCAAAATACCGGAATAGCCGCCAAAACGCGGCAACCCGCATGGCCCAGCGGTGACGGCAACGAGCGTGAGGGACGAACGAAAGCGAACTGACCTCCCCAAGACAGGCAACCGCACTGAATAACGCAGCCTACCCGAACAAACCTCCCTGCGTGAGCACGGATATAGGTGGAGAATCCGGGTTAGCCAAGGGACGCATACGGTAACGGAAAAATTCCCTTGAAACCCGCTAATCAGAACGGCTTCAGACGCCGGTGCTTCGTGCTTACTCAAGGTACTTACTCATAGTGCTTACTCATATTACTTACCCAAGTCGGAACAGACGTTTGTGTCGCTGTACTTTAGGCTTGGATCTCGGCACTGGTGTTGAGCGAACCATCCGGTAGCCACAACATAAACACGGCCCCTACGCCCAACGCGGCACGCTCTAACCACAGGCAACCCCCATGGATTTCAACAAGTTCGCGGGTTAGCGACAACCCTAGGCCGGTGCCCGATTGATGCCCGCCGCCGGCATACTTAATTTGTTCAAATTTTTCAAAAATGATGCTGTGGTTTTCCGGCGCAATACCGATACCGTGGTCCTCCACGCTAATCAAGACACCGTCACGCGGCTTCGGCGCAGCTAATCTGGTCGCAATGGACCGATTCACAGCGAATAACTCGCTTGAATCGACAGCGGTTAGCGTAATCTTTATTACGCCCGCTTCGTTGGAAAACTTAATAGCGTTGCTAACCAGGTTAAACAAAATTTGAGTCAACTTTTGCCGATCGATCAAACACACCAACTCAGTCGGTGTCACGATTTCTAAGCGTAAATTTTTTTGCTTAAGTTGCGGCATAAACCCTTCATGCAGCTCGGCTGACGCTGCAACCAAATCGACTAAGCTCAGCTTCAAAACCTCCTTACCCGCTTCGGCCTTGGACAAATCCAGTAAATCATTCACCAGGGACAAGAGAAGTTCACCGTTTACATTGACGTTGTTCACAAACTTTTTCTGGGTCTCATTCAGCTCTCCGGGACGGCCGCTTTCCAACAATCCACTAAAGCCGATGATAACATTGAGGGGAGTCCGTAACTCGTGGGTCACGTTATTGAGAAAATCTGTCTTAGCACGATTGGCGTCTTCCGCTTTTTTACGCGCATCCACCAGCTCGCGAGACCTTATGGCAACCTCGGTGTCGCGTTGTTGCAACTGATCTACCATCCGGTTGAAAGCTCTCACCAAACGACCAATTTCATCATGAGACCTACCGATAATGGGCTGAATGCTTGCAAGGTTATCTGCGGTTATCGCTTGGGTACGATCGGCCATCACGGTCAACGGGCGGATGATTCTGCGAATAATCGTAAAAGAAATTGAGGAGCTCACGGCGACGACCAAGAAAAACAAAATCATCGCGAAGGTCCGAACCTCGCTGATCAACCCCTCTAGGTGATTTGCGGAAAGCCCAACGCGAACATAACCCACTGGTGCCTCAGCGCTCGGCAAGTCATCATCCAAAAAGAAATAATCATCGTTCTGTGAATTGGCGGCTCTGGCAGTCGCGCTCACCCTTACGGTATAAAAGTGACGACCACCAATCACCTCTTTTAACCGGACCAATCCCGGTGACGTGAGCTCGTGATGTGACGGTGGATCAACGGCGTCACCTCTATCTGCCGCCAACAAATTACGTAAGTTTGAATTAAAAACGTCGACGGCAACCAAGTCCGGTTTGGCAAGAAAACGATCTGAAATCTCGCGCAATAGCCGCTTGTTTTCGATCAGCAACGGGTAGCGACTCTCTGACGACAATGCAAAAGCCTCGGTAAAACCGCGCTTATCAAATTCATCTCTGATGATGTCTGCAGCGGTATTTACAATCAGTACAGTTAAAATACCGGCAGCCAAGGTGACCAGCGTTGCCGTATACGCAAACGTTTTCGCTCGGAGGGAAGTAAGGCCTAACATGGTTAACTACAGAATAGTCGCGGTAGCCAGTACGATCGGGTCGGCCTGAAGCTGAAGCCGTTTAAGCGCACGTGAGTTAACCAGTAAACGTCCTCGATCTCCTGCCTGTTGTGCGTGTTGCGAGGCTTCCCTCAACGAACTGTCCAAAATCGTCCGTTCCGGCTTGTGCTGCGAGAGCGCCTGTATACGCCAATTTTTCAACACCGAGTTAACAAGCCCTAGCGCACGTTCACCAATTAATTCAGGAGACGGCAGATATGCCATCACAAAACCGGCTTTAACCAGATATTCGGAATAGACCAAAGTCGGTACGCGCTGCTGCTGCGTCTCTGTTACAACGTATTCTAGGGAATAACGATTAATGACGCTGGGATTCGCCGTAATCATTAAACCCAATTTGGCGCTCGGCAAATTGAGCAACACGTCAGGTAACGCCGCTTCGCTATCAATTCCTACTATTCGCAGTGGGGATTTCCCAGCGATGTCAGCGTCAGCGAGCTGCGCACTGAGATCGGCCTGGTCTTCGCTTCCGGCTAGTATCGTGAGTCCTGCCATAGTCGGAAATAAACGGTATAGCGCGCGGATTTGCTCCGCCACCGGCAAGACGGTAGATAGATGATAGAGACCCTCCTTGGATCGCAAGCTCCGCTGTTGGGCTTGAGCGACCAAGGCATAAATTAACGGACTCCCTGGCTCTTCCTGCATAACAACTTGGGTAGCAGGCCAGCCAACAGCAAGCCAAATCACTGATCCCGGCGCAGTATCGGTAACCGATTCAACAATCTCTTTGCCTCGGCGCAACTGCCCGTTCATGTCATGGCTAAAAAAAGGCAAATGCTCACCGACAGCCTGGCGCACAGCGCCGACCAGTTCATCGACCTGAGGATGACTACGAGTTGCTAGAACATGAACTTGAACCAACGTTTGCTCGTCTGGTTGCGTTGATACGCCCGCAGATTCCCGGACAACCGCGCGGTTACCAATGGTTTGCGCCCAGCTATTGATGGGATCGAGAGCGGTCCAGCACAGTAAAAGAATTGCGTAGCGTGCTGCACGTAGCTGCTTGGTCGACAATGCCTCCCGCGTCGCCTTGCTCAGAGCAACCATTCAAGTCCCAGTACAATCGTCCGGTCGGCGCGCAGCCCATTTTGATCCTGGGGCACGCTCACACCAAAATGCAGTAAACGGTCTTTCTTGTAGGCCAATTTGAGACTCAACCCCAAATCACTCTGCCTTGCACCAGGGCCGTCACGTACCGACAGATTCCGTTTATTAAGAAAATCCAACGCAATCGCGGCGTCAATAGAGCCAATTTTTCGATTTAGCTCAACGCCATAAGCATGGCGAAGCACCGTTGCCGATACGACGCCGGAGTTAAAATCGACGCCACCAAGAAAACGCAGCACCCACAGATTGTGACGCTGCATAAATTGTCGGCTCGTATGCCAGCTGACCTGACTGCCAACTCCTGGGACACCCTGCAAATTACGCAGATCACCAGTAGGCAAACGGATTCCTAAGCTGATGCCGCTGTAGCCATTCTCATGTTCAAACAATTGATATTTGCTGGTCAGCCGCATATCGCCAATGCCAACATGTGATCCGCGCACGTGATCATAAGGCGAGTCTTCGTTGTCTGGATCAAACGCATGCAGAGTCCTATCAAAATACTGTTTAGACGGATCGTTGCGGATGCTTGCTACAGAAGTGATGCGCATTGCAATGCGTTGTACCGGTAACTGCGCGCTAATTTCCCAGCGATCTGTCAGACCGTGATGCGCAGTCATAAGCAGATAATCTGCTGAGATGTCGAGATTCAGCTTGAGCGCCACCACATCTTTTTCAAACGCATAACAAAACGGGGGATCTCCGCCTAGGCACGGCTCGATTCCACTATGACCTGTTCCGACGTGGTTAAGGATCAGTTCGTAGTTGGATAACGAGCGCCCCTCCAGTGTCGTATAACGCGTGCGGCCATAGCTCAAACCGAAAGCCCAATAGCCTTCAGGCAGAGTTTCAGGCCGTTCTAAAAATAGTGACCCCAAAGCACTGCGCGCTCGAAAAAAGCCCCCTACGACCGGATCGTAATCGAACCGCAGACCTGAGGACGCGGCGACGCTGGGCCGTGACAGATCAGATATTGATCGCGCCACATCTTGCAGTTCCGTCAGGCTATCTGTGGTGAAGTGAGCATGATGAGAAAACTGAGGTGCAACTGTATTGCGCTGGAGCGTGATGCCATCGCCACCATAGAGCGTGCCCAATAGATCCTGCAGATCTCCAGCGAGTGTGGCTGCAGGCAGCGTGAGGTGGAGTAGAAGAAGGGCAATCGCCAGGTGTTTGCAGCGCCGACCACTAGAAACGGCGGGCCACTGAGAAGTGCTGTTTGCAGCGCGTTGAGACATGTAAGTAGTGCTGCAGGGCATCACGTTTCGCTATCAGCCGAAATACTTCCAACAGGACAATCGCTAGCCGCTTTCGCATTTGCACAGTTATTATCTGTCATTGAGATCGCGCCCTTCCGTTGACGCTCGTCTTGAGATTCGCTCGCGGCGCCACTGTCTGTCGGCTCGGCTTGATCACTCGGTTTGGTATAAGCCGAGACATTTTTAGACTGGCGGACCATGCTGTTTTGCAGTGTCAAAGCAGATTGATAAATTTCCAGCACTTTCCTCCGTTGCCCTTCATCCAATTGCGCGTCGCTTTGCAGCAAATCGGCGTAGGCAATGATCGGTTGCATAAGATTAAGCCACTCATGCATAACGACATGCCATTGCTTCTGGCTCGGATCAAGGCGCGGCTCTGGCTCTGGCTCTGGCTCTGGCTCGACTCTTTCCAAGTCATCATCCTCGTCAACTACCGCCGCAGCATGAGATCGATTAAGTAACCATAGTCGAATCGTTTGTTCCAACAGCTTGACTCGAAACGGTTTGCTTATAAATTGATTCATACCAGCCGCCTTACACGCGCGCCTTTCTTCGTTATTAGCGCTAGCGGTTAAAGCAATGATGGGGACGGAGCGTAAATCGGCAGAGTCGCTTCGCGTCGTATCGCGCTTCGCCGCTTGATCGCGTCGATCCGCCTCAATTTTTCGAATTGCTCGAGTCGCGGTGAGCCCATCTATCTCATCCATCTGACAGTCCATCAGAATCAAATCAAAATCTTGCCTCGAAAAACACTCAATCGCGACAGCGCCGGAAGTGGCTAACTCGCATAGACACCCTAGACTCTGCAATAAGTAGATCACCAACTCGCTGTTGAACCGATTGTCTTCAACAACCAGAATGCGTTTCCCTTCAAGGTCGCTCATACGAGGATCTCCCAAACACTCCCAACTTCCCACGTGGGCTAATTCAAACTAGGAACAGCTCGGGCAACCGCGGAGTGATCATGTCAACTTTAGCAACAACGCATAAGCTAACGGTTTTTATTTTTATACTGGGTATCCAGAACAAAAAGGGCTTTTGCATGCTCTAGCGGGTGCTGACTCCGCTACAAAAAAGCGCTTGAGAGTGACTCTTTTTGTCTGAAACTTTTGATGCACGCCTGCGGCTCTCGAGTCATTAGATTGAAAGCCATTTGGCACGACTTACTTAGAGCGGGACTGTAGGGGGAAATGAATCTTTCTCTCTTTTACAGCAGACCAAGTGTATTATTTTGGCGACAAAAGGTAATTTCTAATCCGATTAGCGGAAATAATTATAAAAACCCGAAGACCTATTTCGATCTGGGCTGAATCTTTGTGGTCGCGAGATCTGCTTGAAAATCAAAGGCAATTCGAGAGCAAATGGAGAGCAAATCAAAAGCGAATAGAGCGTGGGTTCATTCCCATATCGTGGTGATCCCTCCACAGCGTACTCATGAGTTGTAGCGAACGCGTCGCGGTTTTCGAGCGTCTAAACAACCAGTAGGCCCCGAGCAATCCGCGCATAGCGTCGTACCTAACGGGCATGATCAGAGCCGTAGCCAGGCAAGCCCGATCAACGGCCCAAAAGAGTTAGCTCAGTGGTTAGGCATCCTACGCGGTAAAGTCATCGCCGACGGCGGTTTGCGCCAATGGAACCGGCTTTCGGCAGTCAATTTTTGCTGCTTTTGCTAGGTGAGTCCGGCAAAGAGCTTTGCTAGTATCACTCGCAGCAATTTCGCCATGGAGAGGATCCCATGAAACATTTACTTATACTTACCAGCCTATTTTTCGGGGCACTGGTTACTACCGTGTCTGCAAATGCAGCCCGCGTCGACAACTTCATGCTGCTCGACCACAGAGGCGACGCGCATGAGTTGCACTACCACCGCAACGCGGATGCAGTGGTAATCATGGTACAGGGCAATGGCTGCCCCATCGTGCGCAACGCGCTCGGCGACTTTGCCCAACTACAAAGTGAATTCGCTGACGCCAATGTTAAATTCTTCATGCTCAACGCCAACCTACAGGATACGCGCGAAAGCATTTATGCCGAGGCGGAGAAGTACGGCATCAAAGTTCCCGTGTTACATGACGAAACCCAGTTGATCGGCGAGTCGTTAGATCTAGTGCGGACCGCAGAGGTGCTAGTCATCGATCCAAAGACCTGGGAAATCGCCTACCGCGGCCCCTTGAACGATCGCCTGGTGTATGAGCGTCAAAAGCAAAAAGCGTCACAGCACTTTGCCGCGGATGCCATCCGCGCGGTCACACAAGGCAAGTCTGTCGCCGTTGCACAACGCGACACGATGGGCTGCTTGATCAATTTCGCTGCGGCGAACACCGATCATAGCCAAATCAGCTACAGCGAAACCATCGCGCCAATCCTGCAAGAGAAGTGCGTGGTCTGCCACACCGAAGGCGGCTTAGGCCCGTGGGCTATGTCGGAATACGCCATGGTGCGTGGCTTTGCACCAATGATCCGCGAAGTCATCCGTACCAAGCGTATGCCGCCCTGGCACGCCGATCCACATATTGGCGTCTTTAAGGACGACAAGTCATTGAACATTGAACAGACCCAAACGCTGGTGCATTGGATCGAGGCCGGTGCGCCGCGTGGCAAAGGGCCGGACCCCCTTGCCGAAACGAAAATGGCTCAGGTGGAATGGCCGTTGGGTGAGCCGGATCTAATTTTGGATATGCCGCAATACACCATTCCGGCCAGCGGCGTTGTGGAATACAAATTTCCTCGCGTCGCCAATCCACTCGACAAGGGTGTTTGGGTTAAGGCCGCAACCGTTATCCCGGGTGATCGCGAAGTGGTCCACCACATACTCGCCGGTTCGATAGACGCGGAAACGTCGCAAGCTCGCCGTGATTCTGGTGTTTTTGACAATTACCTAATTGGCTATGCACCAGGCAACGAGTCGCATACGTTCCCGCAAGACACCGGCGTTTACATTGCGCCGGGCGGTGAATTCACATTCCAACTCCATTACACCCCAGTAGGACGCGAAACCGTCGATACCTCACGCATCGGCTTGTACTTCCACGACCAGCAGCCAGAGAATTTTTTTCGCCAGGATGTTGTGATCAATCCAACCATTAACATTCCAGCAAATACTGCGCGGCATCAGGAAGTGTCCTACTACCAGTTCGACAAGCCCGCACTGATTCACGATTTGGTGCCACACTCGCACTATCGCGGCGTCGCCTCCAAGTTCGAGATCTGGAAGGCAGATGGCAGCAAAGAAGTTATTTTATCAGTGCCAAATTATGACTTTAACTGGCAGCGCACCTATGAATTTGTCGAGCCGAAGCGCATTGAGCCGGGCAGCCGCTTAGTTCACACCACCTGGTATGACAACTCGGTCGACAACCCCGGCAACCCCGATCCCAACAAAAACATTACCTGGGGTCTGCAAAGCTGGGATGAGATGCTGTATGGCGCATTCAGCTATACCTATGTGGACGAAACCACCGAAGCACCGGTATATGACCGCTCGTTGGCGCAAACCACTCAGTCCTTCGGCTTCATGGACAAGAACATGGATGGCAAGCTGAGTTGGCAGGAGTTGCCACGATACTTGAAAAAACGTCTGGCACAGAGCTTCAAGCTGGCAGATCGGGATGGTGACGGCGGCCTCAGTCTGCAAGAGATGGCGCAGCTGAATCAACGCGCGGAAGAGCAACGCGCTTCAGCTGGCGGGCAATAACCGCCGCGCAGATGTTTCCCGGATAGAATTATCTAGCCAACAGCCCCGCATCAGCGGGGCTTTTTTTTGTGCAAAGGTAACTCGCAAAAACGTAATACACTGCCGACCCTATTCGGCATCTCTGCACAAAGCGAAGGCACCGCAGGAAGACTGCGGCATAGCAGCACGCAAAGACTGCCTTTGACGAAATATCTCGTAAGCGAACCCGCCAAACCTTAACCAAGTTAAACCATTCGTAACTAGGGCTTGTTCAGAACAAGCTCCTAAGCCACCATTTCAGGATATGCGAGACGCTTGGAGGCGTTATGGAAAGTGCAAGCCTAGAACGGCAATACGATATCATCGTTTGGGGCGCGACCGGATTTACCGGTCGCCTGGTTACGGAATATATGGCAACCCGCTACCTCGATAGCAACGTGCGCTGGGCGATCGCCGGGCGTAACTCAAGCAAGCTCGAAAGCCTCGTCGCCGGGCGCAATATTCCTATGCTTACCGCCGACAGCCATGATCCGGCTAGTCTTGCCGCATTGGTAAAGCAAACCAAAGTCATATTGACCACTGTAGGGCCTTATGCCCGCTATGGCTCGGAGTTGGTCGCGGCTTGTTCTGAACAGGGCACCCACTATTGCGACCTCACCGGCGAAGTGCACTGGATGCGCAAAATGATTGATGAGCACCAGACAACCGCTGCTGCCAGCGGCGCCGTCATTGTGCATACCTGCGGATTCGACAGTATCCCTTCCGATATGGGCGTGTATTTCTTGCAAAAACAAATGCAGGAAAAACACGGGGTCACCGCACAACAAATCAAATATCGCACCCGCGCATTTAAAGGCGGCTTTAGCGGCGGCACTGCCGATAGCATGATCGCTATGATGGAAGCCGCGCAAAAGGATCCGAGTATTCGCCGTATTGCAGGTAACCCTTACTCACTTAACGACGGTCCTCCGGGGCGCGACGGCGGCGACCGTTTCGGTGTGTATTTTGACGAAGATTTCGGCGCATGGGTCGGGCCGTTCGTGATGGCCGGCGTAAACACCCGAGTGGTTCGCCGTTCTAACGAACTGCTTAGCGCCCGCAGCGCTGGCTACGGCGAAAACTTTCGCTACGACGAGGGTTCTGTGGTGGGCGAAGGTGCTAAAGGTTTTCTCGGTGCGACGGCCATGAGTGTCGGCACTGGCGCATTTGTCGGCTTGGCAGCGATTCCGCTGACCCGCAAAGGACTGCAAAAGTTTCTGCCGAAGCCCGGTGAGGGTCCCACAGTAGAGCAGATTGAAAATGGTTTCTTTACGGTGGAACTCCTGGGCAAACACCCCTCCGATTCCAGTAAAGACATCCGCGTTCGCGTGCACGGCGACCGCGATCCCGGCTACGGGTCTACGTCGAAGATGATCGCTGAAAGCGCTATTGCCCTTGCTCAAGAAGAGCTACCAGTCGGCGGCGGAATATGGACTCCGGCGAGCGCCATCGGCGACGCCTTGCTGGCGCGGTTGCCCGCGAACGCAGGGGTGACGTTCGAAGTAATCTAAGCCAGCTAATCTGACTGATTAAGATTCTTGCAGGCAATGTGACAGCGGGTCTCCCTACCCGCTGTACACCAAGAATTGAGCGCTGACCCAGCTAGATCAGTTCTTCTTGCTCTTCAATACGATACTCAAAATCATATTGCGACACCGGCAGTTGCCTAACCCGAGTGCCGGTAGCGGCATAGATCGCATTGGCTAGTGCGGGCGCGATGCCCGGCGTCCCCGGCTCTCCAGCACCACCCCAAGGCGCATCGCTATTGACGATGTGAATCTCAATTGCCGGCGCATCATTCATGCGCACGACCGGATAATCATGGAACGCCGTTTGTTGAACTGCGCCATCGGCCACCGTGATTTCACCGTACATCGCGGCACTCAGACCGTAAATAATGCCTGACTCCATTTGCGCTGCCAGACCATTTGGCGATACCGCAAAGCCCGCATCGACAGCACAAACGACTCGATCGACGCCAATTTTGCCATCCTTCAAACTAACCTCGACCACCTGAGCGACAAGTGTGCCAAATGATTCCTGCAAGGAAATGCCTCGACCCTGGCCTGCCGCCATCGGCTGTCCCCAGCCTGCTTTATCCGCGACCTCATCGAGCAATTGACGGTGCCGCGGCTTATTCGCAAGCATTTCGCGACGCATCTCGTAAGGATCCCGCGCAGCAGCTGCAGCCACCTCGTCTAGAAATGCTTCGGTAAAAAAGCCGTGCTGGGAGTGATCCACGCTACGCCACGGACCAAACGGTACGTGGGTAGGGCTATCGGTATAGCGGATAGTTTGAGCAGCAACGCTGTAAGGAATCAAGGGTGCTTCAGCGGGCTCGTGCTTTTCGTGGAAGACGTTGTCCCAGCCGATCAGTTGCCCGTCAGCATCCAGTGCCGCGCGGAATTGAGAGACTGTCGCAGGACGATAAATATCGTGCTGCATGTCCTGTGCGCGAGACCAGATCAACTTGACCGGGGTCCCCGTCGCTCGTGCAATCCGCGCTGCTTGTACCGCGACATCACCAGTCGCCCGACGGCCAAAGCCGCCACCCATAAAATGTTGGTGAATGGTGACTTGCTCGTTTTCCAGCTCTAACGCTGCGGCGACTTCATTGCGATAGCCCAGCGGGTTTTGCGCACCCACCCATACTTCGCACTGGCCATCCGCAAAGCGCGCAGTCGCATTCATAGGTTCCATACAGGCGTGTGCCAAAAACGGCACCTCATAGGTGGCTTCCAGCACTTGGGCAGCCGACTCAAACGCCGCAACCGAATCACCGACTTCACGATCCGCTCCGGTTACTGCTTCGCCTCGGTTAGCGGCTGCCAAATCACTACGGAACTTCTCGCTGAACTGAGTGCTGCTCGCCGTGTCATTGTC
Source organism: Gammaproteobacteria bacterium UBA6968 (assembly GCA_002450255.1). GTDB lineage: Bacteria > Pseudomonadota > Gammaproteobacteria > Pseudomonadales > Azotimanducaceae > UBA4421. The sequence continues at coordinate 17,912 of DJYW01000048.1, forward strand.
CGTAGCAGTCCATTCGATCTGTACATCAGTTAGCGCTTGTTCCGCTTGCCAATAGCCTTCTGCAACAACAACCACCGCGTCGCCCAAACTGAGAACGTCGCTCACGCCGGGGCGCTGTCTCGCAGCGCTGTCGTCAAAGCGCGCCACTTGGGCACCGAAAACTGGTGCTGCCTTAAGCGCGGCGTAACGCATGCCAGGCACCTGGGCATCGATACCGAATTGAGCAGATCCGTTAACCTTGCTAGGCAAATCGCGCCGTGGCACGTCGGTTCCCATCAAAGTGAACTGCGAAGGATCTTTAAGGGTTGGCGTTGGTGACGGCTCAAAACGCGCAGCAGCAGTCGCCAACTCACCGTAGCTGGCCGAACGATTGCTGGCCTTATGGGACACCCGGCTGTTTGCTGCAACCAACTCGCTCTCTGGTACCTGCCAGAGACCTGCAGCAGCTTTTAGAAGCATTTCGCGAGCGGCGGCGCCAGCAACGCGCATACCGTAAACACCGGTGGTACGAATACTCAGGCTACCGCCGGTAATTTGCTGAATCAGAGCTTTAGCAGCTTGATGGAAAACACCAGCCACTGTCGGGATCAGGATTGACGGCACCTTGGCATCGCCGAGCATAAAGCCCTGCCCCAAAATACCATTGGCATATTCATCGTCCACGGGTGCTTCAACAAAGCTGACATCTTGCCAGTCAGCATCCATCTCGTCCGCCAACATTTGGGCGAGGACGGTTTGTGCGCCCTGGCCCATTTCACTATGCGGTAGAATCGCTGTAATCTGCCCAGCCTCGTCAATCTTGATCCACATGTTCAGCATTTGTTCGCCGTCTTCGGCAACCATGTCGGCTACCTGCTCGCGGCGATCTCCGCGACGTAGCGCCACGCCAAGGATTAAGCCGCCACCGCCAACTACTGCACTGGTGCCGATAAATGCGCGTCGTGTGATTTTGCCGAAATCAGCCATGGTCCACCTCCTCACCCTGGGATACTTTGCTTGGATCGTAGATGCCCACCATCGCTTGGTCGCTCGCGGCGCGCTTGATCGCCTTGCGAATGCGGCCGTACATGCCACAACGGCAGATATTGCCGGACATCGCTGCATTGATCGCGGCATCGTCCGGATTAGGATTTTGTTCCAGTAGTGCCACGGCTGACATAATTTGCCCAGATTGGCAGTAGCCGCATTGAGGCGCTTGCTCTACTAGCCAGGCCGCTTGCACCGGATGCATGGTGCCATCTGCGTTGCCTAGGCCTTCAATCGTTGTCACCGCACCACCCTGCGCCGCAACCACAGGCGTCACACACGAGCGTATCGGGGTGCCGTTGAGGTGAACCGTACACGCGCCACACTGTGCCAAACCGCAACCAAACTTGGTTCCAGTCAGAGCCAGATTTTCGCGCAATGCCCATAGCAAGGGCATGTTGGGATCAACATCCAAACTCTGCTCTTCTCCATTGACCGTCATCGTAATCATTATTGTCGCCGCTCTTATTTGCGTAAATTGACAGAATTCTATCACCGAATGGAACGCTTTCGGCACCCCTATAACGGCTAGGGAACAGGCCGCGGTCTACGCCGGAAAAACGTCCTAAAAACGTCCTAAAAAGGTCCTGAAAAGCCCAGGAACAGAGCGAAGGCGTGAATTAAAAAAGCCAGGAACAGCTCTTTGCAATGAGGCTTTGGGGCTGACTCTTGCGCACTGACCATCTGAATCAGTTCTTCTTACATGGACTTTTCAAATTGGTTAACGGCACTCTACAAACCAACTTCCGTCCGGTAAGACCACTAGTGACGCAAACGGTCGGACATCCTCTCTACTGAGGGAAGCACCGCCCAATGCACGAACATCCGCCTGGTTTTTTCTAACCGATCATTTAAGCTAACTGTTGCCGGACCTCTGCGAGCAGTTCAATCGTCGTTAACGCTTCGCCCTGATCGCGACTCATGTTGCGCACGATGATGTCGGTAAACCCTGCTGTTTGAAATTCTGCCATGGCATCGGCTACCTGACTAACGCCGCCGACCATAAGCGCTTCGGGTGGGAAGCCCCGATAACCTTTTGCCAAAGCCGCTTCGCGAAAGGTATCCGCGGCTTGCGACGTGCTGCTGATCATAATGTCGCGGCGTATCGCCACTGCGCTAGGCGTTCGGCTGTATTCGGCACAAGCTTGTCGATATTGATTCAATTGATCCTGCGCCTGGTTTAATCCCATGCCCGGTACAGCAAGCCAACCGTCTGCCAGACGTGCGGTTCGATTGATCGCCGGCAGCGCACTGGACCCCATCCAGATCTCCACCGGCTGCTCTGGGAGCGGCGCAATACGCGCCTCTTGAATGGGCCAGTAGCGCTCGTGGCTTACCGTTTCGCCCGCCCACAAGGCTTGCATGATGCTTAAGCTGTCTTCGAACATGCCAACACGCTTGCCCATATCGATCCCCATGCCTTCGCTTTGCTGGCGGTCGCCACCCAGCGCGCACTGCAAAATAAACCGCCCCGGCATGATCGCCGCCAAAGTGGCAATCTGCTCTGCCAACAATACCGGGTTCCACAATGGTAAGAGGTGTAGCGCTCCTGCCGGCTTATTATGCCATTCCGCAAGTAGGCGCCCGAGCATGGGTGAATTTTGATAATACGGGTAGGCTGTGACGTGATGGTCGCCAACAAAAAGATAGTCCAGATCAGCATGACGAGAAGCTCTAGCTCGCTCGATCATATGCCGCGCTCCCTCACTCGGCGTTGTCCCCGGATGCGCCGAGTTCAACGAAATACCGATTCGCATGCCCTACCCCTTAATTGTCGCTTTGCTTACCTGTTTATACCTGGCCAACCCAGATAGCGCTGTTGCGGATTTAGACTCATTTCAGTCTGCGCCAAAAATTTATCGGCAATCAACTCATCCGCACGCAACAGCACATCAATGATAAACGGCGGGCCGGCGTCACTCGCCAACACGCGCGGCAGCCAGCGTTTATCGTCTGGCCACATTTTATCGAACGGGATTGCGTCGAGCGGGCACCAAAACGGCTTGGCCTCCTCCGTTTCATAAGGATCGCCGCTGAACTGGGTAGCAATAAATGCGTATCCCAACCACTGTGTTCCCTGCTCTTCTACAAACCGCATCTCTGCTCGGCAAACCACATTGGAAACCGTGACACCTACCTCTTCTTGCACCTCTCGCACCGCGCACTCCACCAGCGACTCGCCGGCTTGCAGCTTGCCGCCAGGACCATTAATCACGCCGGCGCCGTGTCCGGTTTTCTTGTGAATCAGCAGCACCTGACCATCGTGAACAAGAAACAACAGCGTCCCTATCCGCTCCGGGCGCCACGCCGATTGCCACGTGGTTTGGATTTGCAGGGGTTGTTCTGCGGTGGTGCTCATGGTGTCCTCTATAACGACTGCTCTATTCGGTTACGCATCAATCGACGCCGTCTCGTCGGCAACGGATGCCAGATTCAGGCTTAAATCTATATGGTTTGTGTGGCTTTAGCGCACGTGGATTGAAAGGCGCATACTCACTCGTCGCCCTCAATCTTGCCGCGGCAACGGCCAGGTGATTGGTACTAGCTGTTTTTCCAAGCGATTCGCCACCGCACTCCAAGTTTGTGCGAGTGCGTGCGCTCGACATGAATCACGAGGCACTGCCAGAGCACGTTGCACGGCGGCACCTAGTGCTTCGTCGAGCGCGCCATTGTGACCATCGGCGACCACATCGATTGGCCCCGTGACTGGATAAGCCGCTACCGGTGTGCCGCACGCATTCGCTTCCAACATAACCAACCCAAAGGTATCCGTTCGTGATGGGAACACAAACACGTCTGCCTGAGCATAAGCATCGGTCAAATCCTGGCCGTGCAAATAACCCAACCATTGCACGTCCGGATAGTTAGCCTGAAGTTCAGCGCGCTGCGGGCCGTCGCCAACGATGACTTTATCCGCGTCGATCGACAGCTGTAAAAACGCTTCGATGTTTTTCTCAACTGCAACCCGGCCAACATATAATAAGCGCGGGCGTTGTCGAGACTGTAGCGGTTGTGGTTTGAATTTGGATACGTCCACCCCACGTCCCCACACGATCAAATCGGTTAAGCCCCATTGCGCTAGCTCTTGCTGATGCGACCAAGTCGTGACCAGCGTACTCCGCGCAGGTCGATGAAACCAACGCATAAAGCGATAGCCAATAGACAGCGGTAAACGCACACGCTCATGCACATATTCAGGGAATTTGGTATGCAGCGAGGTCGTGAACGGCAGACCGTGTTGCACCAGTAGGTGTCGGGCATATAAACCCAATGGCCCCTCAGTCGCGATGTGAATGTAATCCGGCTGATAATCCCACAGCATGGGTTTGAGTCGCCAAGGGTTAACGGCGACCCGCACCTCGGCGTAAGTCGGCACCGGCAGCGTCTTGAAGTCGCCGGGGTGAATCACCTGTACCTCGATGCCAAGCTGTTGGAGTTCTGCCAGCACCGAATTCCAGGTGGTCACGACACCATTCGTTTGCGGGTACCAGGCGTCGGTGACTAAAGTAAATCGATGCATATTGTCGTCGTCAGTGACTTCGGATTGATTCCCGCCAGCATACTGCGACTAACTCGCCGTCTCGGCATAGCGTTGCTCAAGTGCTGTGTACAGCGCCGCTGGCACGGCTTCCGGAGCGCAATTTAATGCCGCAATCAACTCGATCAGATGATCGTTATCTTCACGGCCCGCCCAGGTTTTGCGGTACTCGCCAGTCTTATAACCGTGAGCTTGGCGAAACCGGTTCAACATATTTTTACCTACGTAGAGTTCGAATAACTCGTCATAGCTCATTGGCAGTGTTTCCATGGCCGCTCTGAAATGAGTGACCGAGAAGCTTTGGGTCGCGATCGAATCCTGAGCGAGCGCTTCGATGGCAAGGCGGAACGCCTCGCCGTCGCTGGTGGAATCCGCGACAGAAGCGCCGAGTACATCCGCCACACGTGGATCTATGGCGGCGTCCGCACGAGTCATAAGTTCACTCAGACCGAAGTGCCAGATATCAACCAATTCCAGCTTTACCTGATCCAAATCCGGCTGCTGTTTTTTCCACCATTTCCATCCAAAGTGATCGAGCATCTCCGCACATTCAACCCAGGCCGCACGATAAAAAGGATAGTTTTGCGAACGCCATTCGGGATGCACTTGCAAGTTATGTTCCTCCTGCATAGCCGCCATCGTCGCGAGCTTTACCTGCGCCACTGTCTCAGTCATACCCTGATCTCTCTCGTTTGCTGTGGAAGTCTAGTTACTGTTGTGCTGCAGCCAATCCGTCTGACTTGGTTAGCATCATGCGTCCCGTCAAAGTCCGCCGCAGCCCCCAGTACCAGTCATAGGGCTACCCAATGTCCCCGCGCCGCTACCTTAACACTTGCTAATAATACGCAGCACGCCAAGCAACTGCACACGAACCCGCAGGTATACACCGCTTGCTCATACCATAGGTTGCCGCTAGATTGATGCTGCCGTCCTAACAGATGACGGCTCCAGACTCGGCCTCCAATTCGCGTCTGGTTAGCGGGAGATGCATCCAAACTTTCCAAAGCATAGAGGAGACCCAACTCATGGATCTTTCATTCGGACCAGAGTACGAAGTGTTTCGCGAAGAGGTTCGCACTTTTTTAAAACATAATGGTGACAAGTCGCCACGCGCCGGCAATCTGCGCGGTCAAGAGGCGCTCGACTGGCAAAAGCTTCTAATCGAAAACGGCTATGCCGCGCGCACCATTCCGCAACAATACGGCGGTTTCGGCGCGGAACCTAATATCATTCAATCCCGCATTATTGCGGAAGAATTTTCCAATGCCAAAGTCAACGCTGGCCTGGGTGGGCAAGGGATTTCGATGCTGGTACCGACGCTGTTGGAAATGGGTACCGAGGAACAAAAGCAAAAGTTCATTCGACCAACGATTGCCGGTGAGATGATTTGGTGTCAGGGCTACTCTGAACCCGGGGCGGGTAGTGACCTAGCCAGCCTAAGCACCGCCGCAGCGTTGGACGGCGACGAGTGGGTCGTAAACGGCCAAAAGATCTGGACCAGTACCGCTCACCTGGCAGACTGGATCTTTTGCTTGGTGCGTACCGAACCCGAGGCCCCAAAACACAAGGGCATTTCCTTCCTGCTGTTTGAAATGGATACTCCAGGAATTGAGATTCGGCCGTTGGTGGACATGACTGGCGTCGCCAACTTCAACGAAACCTTTTTCACCGATGTTCGCGTGCCTAAGCACCAGATCGTTGGCGAACGCGGCCAGGGTTGGCAAGTCGCTAATGCAATTTTAGGTCATGAACGCGACACTTTGGCTCCTTCAAATACCGCGCAAATGCGCATTAACTCGCTGATCGATTTGATGCAGTCAGAGACGCTAGACGGTGTGCCGCTGGCAGAACACCCGGTGTATCGGGATCGGCTCATGCAGATCCAAGGCCGGGTTATGGCGATGCGCTTTAACGAACTGCGCGTGCTGTCTTCGCGTTTGAACAAAAGCCAGGATGCGAGCATCGCCCGCATGATCACCAAACTGCAAGGCACCGAACTGCGCCACGATCTGGAAGGCCTGGCCATCGACGTGATGGGAGAGATTGGTTTGTCGTATGAAGACAATCCGCACCTGCGTGGCGCCGGTAGTTGGCAGCGCGAGTACATGTACTTCCTCGGCCTCATCATCGGCGGCGGGACCTCGCAGATTCAGAAAAACATCATCAGCGAGCGCGGTCTGGATATGCCGCGTGAGCCAAAAATCGAAAAAGCACGCTAGGGGGAAGCTATGCGATTTGGATTATCAGAAGAGCAGGTCTTGCTGCAAGACAACGTTAACCGCTTCCTGAGCGAACAAGTGGGATTGGATGGCGCACGTGCCTACGCCGACGGCGGCAGCGACGCCGGCATCTGGCAAGGTTTGGCCGAACTCGGTGTCGCCGCTCTCCTCATTCCTGAAGCTCAGGGTGGTATTGGATTAGGGTCATTAGACGCCGCAATCGTCGCCGAGAGCCTCGGCTATCATGCAACCCCTGCGCCGTTCCTTGGCAGCGCCGTTATGGCGCCAACTGCACTTGTCGCCGCTGGCGGACAAGAGGACCTGTTAGCAGAACTCGCTGCGGGCAGTAAACGCGTTGGTATTGCTTTTGGTGACGCGGTAGGCCGACGCAACGACGCGCAAGTGAACTTCGCAGACGGCAGGCTCAACGGCAAAGTCTTATTTGCATTTGATGCGGACGCCGACTTCTACTTGGTTGCGGACCAAGCCCGCAATTTGTATCTGGTGGATAGCCAGGCGGCAGGTTGTGAACGATCGCCACTTACGACCGTCGACAAAACTCGTCGGACCGTCGAGCTGGCTTTTAGCAATACGCCAGCCACCGTGATTAGCGAAGACCCCGAAGTGTATACCCAGAGCCTCGATATCGGTCGCGTTATGCTTGCCGCAGACACCTTGGGTGCCGCCCAAAATATGCTGGATCAGGCAGTGGACTACGCGAAGCAACGCGAGCAGTTCAACCGACCAATCGCCAGCTTTCAGGCGGTTAAGCACATGTGCGCGGAGATGGTCGCCAGCCTGGAACCCTGCCGTTCCATGGTTTGGTTCGCTGGCCATGCGCTGACTGACTTGCCCGACGAAGCGCGACTGACCGCTTGCCATACCAAGGCGCATCTCGCTGAAGTCGGCAAGTTTGTTAGCAAAACAGCTACGGAGGTGCACGGCGGCATGGGCTTTACCGATTTGTTAGGCCTGCACTATTGGTTTAAACGCATCGGCGCGAACCGGCAGTGGCTGGGCTCACCGGAAGGCATTCGGCACGAAGCTGCTGTGCTGCAAGGCCTCGTCGCTTAAGCCACTTCCTACACGGCCAGCGTTGGCGTTCGAGCGTTCGCTTTAACCGGAAACGTCAGTCGACGCATTGGGTGCTGCTTGCCTAAGCAGGCAGCACCGCACTTTTGCAGGCTTTCCTTGCAGCGTCTAAACCGCTTGCTCAAGCAACCGTCACCTGGTCAATCAATACGCCGGTAAATCAGGGCATTGGCACGCTTGCCACAAATCTCTACTGCACTTGATTGACGCAGGCAATAAGCCATTTTTTGCGCGAGAGAACGGGAAGCTTGAAGAGCTTCCGCTAAATCAGCCGTGGTGAACTCCGCTGGCAGCGGTGCTCGCAGGAATGCAAAAAGATCTGCAGCGGCGTTAATACGTTGGGTCGCTACCACTTCGACCAAATGTTTCGCCACAATACGCCATGCGCCGCGACCACGGCCTTTGCGAGGATCCCAAACCCGCGTTTCTTCCTGAGTGGTCAACACCACCTCAACGGCGAAATTTTCGTGATTTAGGAGGTCGCCCAAATAAACCAATTGTTCGACGATATGCAACAAAGAGCCGCGTTTCGGCGAATATCGAGGTTTTAAATTAGCATTAGGCTGAAGTTCCGTGGGTTGCTTGCGCATTAAAGTGCGTTTGGCAATTGGGTGAACCAACACCACGCGGGTGTCATCAAGCAGCGTGCGCAGCTTGCGTTGCAGGCCGCTGAAACTGCCGGTTTGAATTTCATAAATGACGCCATCCCGCACCACATCTGCAATAAAAGACCCGATGGATTGCTCGGTCAAGCCATTAACTCCTCGGTAGCGCTCCTTAAGAACGCCGTGCAAAGGCCCCTCATTTAAGGTGCCTATGATCTTTTCAGACAGCAGTTCGTAGCCCGGCTTAGGCCCCGCATCAGACATCACGGTTTGGAGACTGAAACCGTGACTGCGACATTGGGCTGAAGGACAGACATAGCATGGCTTGCAGTGTGCTGCATCGTTTCGGCAAATTCAAAGCGACCGGACCAAGATGCTATTTGCGTGTCGCCAGACTAAACTTAGACGCTATGCAGTAGGGGAAACAAAACTTAGCACGAGCAGCTAATCGTCGCCGACGTTGCACAAAGTGGCACGACATTTAAGGGGAGTAGCAATGAGTTGGGAAGATGAAATCAAAGAATTGAAATCGCGGGAAGCATTGGCCTTTGAGATGGGTGGCGCTGACAAGGTCGCACGACAGCACGAATTCAACAAACTCACCATTCGCGAGCGCATTGCGTCTATCAGCGATGCCGAAAGTTTCCACGAAATTGGCACCCTCGCAGGGGTCGGCCAATATGATGCAGAAGGCAATCTAAAAGGATTTACGCCCTCTAACTTTGTGTTCGGCACAGCGGATATTAACGGGCGTCCTGTCGTGCTGTCAGGCGACGATTTCACTGTGCGCGGTGGCTCTGCCGACGCGTCAATTGCGGGCAAACGGATGCGCGCCGAAGGCCTGGCAATTGAGCTGCGTTTACCCCACATCCGACTAGTAGACGGCATGGGCGGCGGCGGTTCAGTAAAAACCATTGAAATGGCCGGCCGAACCTATATTCCCGAAGTGCGCGGCTGGGAAACTATTGTGCAGCATCTAGCGGTTGCACCCTCCGTGTCCTTGGCATTGGGTTCCGTCGCTGGTATCGGCGCGGCTCGCGTTGCCACCGCACACTACTCCGTTATCGTTCGCGACAGCGCGCAAATGATGATCGCTGGACCAGCTCTGGTTGACTGGGCCTCGCTGGGTGATGTCAGCAAAGAGGAGTTGGGCTCGTACAAGATTCACACACGTAACGGTTCCATCGACGACGAGGCCGGTAGCGAAGAAGAAGCTTTCGCCATGGCAAAACAATTCCTATCTTACTTACCAAGCAGCACCGATGAATTGCCGCCGCTGGCCGACTGCGACGACGATCCCAACCGCCGTGACGAATCGCTAATCGACTTGATCCCTAAAGATCCGCGCAAGGTCTACAAAATGCACGATCTGTTGGAGCGCGTGGTCGACGCTGGATCATTTTTCGAAATCGGCCGCAAATGGGGGCGATCCATTATTACCGGATTAGCCCGGTTCAACGGCATTCCAGTAGCCATTTTTGCCGAAAATCCGCGCGTTTACGGCGGCGCCTGGACCGCCGACGCTTCCCGCAAACTGGTGCGTCTCGTAGATCTGGCGGCGAATTTCCACTTACCACTGATTCACCTGGAAGACTGCCCCGGCTTTTTAATCGGCAAGCAGTCTGAGGAAGAAGGCACGATTCGCGCCGGTTCGACCGCTTTGGCGGCATTGGGCCAAGCGCCGGTTCCGTTCTGCTGCATCGTGATCCGCAAAGCCTTTGGGGTAGCCGGCGCGGCCAATCATAAACCGGGCAGCCACCATTTCCGCGCGGCATGGCCCTCTGGTGACTGGGGTTCCCTACCAATCGAGGGCGGCATTGAGGTCGCTTATAAAGCTGAACTGGCAGAAGCCGACGACTACGACGCGCATCTGACGAAAATCAAGGAACGTTTAAACAAGCTACGTTCGCCCTACCGCTCCGCAGAGTTTTTCGAGATCGAAGAAATTATCGATCCACGCGACACAAGACAATACTTATGCCAGTGGGCACAACTTGCGAGAAAAGCGTCGCGCGCAGACCCGGCTCGGTTCTGGTATCGGCCCTAGCCGGTCGACCAGGCGCGGCATGCATAGGCCGGAGTTTGCGTCGCGAATCGCTTGGCCGCTTGATCGAGTAAAGAACAGTTCGGCGCAATAGCCGCTGCAACTGACCACGTTCATACGCTACTCAAAATCAGCTCAGTAAGACCATCAAATAAGACAAATAGGCAAAATCAATGAAAGAGTACCGACAACACAGCTACCAACCGCCAGCAGGCGCAACCGAAATTTTGCTGGTTCGTCACGGCGAGTCGCGACCCGCTAGTCCGGAAAATCCCTTTCCTTTGGTAGAGGGCCACGGTGATCCGGAACTGCATGAAAACGGACGTCAGCAGGCCAACCTGGTCGGCGAGCGCCTCCGCGATGAAGCCTTGGCAGCAATTTATGTCACCAACCTGCGCCGCACCGCCGAAACCGCTGCCCCCCTGGCTAAATACTTGGGTGTGCAACCCATCATGGAAAAAGACTTACGCGAGGTCTGTTTAGGCGAATGGGAAGGCGGTTTACTGCGGATAAAAGCGGCGGCTCAAGATCCAATCTTTGTACAGATGCAACAAGAACAGCGTTGGGACGTGATTCCGGGGGCGGAGAGTTGGGAGATGCTAAACGCCCGTATCATGCGCGGGCTGCAACGCATCCATAGCAGCCATCAAAACGAGAAAGTCGCAGCAGTCGTGCATGGCGGCGTCATTGCGCATATCGTCGCCCACGCAACCGGTGCCAGACCATTCGCTTTTAATGGCGCTGACAATGGCTCCATTACCCATATCGTAATGCACGAAGAGCGCATTATCGTGCGAGGCTTTAATGACTCCACGCACGTGCGCTCTACCCTACACGATGGCAGTGGACAACTGACTTAAACCGTTGGTCTGGCAAGCATCTCTATAACCTCGGCCAGTGTGACATCGCTGCGACCTTTCAGGTCGGCCAGGCTCGCGTAAATCGCGGCGGCGCCATGATGAAAATCAGCGGACAAGCCTAAGGCGGTGCAGGTTGCGGCGATCTCTTCCATTTCGCCTGCGAAACGCCAAGCAGCCGGCCCAATTCGCGCGGCCGTCCTCTCGCTGCCGCGCTGCAGATCCGGTTGCGATAGCGCCCACTCGGCTTGCAGTGCATCATGTACCCCGGCTTGCTCCGCCATCGCATTCACCAACATCAACAGGGCGCTAGATCCCTTCGTCTGTGCCGCATAAGCCATTTTCAGCGCAGACGCGGCGGTCAGTCCACCTTCACTCAAAGCGATGGCTTGTATAGCCCCCGCTGAAAACCAACGGGCGACCTCGGCGGCACGGGGACCGGAAAGATACAGCCTAGTTGTGCCAGCCTGCAGGGCGGGTGGGCCGATAATGCCGCCGTCCACATAATGCTCGCCAAACCATTCTGCAGAAGTCGCTGCAGTGATCGGCGCGACGGCGTTAGCGTCCACGTAGATCGTTTTAAACTCGGCCTCTGCCAAAGCGTTAGCAACCATCTGAGCCGTCGCGAGCGCGGCCGCCGGCGGACAAACAGAGATGATGCCGTCCGGTTTAGCGTTAATCAGATCGGATAAGGTGGCAAAACTCTGAAATTGGACTGCACGAGCCTGGGTTACGGCACTGCGGCCTTCGGGCAACCAACTGACAATGTGACCGGCATCCACCAGCGACTGCCCTACTGTCGAGCCCATTGCTCCAGGATGAAGTAATGCTAAATGCATGGCTATTTCCTGTAGTCCAGTGGCGGCAGACGATCGCCAAGCAAGGCCGCATACCGAAAATCCGCGCCGCGAGCCAATTGAAGCTCACGCTTGGCAGCCGCAACCAGCTGCGGTTGATGAATCAAGTCCATCGCCGTTTTTGCTAATACCTGCGTGGCACGGTGCATACCTTTGTGGCCGATGGACATCCCTCCCGCTGCCACGGCCTGCCAACTGTGCGCCGACGTGCCCGGCACCCAAGTCGCCGTGGTGAACCCAACGGTCGGCACTAGCCAACTGACATCGCCCACATCCGTCGATCCCATGCCTTGACGAAAGCGATATTTCGCTACGGTGTTTTCAGCACCGTCGGAGCCACCGCCACCCGGCAGAGACCGACGTATTTTATTCGCAAAACGAGTTTCCTCCGGGCCGTATTCGATGCCACCCAAAACCGTCAGGTTTGCGTACACCAACTCAGACAAGGTGTAATTCGGCAGCAGGGGATAATTACCATGCATAACTTCAATATCTACCCTGGTGCCTGTCCCCATGGCCGCGGCCCGCGCCGCGGTGGCTACTCGTTCAAACAATTTACCTACTTGATCTACTTTGGGATGACGCACGTAGTAATAGACCTGAGCCTTTTCGGGCACGATATTGGGCGCATCGCCCCCGTCGGTTATCACATAGTGAATACGACTATTCTGCGGAATATGCTCGCGCATCATATTTACCATAAAGTTCATAGCTTCAACGCCGTCTAAGGCGGAGCGCCCTATGTGTGGCGCGGACGCGGCATGAGCCGCATAACCGTGAAACGTGAAGAGACCCGACTTATTCGAAGTGGAACTCGATGGTGACGCAGAATTGGTGTCGCTCGGGTGCCAGTGCAACACCACATCTACATCCTCAAAAACACCAGCCCGCGCCAGATAGACCTTACCGGAGCCTCCCTCCTCCGCAGGAGAGCCAACCACTTTTATCCGCGCCTTGGTGCCAGTCTGTTGTAGCCACTTCGACAACGCAACACTCGCACTCACAGAAGCGGCGCCAAATAGGTGGTGCCCGCATGCGTGCCCGGCACCACCGGGTTGGATCACCGAACGTTCCGGAAGCGCTGCCTGACTCAGACCCGGCAGCGCATCGAACTCCGCCAGAATGGCAATGGTAGGTCCATGACTGCCGTAGACCGCGGTGAAAGCAGTAGGTATACCGCCCACCCCCACTTCGATTTGAAAACCTGCCTCGCGCAAATAATCGATTAAAGCCGCGCTACTTTGCTCTTCCTGGTAACCCACTTCCGCCCAATTCCAAATTTGATCGGCTAGTGTTACCGCGCGTGCGCGGCCATCATCAACATACGCCATAAGCGCTTTGTCATTCCGCGAAACGTCGCCATCAGCCTCGGCGGCGGTTACTAACGTTGCGGCCGGCCAAAGCACCAAGCAGAGTCCCGCTAGGCGACGAAATGCTCTCGGTAATTTTAGGATATGCATAAGTTCACCGTTGTCTCGCGATAGTCATCCTAGTGGCAATCCGGCATAAGCCAATCACTTTCGGAAAATTAACCTCACATCCATCACTTCACATACATCAATAAAGTAACATTTTGCGGCTGCTAATTATTGCTATAGACATTAGTCCTACGCAATCGGAATACCTGGGGGATCCAACCTAGCTATGAGTTTGAACAAAAAAAAGACCTGTACTGGAGATTGGAAAAGAAACGGATATGGATTCTGCTGGATTTTCTTTTTTTCCTGGAAAGCCAAATCGAGCTAATCATAACAGTAAGGTACCAATGGCTACTGTGAGAGAAGCCCCATATTCGTTGAGCGCAGCAATCCTGCTTATTGATGCAAGCAGAAGTTGAGATGATGATGGCCCTTTTTACTATAACCTCGCAGCGTTCGAGGACAAGAACGCGGGGCTTGGGTTGAAGTAGCGAGCTTGAAATTTTTTATTAGGGTTGGCTTGTTTCGAAAGCGTATAAAACCTTCTTACCACGAAAAAGCAGCAAACAACGCTAGTATATTTTCAGAGAAAAGAAAAACCGCTAATCTTAAATCAAATCAGCGGTTTCTCATTTGGACGTGCGTGACTTTAACTTAAACCCGCACCGTTATTCTGGTATATCAGTTCCCAGATACTTCCAAAAGTAGTTGTCTTTCTTATTGATTGGAAAATACCAATAACGCTTATCCCCACCCAGCCTTGCAAGGCGGAAATATTCTACGTCTCCGTTATACGGATTGGAGTATATAAAGGTTTCTCCTAATTTACCTTTACGATCGTTTTCTCCCCATCTGTGGAGACGTTCAAAATTAAATTTTGGTAGCTCAGTACCTAGATACTCCCAGAAAAAATTATCGGACCTATTGATCGGGAAATACCAATAACGCAGATCCCGACCTAGCTTCGCAAGGCGGAAATATTCTACGTCTCCGTTATACGGATTACTGTATACATAAATATCGCCAACTTGACCTCGACGGCCCCAATTCCAGTTTTTTGCACCGGCAGCTTGTTGACCGATAAGTTTGGCATCCTCTACGGAATGCTCCTGCACGGTTTTTACAATCCATGGCCAATAGGTTTTAGCTCGAGTATGAACTTGCGTGCCAGCAATGTTCCCAAGGAAGTAGATTTCCCCAGAGTGCTTATAGGCAATAGTGCCGCCCTCGTCGCCCTCTGCTACAGGGCTAATAATGTCATCGTCAGTATCACTGTTCAGTATCTCTGCTGTCAGCAGGAAAAGATCATTTACCTCTGCGTCTGTCAGTGATAATTCGTTATATAGCAAGTCATAAAGGGAAGCGGTAAATAACTGTTCGTCATCAGCACCGCAGTCGTCACATAGGCGATTTGGCGCTTCTTTGCGATACTCCATAATGCTTTTATGGTGAAACGGTCTGGCTCCCTCATTTTGTTCAGTATCATAGATATATTGATCTTGGAAAGTTGCTTCGGTATCGAAGTTGTGGTCGGACACGCCGTACATCACAAAATTAGCATTTTCTTCCAAAAACTTTTTTTCTTGAACGTAGCTAGGGATTTTGATTGGTTTTACTTCAGACGAGCTATAAGGTTTGTCTAAGATTACAACAGAAATATCATGTACTACTTTATTGTCATGGCCAGGGTAATCGTAGAATGAACCTTCAACCTTTTCTCCGGTCTTTCGATTATAAAATTCTGTTCTATTACTATCGTCGTAATCGTCTTGAATGACGGCACCGTCTTCTTCAGAGAAATATTCTCCTCCTATATAATCTTGCTCGAGACAGCTCGCTGCGGTAATGACAACTCTTGGCGAAATGAGTGTGCCGCTACACTCGATGTTACCTACGGCAAAGCCCGGCACATCATCTCCAGAAAGATTGTTTTTCACAGTCGTATATAAAGCAAAGCTTGATTTCGATACAAGCAACAGCAATATGCTAATGGTAACTTTGAATTTCATAATAAGCGTCATTCCTTCATCTATTTTTTGATCAATATATCTTCTGACTATTATTATTTTTCTTATAACCTTCGTTCCCCACCGCCGCAGTAACGTTGCCTACCCGGTCGATTTTATCTGACCAAATAACGAAAGAATTGCAAAACGAGGAGGTTAGAACGTTTACCTCACGCGTTCATGAGGTCCGCGACGACATTTAATGTCTACGTCTTGGGACGTGTGAAGTTCGAATTGATGGAACCGTCAGAAAATCAGCTAGACGGTAAAGGGTGGGAGCGAAAATAGAATGTTTCCGAATGTGGTCGCTATGCCGCCGCAACGCTTAGATAATCTGTGGTACAGCGCCATGGTCAGCCCGTACAGACTGCCGCCAAGCTACTGATGGCTACGCCTCGCTGGCCTCGACGCACCACGTTTCGATCGTGGCCAGGGGTTAAATAAACAAACGACAAACCACTAGCTGGGTCTGCCCAGGCTAGTTGACCGCCTGCGCCATTATGACCAAATGCGGCAGCAGAATTGGTTTTTCCAAAGCCTCTAAAATTGCGACTTTTATCACCGCTGTTTACAAGACCTAAAGTCCTATTAGCCGGCTTTTTGAAAGATGGGTCGATAAGCTCGCCAGAGCGAATACGCAGCGCATCCGCGAGCACCTCATCTGACCAGATCCGTTTGTCGCCCAACCCACCGTGCAACAAGCCCTGATAAAACAAAGCTAAATCGCCGGCGCCGCCAAACCCGCCACCACCAGGCACGCCGACGGCACGAACTTCCGGCCGATTAAAAGCGAGAATCGTTTCATCCGTAACCTCAGTGACCGGCGGTACAGGCAAACCCATCTCACGAAACTCTGCTGGCGTCATTGCTGTCCCGACATTGACGCAGGGTAAGGTGCGTGCGTTCGCCTCAGCCGGAAGACCGACAATGAGATTGGACAGCCCGAGAGGCGCGAGGACACGCCCCTGAATGAAATTGGTAAATGTTTGCCCTGTGCGTCGTTCAATCAGCTCCGCGATCACCCACATTGAGGAGGAGGGATGGTATTCAAACCGACTACCGGGCACCCAGTTTAGACGCCACTGGGTAAATCGTCCGTAACGTCTGGACTTATCTATCCAATCTAACGGCGCAAACGGTGCGGAAGGAAAACCAGCGGTATGGCTAAACAGCTGGCCTACCATGACCTGATCTTTCTCATTACTGGCAAACTCCGGCACGATATCCGCCACCAATTCATCTTCGGCCAGCAAGCCTTCCGCAAACAACAGCCAGGCAGCGGACGCGGTAATGGCTTTGGTTGCCGAAAAAATGCAGATCAGTGAGTTGTCGTCGGCTTCTCCAAACGACGCTTGGATAACGAGCTTGCCGTCTTTCGCTAATGCTACTTGAGCGGACGGTAGCAAACCGTCATCGACTTCTTTACGCGCGCGGTCTAGCAAAGCCGCTACACGTTCCGGAGCCAGTCTTGCCTCGCGGAGCTGCCTATCGTGCTGTTCAATAATGGCGCCAGTTGTTTGCGGTTCCATCTCCGTCCTCCCCTAATCAACACTATTGTGCTATCGGCGTACCTTTACGAAAAGTCCGCCGAGGCGCTTATAAAAACAGAGCGATTTCCACTCACTCCCTTCGCTCAAACCGTATAAGCGAACTACAAAATCCTGGCGCAAGCGTGTTAGTAACCTAGCCAAGATGATCAATACCAATCGACTCGTCGGTATCGCCAAACCGACCATTTCCGGTCGAAAAATAAGTTTATCTTTTAGGCGCTGTGAAAGCTCGCCTCTAAATGCCATTTGCCGGGGCGTAGTCGCCACCTTAAGATAGCGGGCCACGTTGCTTAGAGGGTTTCTGGTGCCAGATTTAGCGCGACCTATTTTGAACGGTTTTGCCGACTCGATCGGTAATACGCCCTTGATCAAAATCGAAAGCCTTTCCGCTGCCACCGGTTGTGACATCCTCGGTAAGGCAGAATTTATGAATCCGGGCGGCTCGGTCAAAGATCGCGCAGCACTTTGGATGATCCAGGAGGCCGAAAAAGCAGGTGAATTGCGCCCGGGCGGCACCGTTGTAGAAGGCACAGCCGGCAACACCGGCATAGGTATTGCGCATGTCTGCAATAGTCGCGGCTATGACTGCGTTATTTACATGCCAGACAACCAAAGCACTGAAAAAGTGAATTTGCTTCGTACGCTAGGGGCCGACGTTCGTGTTGTGCCCACTGTGCCATATCGCGATGAGGCCAATTTCCAAAAGCAGGCAGGCCGCTACAGTGAAGGACTAAACAATGCGATCTGGGCCAATCAATTCGACAATGTCGCCAATCGCTTGGCCCACATTGAGACCACCGGGCCGGAAATCTGGTCGCAGACAGACGGTAAAGTCGATGCATTTACCTGTGCGGTGGGAACCGGCGGTACGCTTGCCGGGGTGTCGCGCTATCTGAAGTCGCAAAATCCAGACGTAAAAATTGTGCTGGCCGATCCGATGGGCAGCGCGCTCTACAACTGGGTTACCACCGGTGAAGCCAGCATGACGCCAGGGCCATCTATTACCGAAGGCATCGGCAATTCTCGGGTGACAGAAAATTTAGCAGGTACAAAAATCGATGACGCGGTGCAGGTTAGCGATCAAGAAATGGTCGATCTGGTCTACAGCTTGCTGCGTCACGATGGCTGGTTTTTAGGCTCTAGTTCCGGCATCAATCTGGGTGCAGCGGTCAAGCTGGCGAAACAACTCGGGCCAGGGCATACCATCGTCACGATTCTTTGCGATGATGGTACCAAGTACCAGTCGCGCTTATTCAACCCGGACTTTTTAGCAGAACAAGACCTGGTAATTCCTGCATAGCTGTTACGCAAACACTTTTTCGCGATAGTTTTTTCACGACATGCATGTTGTGATGCGGCCTGCAGGAGACGGACCAGGTTGAATTACTTTCAGCCCAAATACCGGTAGGCTCTTCATCTAAACCGCTGCCAACGGTTTAGGTCATACTCATTCAACTGGCGCTTATCACGAGGGTACAAAATTGCCGGGAGCAGATTTAAAAAAAGCAGGGCTAAAAGTCACTTTGCCACGCCTGAAAGTACTCGAAGTTCTCGAGTTGGCAGACCCTCATCATATGAGTGCCGAAGACGTTTACCGCAAGCTTATGACGTCTGACGACACAGTTGGCTTAGCCACGGTTTACCGAGTACTGACTCAGTTTGAGGCAGCCGGCATCGTGGATCGCCATAATTTCGACGACGGTCATTCGGTGTATGAGTTAGCGGCAGATGTGCACCACGATCATATGGTCGATGTTGACTCTGGCGAGGTTACCGAATTTGTCCACGAGGGCATTGAAGCTTTGCAGAAAGAAATCGCGGGGCAACACGGTTACGAGCTAGTGCACCATGAACTGGTGCTTTACGTGCGCAAAAAAAACACGGCTGACTAAATCGTCAGACTAGCCCGCAGCATAAGACACGGCATCGCTGGACACGCTGGTTGAGCTCTGCGTAGGTTGTGTCTACGGGCGTTCCCAAGCATTCGTGGTGACCCGCCCCAGAGTGGCGTCCTTTTTATCAGGCTGCTCGCTAAGCTCAGCGTCTAGGCTGTGGCTTCAGAAGCCCTCTTGTTCGACTAAAACCTGATAGCGTCGTAGATGACGGCGGGCGTTTATCTCGTCCCCTTCGAGTTCGTGAATGCGTGCCAAATTATAATGGGCATCAGGTATATAAGGTGCCCGTTTGTAATATTCCGCCGCGGTGCTGGGTTCTTCCAATTCATCGAAGATCGTACCCAAATTATAATTCGCGAGTTCATGTTCTGGACGAACTTTCAAAGCCGCCTCGTAATGGTGCTTTGCCATTTTTAAATCACCGTCAAGTTGGTGCAAACGGCCTAAATTCACGTGAGCATCGGCATTTTCGGGATCCAGTCGAATCGCTTCCTTATACGCATTCGGCGCATGCGTCGGATCGACTTCCTCCAGGTCCAAACCGAGGTTGTACCATTCGTCCGAATCTAATTCGTCAGGCTCTTTGCCGCCGCCAAAGTTGGCTCGCACTAATTCGGCGACTTCGCTCGCCAACTCACGCACAGAAAAATCGAAGTGGGCTTGGCCGCTTTCCGCCTCCCAATAGGCGTTGTCCTCATGCACCATGACCACGTCGCCATTAGCAGAAATGCGCACCGCGCTGAGTGATTTAACAGGCGCCAATTCGGTTTTAATTTTGGAAAGCGCTTTGAATGTTTGCCGCGAAGTACAGGAAGCAGCTAACAATCCTTTTACGGTTCGCAAAAACACCACGTCTTGAAAAGAAAACCGGAATTCGCGCCGTTTACCGCGCGAGGGCTCAAGGAGACGCCGCCGAACATAGTGGCGGATTTGCTGCGGACTCATACCGATTAGCTCAGCAACTTGCTTAGTACTGTACCCACTCATTGCCCATCTAACCCTATGTCTAATCCTGTGTCGGTCTGGATAACGGTCGCATCGTGCCGACGGATGCAAGCGTCGAAACTATAGCCCAGGTCGGCTCGCTTACCAACCAACCGCGGTAATCTTGGCGCGAGTTTTTACGGCTTTATGACTAGAGGTTTAGTGCTTTACAGAGTAACTTTAAGCCATCTATTCCTGGTAGTACGTGAATTCTGGAATAACAGGCAAGGGGGGCCTGACTATGGAAGCTACGCAATACAAAGAGAAGGCGGGCAGTATCTTCAAACGCCCAGTAGTTTGGTTTTACGGCATCGGGTCTATCGCCTACGGCATCAAAAATAATGCGTTTAGTTACCTCCTGTTGATTTTCGCTAACCAGGTACTTGGCATCCCTGCAGTTTACGCCAGTTTAGCGCTCGCAATCGCTATGCTCTGGGACGCTATGTCTGATCCACTCATCGGTCACTGGTCGGATAAAACGAATAGTGCTCTAGGTCGCAGACATCCCTTTATGTACGCTTCCCTGGCTATCTTCCCACTCTCATTTTTTGCGCTTTTCACCCCGGTAATAACTGTCAGTGCGGAGGACGCGTTACTATTCGGTATGTCCTCTGCATGGTGGTATGTGCTGGTCCTAGCAATTCTCATTCGCACCGCTACCACGCTATTTGAAGTGCCTAATTCAGCGTTATTACCAGAGCTCGAAAACGACTACGACAGACGCAACTCCTGGTTAATGTTGCGTCACGGCTTCGGCTGGTGGGGTGGTAACGGCTATCACTGCATTAACTTTTTCTTTTTCCTCGGCACCTGGGGCTATGTCTCGCATATCGGCTATAGCGTTTATGGCACCGTCGGCGCCATCATCATCGCGCTGGTGATCATCATATCGGCAACCGGGACCCAGAAAGTTGCGTCGTCTTTCCCCCGCCCGCGTGAAACCTTCAAGTTCTCAGCCCTCTACACAGAGGTAAAACAAATCGTCGAATCAGTGTGGGATCGGAATTTTGCGGCCATTTTCTTCTATGGATTAATCAGCGCTATTGCCGGTGGTTTGGGCACCGCGCTATACATCTATTTAACCGCTTACTTTTTCGCTTTTTCGCCGGTGCAAGTTGCGACGACAGCGATCTTCGTTATGTTATCACCGTTTTTTGCCGCACGAATCATTCCGTTTCTCGCCGCACGGTTTGAGAAGAAATACGTTTGTATGGCGAGCGGGCTGTTTTTTATAGTTGTTTACCCAATGCCATATCTTATGGTTCTTGCCGGCTTTTGGCCCGAATTGGGTTCGACCACAAGTTTGATCATTTATACCGTTTTCATCGTTATCGAAGTCACCGGCCTAGTCGTTAACGGCTCGTTGCGCGACTCGATGATCGCGGACATCGTCGAAAACCGCGAAATCAAAACCAATAGACGCTCAGAAGGACTATTTTTCGCTTTCACCGGATTTGCGGCGAAGGCAACCTCTGGCGGCGGTATTATTGCAGCCGGGTCTATCATTACTCTGGCCGGAATGGACAATGTCCGCGACGTAGCGCAAATGACCATGGAGATTCGAACCGATCTGATTGCACTTTTTCTGCCTATTTATCTGACGCTACAAATTCTTGGCCTGCTTTGCGTGATGATGTATCGAATCACTAGAGACCAGCACAACGCGAACTTAAGCGCGCTTGCCGGGCGGAAAGCAGACACCCTTGCAGCCGAAAGTTCGGCGTAACAGCCGCCGCGCGATTTGCGTTCGAGCGACACAACCCGGCGGCAAGCGGGCAACCGACAGCATAAGGAGGACATGCGATGAGCAACATGAAACTGGGTTTATCGCTCGGTTACTGGGGGCCAACGGCACCCATGCATCATGTCAGCATGGCGCAAAAAGCGGAGCAACTGGGCTACGACTCAGTTTGGACCGCTGAAGCATATGGCAGCGATGCGCTGACGCCTCTTGCCTGGATTGGCGCACAAACCGAAAAAATTCGTCTCGGCACAGGCATTTGCCAAATCTCTGCGCGCACGCCGACAGCAATGGCTATGGCCGCCATGACACTGGACCACTTATCTAAAGGGCGGGTGATTCTGGGGCTTGGCGTATCCGGCCCGCAGGTTGTAGAAGGCTGGTACGGCGGTCCATTTTCAAAGCCATTATCCCGCACTCGTGAATACATCAGCATCATTCGGAAAGTGCTCGCTCGGGAAGAGCCCGTTACCAACGACGGCGAGCATTACCCGCTGCCTTACACGGGAGAGGGCTCCTGGGGCCTGGGCAAAGGCCTAAAATCAATCGTACATCCGCTGCGTGAAGACCTGCCCATTATGCTAGGTGCGGAAGGACCCAAGAATGTTGCCTTGGCCGCAGAGCTAGCGGATGGCTGGTTGCCACTTTACTACTCGCCTTTCCGACAAGACGTCTATGCGCCTTCTTTGTCGAACGCCAAACCGGATTTTGAGGTGACTCAGGGACTAGCGGTGAAAATTACCGACGATGTCGAAGCAGGCTTAGTGCCGGTCAAACACTCTCTCGCGCTTTATATCGGGGGCATGGGCGCCAAAGACCGTAACTTCCATAAAGAACTGATAAGCCGCATGGGTTTTGAAGCGGCAGCGGAAACCATCCAATCACTCTATCTGGACGGTAAGAAACAGGAAGCTGCCATGGCTGTGCCAGATGCCCTCGCAGACGAGGTATCGCTGATTGGACCGGCGGATAAAATCCGCGACCGCCTACAAGCCTGGGATGAAACTCCGGTCACGTCGCTGAATGTCGCCGCTCGCAGCGATGTTGAATTGCAACAAATTGCAGAATTGGTGTTAGACCGCTAAACCACGGTCTATGCAATGATTTATACACTTGCAGACCGCTTTTCCGCGAGCACGTTGACGGCCTTCACTCTGATCTCTTTTTGGCCTTGCGGCGCTCTTCCTGCGCTTTGCGACGTGCCTCGCGTTCAGCTTTGCGTGCTGCCCGCGACCGATCCCTTTCATCCTTGATCATGACCTTCAAGGTTTCATATTGCTCTTCGGCAATGGTCTCAAAACCAGGTACAACACACCGCGCGCTAGGCACCTCCATATTGCCTGCAAACCGGTCCATACCTTGAAATGTGTCGCCGCGACAGAGACGACCACCGCGTATTTCGTAGCGAATCATCTGGTTAGGACGCAGGCCAATACATCTGCGCTTGAGCTGCAACAAGTAGTGTTTACGTCCGGACAGAACGAATACTACGTGTCGATCATCTAAAACTTTCGAAGTGCGTATGCGTCGGGTATCAATACAGGTCTCGCTTTTGCTGTAGTCGCTGTCCTTTGGATCGCGCTGCAAGATTCCCTCGACGGTGAGTTCGGCTTCGCCCGCTGTAGAGCCGGTGTCGACATCTGCTGTTGCGGCTCGTGTCTCAGAGTAGACCGTCGCTTGAAACAATAGTGCGAGGAGGCCGAACTGTACTACAACCGCACGCTTTACAGCGCCGGCGAATCTCCTGTCGTTCTGTCGTGTGGCTTTGTGTGTGTGAGCCATAACCAATTCCTACCCAAAGAGTCGCGGGCCATTGAGACAAGTACACCCCGCACCGGACCGTTTACCAGAGCCGAACGTTACCCAGACGCGGATACTTAAAGCAAGTGTGTTAACGCATCCAACCCGGTTGAACAATCCACCTGCGCCTTATAGGTAAATAACGCATCACCACGAGTCACGCCACGGTTGATCGCCAATATGGGTTTATCTAACTGATTAGCCCGTCTGACAAAGCGATAGCTGGAAAATACCATCAGCGAACTACCAACCACCAATACGCCGTCTGCTTGATCCAACCAGTCCATCGCCAATTGCACCTCATCTCGCGGCACGCTGTCACCAAAAAACACCACATCCGGTTTGAGTATGCCACCGCATTCCTCACAGCTCGGCACCTGCATTTGGCTGAAATCGAGCTCGACATCCGCATCCCCATCAGGGGCTGGGTTAAATCCCACCGTCGTATGGCGCGGATTATGTTGCTCAAGCCAGGTTTGCACGGATGCCCGCGATCGAAGCGTATGACATTGCATGCAACGCACCTGATCGAGGCGACCATGCAAATCTAGAACCTGTGCAGAACCTGCCCGTTGATGCAGCCGATCAACGTTTTGCGTAATGATCGCAGTGACGCGGCCAGCGGCTTCCATTTGCACCAAAGCCTCGTGCGCCGCGTTGGGTTGCGCACGCATGAATTCTGGAAATCCGAGCTGACTGCGCCCCCAATAACGCTGGCGCGACTCGTGTCGCTGCATAAAAGCTTGATGCTGCACAGGCTGCGGGCGTTTCCATTCGCCGTGTTGATCACGATAGTCCGATATTCCCGAAGCTGTGCTAATGCCTGCACCAGTGATCACCAGCCAGCGGTGGCGCGATTTGAACGCCTCACCCAACTGGGCTAATTCATCTGCTTGCGTTGCGCTGCTCGGGGACTCATTACTCATACTAAATACTGAAGCTCGCGGACCATACAATTGACCCTTGATAACCTAACTCTGCGGTCGTGAATGACATGTATTGAGCGCCGAGGTCGGCTAAACTCCGCGTCGAGGGACCGGGGTTTTTAGACAGCTAAAGGCTGGCAGCCAAATATCGCGACGAAGAGAGTGAGAATGCCTGAGCTTTTGCCTCAATACAGAGCAGCCGCAATGGGATCATGATAAAAACGTTATCTCGCGTATCTGCACTCGCCACCCTCTATTTGATGGCCACTCGAGGCAATCGAACCAAGCGGTTTTACTGACCAAGCTCAAAACGAAGGAGAGGAAATGATCAAGTTATACGGATTGCGGATGAGCAACTACTACAGCCTGACCAAGGCATTGCTTATCGAAAAAGGTCTAGAGTTCGAGGAGGTCAAAGCACCGCCAACCCAAAAACCCGATAACGTCGCGCGTACACCAATGGGCAAAATGCCGTCGATAGAAGTCGACGGACAATATATGTCAGAGTCGCTGGCCATCGCGCAATACCTAGAGACACTGGTGCCAAGCCCATCCCTTTGGCCAGCCGACCCATTTCAGGCGGGCAAAGTAATGGAGCTGATCTGCCACATGAAACTCAACGTAGAGTTGGTGGCGCGGCGTTGTCTGCCAGAGGCGCTTTTTGGTATGACCGTGAGTGATGAAACCAAAGACAGCACCCGCACCGATCTTGCACGCGGCATGCAGGCGGTTGAACAGATCATAGTTTGCGATCCGTTCGCGGCAGGCGACACCTTCACTTTAGCTGACTTTTACGCCTTTTACTGCTTTGGTCCAGCAAGCGGTATCGCTGCCAAAATGTTTGATCAGGACCTGCTCGAGGGTCACGACAAGATCAAGGCATTGATGGCGAAAGTCGCGGAGCATCCGAGCATTGCCCGGGTTGAAGCTGAAAAAGCTGCCTAGCGGTAACGAGACTCCTAACACGCTCGCTCGAAGAGGCTGAGCGAGCGGTTAGGTGACCTAAAGTCTTGCGCTCAAAGCCCACTGAAAAGCAACTAAAATAAAAATAACCGGATCCGGAACACACTGCAGACAGAGTATTGCCTGCCATTTACTGCGTATTAGCCACTGACTAGAACGATCGCTATTCCGCAGTATTAGTGACTGCACCAAGGAATCAATGATGCAAAGCCATACCAGTTTATTCCAAACTATTCGCCGTTCGCTGAGTTTAGGCCTGGCGCCCATTCTACTTGTCACCAATCTCAGCGTCGCACAGGAAATACCGACAGCGAGCCCGGAGTCCGTAGGCATGTCGACAGAGCGGCTGGCGCGCATTGGCACGGCAATGCAACGCTACATAGACGCCGACCTAACGCCCGGCATTGCGACGGCGATCATTCGCAAAGGCAAATTGGTGCATTTCCAAGTGCAAGGCGATATGGACGTCGCTAACGCTACGCCACTACGAGAGGACGCCATCTTTCGCATCGCTTCTATGACTAAACCGATTGTTTCTGTTGCGCTGATGATGTTGTGGGAAGAGGGCCACTTTCAGCTGCGCGACCCGGTCGCCAAATTCATCCCTGCTTTTACCGATATCAAGGTACAAACCGAAGATGGCGCTGTCGCGCCAAAGCGACCTATTCAGATTCGCGACATGTTCACCCACACAGCTGGGCTGGCGAACTCTTATCTCGGTGATACCAAAACATACCAAGAGGTCATGCAGAGAGCGCCACGACCACGCAACAACGCTGAGGTGATCGCCCGATTAACAGAGATACCCTTGAACTATCACCCCGGCGAGGCGTGGCAGTATTCCATCGCTACCGATGTAATCGGCAGGTTGGTTGAGGTTATCTCTGGCCAAAGCCTCGACGAATTTTTGCGCGATCGAATATTCATACCGTTGGATATGCCAGACAGCGGCTTTTACCTAGACGCAGATGCCACACCGCGACTGACCAGCCAGTACCGACCAGGCGATGACAAGACCATCGTGCTGGCCGATCCGGGTAATGCGGATAGCTATTGGATCAGTGGTCCTCGCACGCGCTTTAGTGGTTCCGGCGGTATGGTGTCTACGGTTCGCGATTATCTGCGCTTTCAACAAGCAATTCTCAACGGCGGCGAGCTATACGGTAATCGCATACTCGCACCAAGTACGGTCAGCCTGATGCTCGAGAACCATACCGGCGACTTGCCATTGTGGCTCACGGGACCGGGAACAGGATTTGGCCTCGGCTACGGGGTCATCATTGATCGAGGTGCCGCCGCAACACCGCTATCGGTGGGCGCGGCCTACTGGGGCGGCGCGTACTGCACCCTTTCCTGGCTGGATCCGGAACAGGAATTAGTAGCGGTTCTCATGACTCAGGTTCGTCCATACAACCACATCAATGTGCGCGCCGATTTCCAGGTACTGACCTATCAGGCGATAATCGACAACTAGCGCGACCGCGGTGCAAAACGCCACGGGTAAAGCTCCCCGTAAGCGCCGAGGTAACCCTAGTCGTTACGACTAAACTAAGCGGGTTACAAACCCTTTTCTAAAACACTTTAGTGAAAGTACTTTCGTTTACAGTCTTCGCCCAAAATACGGATGCCCAATATGTGGACGCGGCCTAGTAAGTGTGGCTAAGTATCTCGGGGTTAGGCGTTTATTAGTTCGCCTAAAAGGGAACCCGGACACCGACTTAAGCATCTTATAACAGCATCAAGTGATGTCCGGGTTGAGTAAATTAGCACGGTAAAACGCTATGCGATTAGCACTACAGACTGCGGTCATCGTTATTCTGATTCTTTACGCGGTGTACTGGTTTGCGCGCCTCTTGGGCGGCAAGGCGGCTCCGCAGATCACTGACTCGGCCACCGACACAAGTAAACAACCGGCTGCCGAAGATAACGACGGAGCGACTTACATCAAAATCCTTGCCGTGAGCAGTGTTGTCGCAATTGCCCTGCTCATCTTTTTCCAATCTCAGGGGTAATTTTATGGCGACGCTAAAGGTGCAAGCGCACGAAAACAATTTCGGAGCGTGTGTCGAAGGTATAGACCTGAGCCAACCCATATCTGCTGAACTGGCCGAGACGTTACACCAGGTCTGGTATCAATATCAGGTCATTTACTTTCCGAATCAGCCGCTGACACCAGAACAGCTAGAGCGCTTTACCGCGGCTATCGGCCCTTTTGGTACCGAGCCTTATCTCAAAACTCTACCCAATTATGAGCACATCGTTGAGATTCGCCGCGAGCCAGACGAACCTGTCGCGCCATTTGGCGCAAGCTGGCATTCCGATTGGTCGTTTCGTGATGCACCCCCAAGCGCCACCATTCTGTATTCGCAAATCGTGCCACCCGTTGGTGGTGATACCCACTACGCTGACGGGATTCGGGCCTTCGAGACACTAGATCCGGTGCTGGCGGCTGAGCTTGAGGAGATGCAGGCAGTACATAGCGCTCGACGCTCATACAGCCTTGAGGGCTATAAACGCAGCGGGGGAGAACAGCGCAGTGTTGCCGTTGAGCCAAACGACAACGCGATGCAAACCAAAGTTCATCCGGTTGTACGCACGCACCCCAAATCAGGGCGAAAAGTCCTTTGGATCAATCCGGTCTATACGCTAAGTATTGAAGGGTTGAGCCAGTCTGACAGCGACGCCATGCTGAAAAAACTTTATGGCCACGCACTCGATTCGCAATTTATATATGCGCACCGATGGGCCGCAAACATGCTGACCATGTGGGACAACCGCAGCGTACAACATTGCGCGCAAGGCGGTTACGATGGCCACCGCCGGGTGATGCTGCGCACCACTGTCGCCGGTGACGTGCCGTTTTAAGCGACCGGGAAAACGGTCTACCCAAAGACTATGAGTAGCAATTACCAGCAAAGCGACGCGGCGTAGGTTACGCACAAGGTACCTGACCCATGCTTCTCACACGCTTTGACTCACGTTTAGACTGCGTCGAGTCCACTGATAATTCAGGATTTTAAATGGTCACAGAAACCTTTAGCCTCCACGCCAAATTGGCGGCAGATACGATCTCAATTGGCGACCTGCAATCGAGCCGCTTACTGCTAATGAATGACGCTCGCTATGCGTGGTTAATATTGGTGCCGCGATGCGACCAGGTCATGGATTTGGATCAGTTAACGGATGATGACCGAACTGCAGTTTGGAAGGACATCATGCAGGTATCCGCTGCTCTTCGAGCATTAACCAATCCTTTTAAACTGAACATAGCGGCACTCGGGAACCAAGTGCCGCAGCTGCATATCCATATCGTCGCGCGCAATCAAGGCGACGCGGCTTGGCCGGGACCTGTGTGGGGCGTCGGAAACGCCGAACCGTACGATCCTAATATCGCCACGACATTTGTCGACGATTGTCGCCAGGCACTGGGTCTCTGACGCGCCACCACCCGGCGCGACGCTACGCCGCAAACCTTCGCCTAATCATTTGGTATCTGCACGACCTTAATCTGCCAGCGTTGGCCGCGTGAAAATCGGCTTATATTAATGGTTAGAAAAAAGCAATCTAGTGCGCACCAATGTCCTTTGTTACACCGCAACGGACGGCGCAAATCAGTCCTCCATCGGGTTAGCTCTCAAACCAATGCGAAAGCCCCGCAGTCCCCGGTAGCTTTACGGCATTTCGACTTAAGGAATGGGGATAGGGTTCACCTCAAATGGCACAGCATAACCGCGTTGGACCGCACCACGCTCGGCAATGCGCCGGTACCAGGCTAAAACGCTGGGAAATTCGGCAAGATCAATTTGCTGCCACTCATATCGAGACACCCAAGGCCAGGACGCCATATCCGCTATGGAGTAAGCACCGGCAAGAAATTCTGCTTCCGCGAGGCGCCTATTCAACACCCCATAGAGGCGTTTCGCTTCTTCATGAAACCGCGTCTCCGCGTAGGGCGCTTTGCCTTGATTGTATTTTAAAAAGTGGTGTGCCTGCCCCAAGTTAGGCCCGAGCCCGCCCATTTGAAACATCAGCCATTGCAATGTGAGGTAACGTTCGTCACCCCAAAACCGGTCATACTTGTCTGCTAAGTAAATCAAGATCGCACCAGATTCCATAAGGCCAGTCTGCGTATCGTGATCAAAAACCGCTGGAATTTTATTGTTCGGGCTAAGCGCCAAAAAGGCTTCGCCGAATTGCTCGCCCTGGGTAATATCGATAGCTGTCGCTGTGTACGCGACCTCGAACTCCTCCAGCGCAATGGAGACCTTACGCCCGTTCGGCGTTGGCCAAGTATATAGATCAAACATATCACCCCACCCTCATCCTGTGCGTTGGGCTGAGTGTAATGCACAAACCCCGCCATGCGCATCGCCGCTAAGGTACTAAGGTACTAAGGTACTAAGGTACTAAGCGAGTCTTAAAAAAGACCGGTGTTGTGGCGTCTTGCAACAAAAGTTCCTAGGACAAAGGTTGCGCTACAAGATAAACATAGACGAGAGAAATCCAGCGGGGCCGACACAGCCTCAAGGACGGCACCCCCGAAAACGCGCCGAGCCGACTAATAGACACTTTTTATAAGTGCCCTAAGGAAGGCCGCCTGCGTGACCGCGCCTTTTTCTGGGAGCACGGCCTTATATACGGACTGCGTTTTTTATTGAGCTTATCGCTAGGCCGCTTGGTTAAAGTCAAAGTGCGTTTCTTGAAACTGCAGCGACGGCCAGCCCTTGTCCTCACCGACCTTTATCAACTCCCGCTTGCCATTAACAACAACGGGATGACCGACTTGCTCAAGCAACGGTAAATCATCCTGGGAATCAGTGTAAAAATAGGCGTTTGCAAGGGTCGCGTCGCTATTTTTACAAAAAGTCTTGGCGGCATTTAGCTTGCCAACACCATAGCAAGCGGCAACCCGCCCGCTCACTTGTCCATCGACAATCTCTAATTCTGTACAGCAGACATCGTCAATACCTAACATTTCAGCTATTGGTTCGGCCTGATAGCGGGTTGCCGCTGTCACCATCACGACTGCGTGGCCCCGTTTGCGATGTGCACAAATAAGGCCTTGCGCTTCCTGATAGACTTTTTTGCTGAGCTGCCGATTAAATGCACACCGACCAAGCGCTTTCAGATCGTCCTCGTGCATGCCTTTAATCGAATCGACCACTGCTTGCAGCATGCCTTGATAATCGCATCGACCCAGGCCATAGCGAATAAACACCCATACTAACGAAAGAACTTGATGCGCCGAGAGTTGTCGCGTGCGAAGTTTTTCACGGGCAAGAGCGGTTAGGGAATAACCCGCGATGATGGTACGGTCCAGGTCGAAGAACGCGACCTGCTGTGGCGCTTGGCGAGCGCCTTGCACCTGCTCTAACGAGGTCTGATGAAGTTCCTGAAGATACCGGCTAACTGCCTGATTCATTGAAACGACCTGACTATTCTATAAAGCGCGCACGTTAGCGAATAGATATTTCAACTTTATGAAGTAAAACAGGTTATTTGTAATCGAAATGACATAAAAATTATCGCACGGGCTCACCCACAAAGAAGGTTGATAACCTCGTTAGCCTTGTAAACTGCGGTGTAAAATTCTTCTTTCGTCTTACCAGCAATCACATAACACATCAGTTAGATGACGTATTCATCGCGTAGCGCCTAGAACGACCGCCACCGAAACACCGTTTCTTTTGCGTTGCTTTTTACGGCCATGCTTACCCCTTATTTCGACCCGGTGTTGCACAGCTATTTTTAGTGCGCTGGTACGCTGGTGGTCAGTCCTCTTCAGACCGAGCGGTTTCAGTCACAGGCAATATCGTCTGATCCTGCAGGCGCAACAGATCACCTTGGTTTTTGGCCATCCGGAACCAGCGTCCCTGCGCCGGCCCAGTTGCCGCTGTTACTTGATAGGCGTTAGCCACTTCATCCTGATAAAGACTGAGCACTTGCGATGCGCCACCATAAAATAATTCGATTGTCGCAATCGGTTCAGCAGCGCTGGCCTCCGCAAAATCGATAACCCGCAAGTTACGCAGCTGAGTCAGATAATTTTCTAGCGTCAGCGCATTCGCTGTTTGACCGTTCGCAGTCCAACCAGATACTTCATTTGATAACGTCAGCGGCTCTCCTTGGGGAGCGAGGATTGCGTCGCCAAGGGAAAGCAACGCACCGGTAACAACCACCTTGTCAGGCGTTGCTGATAGCGCGAGCAGGGTCTTGTCGAACCAACTAGTTAAATCGGTTGGGAGCTCGAAGTTTGACAGGCTGACGCTATAAATGTCCTTAACGTCGGCATTACGCGCATGGACTTTCTGAAATCCTGGCGAGGTTCCCAGATAAAACGAGGCAATCATTTCGTCCTGACTGTTCAACAACTGGACTTTGCGTTGGTATCGATTGTCTGCTACCTCAAAACGTTGCGCGGTCGCCTCGCTTTGCGCTACCGGCCATGCTGCGGGAAGCGCCGCCAACTTTTCCAGCAGCGCGTTAACTTTAATCGCATCGGCTGGCAACTCATCCGCCTGCCAGCCAGCGTCGCTGCGCTGTATAACAATGGATTCTGTCGGCGAGTCTATATGTAGTTCAGCAACGTCCGCCGGCACCAGTTCTAAAAGCTTGGCCGTCCCCCTATTCTCATCGACACTGCTGTCCCACCAAAACCAGGTGACGACAACTAGTTGCACGAATAAAAGCGCTGCCAGTAGCATCGGCTTCGATCGGTTTTGTTGTGTCATATGTTTACCCCTCCATACCCATCTCAGCTAAGCCTTTCTCTGCGAGCCAGAGACGTTGTTGGCGTTGCCGTTGCATATAGAAACGGCGTGACAGCCAACCCAACAGAACAAGCAAAACCAAAGCAGCAAAATAATTAAGGTACTCAAAGAGCTGCTGCTCGGATTCCGTTAAAGGCAGCAGGACGCGATTAAAATTGCCTCGGGAACGAATACTGGTGAGGCTTTGTTCCTCCAACGCCCAATCTGCAATGTTAAGCATCAGCTGGATCGAGTTGTCGTTCAACGCGCCACCGGCCGCGCCAATCATCGACAAGGTCTGATCCGATACAAAGTCGTTAGACGAAAAGACAAACAAACGTGCAGACTCCGGCGAACGGGTAATTACCGATTCAACCCGTCCACTTTCAGCAATGGTTTGCCCTTCGCCCTGGTTGGCGCCGCTTGTCGTTTTATCCGATGCATCTGACGTATCTAGTAACGGTGAGTCCTGTCCTGCAAAATAACTGTCAAATCGACCCTGCAGTTGCACCGCCAACAACTGCGCAGCGGTTTCCCCATCGCTCTGAAAAGGTGGTACCCCGTCTGCGGCCATACGCGGCATTACATCGATTGAGGCAGACAGCCAACTGGCCGGCGTCGAACGTAAAATGTCGGTTGCTATAACGGCTTCGGAAGCTGCCACCGACAGCGGTGATGCCCAACTCATAATCACCTGCGGTAAACCACCCGTTAAAGGCGATTCCGGCGCAAAGCCTGACTCACGAATATCCGCAAAATAGGGATAATCGAGCATCACCAAATCCTGGAAAGAAAATCCGCCTGCCTGACGTGTGACCGGTACCGGGAATGCCGCGTTTTGCGGATCCATTACCAATTTGTCGGCCAGGCTTACGCCATGATGCGCCAACCAGTCACGCAACCCGCTGGTGCGCGGTCGAGCCTGCAGTGTGCGCTGCCCAAACTCGGTAGCGAATGCGCCGCTTACCACCACAACCGTACCGCCGCGCATCAAAAACTGGTCTACCGCAAAACGCTGCTTGGCATCGAAGTCGGTAGGATCCAACACCATCAATAAATCAGCCGCAGAAGGCACCTCGCCGGAACTCAAGTCGTCATCCACGACATTGAAGTCCTGGCGCAGCGCATTCTTCAATTGCTCGAATTGATTAGTCGGTGATTGACCCTGCGACTGCATATACATCGGTACCGCTTGTGGCGAGCTAACCACAACCGTCCGCAATAAGCCCTGCGCGTAACGCTTAAGCCCTTCTTTTAGGCTCTGCTGTAACCCCTCAGCGGCGAACCCAACCGGCAAAGGGATTTGCACCACGGTGGGCGCACTACCGCCAGTTTCGCCCTGTAACGTCAAATAAAAGAAAAACCGCTTTTCATCCAACAGACTCAAAGCCATGGGCTGGAAGCCATAGACATCGCCTATTTCAGCAGCGATAGCGCCCTCATCCGCTTCAGGCTCCATAAAGCGATAGCTGAACAGATCGCCACCTTGCTCGGCTAACTGCGCTAACTCCTGCATTAGCGTTGCCTTGAAGTCGATTAATTCCGGCGGTAGCAGTTCGTCGCGAGAGAGATAGCCTGTAAAGGTTA
The DNA here is from genome assembly GCA_002450255.1 of Gammaproteobacteria bacterium UBA6968. Classification (GTDB taxonomy): domain Bacteria; phylum Pseudomonadota; class Gammaproteobacteria; order Pseudomonadales; family Azotimanducaceae; genus UBA4421. The sequence goes on from DJYW01000048.1 coordinate 51,769, forward strand.
CCGGCTGATTGATATTGGCGAATATTGATTCACCACCTTGAAATCCATAGATGACCTTTTTGATGCTGCGAGTGATGTCGAATTCCGGATTTTTTAGACGGACGTCCAAATCCACTTCAGAGTTCGCTTTGAACTCGATCAAATCTTCATAGTTCAAAACCTGATACTCGTCGCCGTACGCTACGAGCACATCGAAATACGAGTTGACCAGGCTAACCTGATAACGATCAGCGCTTTGAAAAGGAAAGGCCTGGATACCGTATTTCGTATTAGCTTCATTTTCGATTGCGGGATCTTCTGCCGGATCGACGATTTCAACGCGTACTTGGCCATTACCTGCGACTTCGTACTCCTGCAGCAAATTCGCCAGCTGCGGCACCAGGGGTGCGAGCAGGGGATGCGTTTTAGCGCTGAAGTAACCACGAATTAAGAGCGGTTCTTTTAGCTGCGCAAGATAGGTTTGAGTTGCCGGGGAAATGGAGTAAATCTGGCCTTGGGTGCTATCGAAACGCAGCGTATTGACCGGCGCCAGCCAAACATTGGCCAACGCCAAATTCGCGATTGCCAAGGTGGCGATCAAGCGTTGACGCGAATGCCCGGCAGCATGGTTGTCGGTAGCCCATCGCTCACTATTCAGGGCGTAAACATTGAGCAGCACAAAGATGCCTATGATCGATCCGTAAAAATACATGTCGCGAAAATCAATCAACCCCCGCGTAATCGACTCAAACCGAGAACCACTACCAAGCGCTACGAGCAGCTGCCGAACCTCGGTGCTCATCAACTCGGTGATCGCCTCTGAGCCTAATAAATAAAACGTGCCGCAAAGCATTACAGAGACGATGAGGCTCACCATTTGGCTGTCTGTGCGTGCGCTGACAAAAAGCCCAATCGCAAGATATGCCCCACCTAAAAGCATAGCCGCGAGATAGCCACTACCGACGGGACCCCAATCCAAATCGCCCAACGCCGCGACTGTAATAGGCAAAGGCAAAGTAAGTAACAAAGACAAACCTAACAATGCCCAACACGCCAATAGTTTGCCGATTACCAGCTCCCCTGTACTAACCGGCAGCGTGGCAACAAACTCCAAGGTGCCGCTGCGTCGCTCCTCACTCCACATCCGCATGCTCAGGGCAGCGGCGAGGAAGATCAGCAGCACAGGAAGCGATTCAAACACCGGGCGAATGTCGGCGATGTTCCGCGCGAAAAATGCAGCACCCCAGAAGAACAGATACAGCGTCACGGCAAGAAAGGCGCCGATAAACAAATACGCAACCGGAGACAGAAAAAACTGCGCAACCTCTTTGCGCATCGTTTCGTAAATCACACTAGCTCGCATGACCGGTCTCCTCTGCTGCGACAGGCGCGGCGAATAAGGCATCCAAATTGCGCACTTTAGGATGAATTGCGTACACCGCTTCGGCGCGAGCCACCATCGCCTGAGTGACCTTAGCCGCGAGTGCCTCATTGGCGACGGTATCCTGCCCTTGAATGTGCCAACGACCCGCATCTATTGGCATCGCACTTAACACTTCACTGACGTTGGCCAACACAGAGGACACATCGACTGCCGCGTCTGTACTTAGCTCCACACCGTCCGCCCGCGTGAGCGTCGCCAAGCTTTCATCCACTACGAGCGCACCGCTCCTCAAAATCAATACTCGATCACAAACTGCGGTGAC